>NZ_JBYBKW010000003.1:0-323075 GCF_057475285.1 Paenalcaligenes sp. DL 309
CTTCTGCGTAGCGAGCTTGTTGCAACGCCAAGGCCTTATTGAATACAAAACGACACGACCCAGCGAAACGACGCATTGCGCGCTGTTGCTCGCCGTTTGGCATGAGTTCGTCAGCAAACGCCACCGTAGCCTCAAACGTAGTATCAAAGGACGGCGTTGCCGTCCGCGCTATTCTTCCTCGCCCTAAACGACGAGGCTTTCCGCGCATTTTGGTAAATCTAATAAACTTAGTCAGAAAAATGTTTGGCAACAATACTCTCTGACTCACCCTTAAACACCGTATCGCCCCCCACAATAGTTTCAAGCACTTTAATGTCTTTGATTTTCATGGGGTCGTTATGAGCCACAGTTAAAGGATTACCCGAAAGAATCACAAAATCAGCGAGCTTACCTGGCTCAATGCTGCCTTTGATGTCTTCCTCAAAAAATTGCCAAGCGGCATTAATAGTAATCGCTTTTAAGGCATCATAAGGATTAATACGCTGATCTTCCCCAATGACATCACCTCCCGTAGACATACGGTTCACTGAAGACCAAACCATCTGTATACCATCTATAGGCGTAATATACGTATCTGTATGCGTGGAGAAAATCAACCCTTCGTCTAAAGCCCCTTGAAGTGGGCTCATGTGATTAGCGCGGTGTGGGCCAAAAAATATGTTTTTATGGCGATCGCCCCAAAAAAACGTATGACCTATAAAGAAACTAGGTGAAACATTTAAAGCCGCCATCTGGACTAATTGATCTGGTCTAGTGAACTGTGCATGAATCACACCATGGCGTGCATCCTTGCGAGGATGAGCACGTTGGGCTGCGGAATAAGCATCAAGAATATCTTGAATACCTTGATCCCCATTACCATGAATAGTGAGTTGATAGCCATCCGTGTGTAATTGCTCGATGATATCAAAAATTTCATCGCGATCATCCCAATAAGCAAAGCCGCGATACTCGCCATCATCCTCAGGGCGCTGCGTGGTGTATGGCTCAGAAAAATGAGCCGTATAACCTTGAGGTGAACCATCAATTGTAAATTTTACCGGCCCTTGTACCAGCATACGTTTACCATCACTTATATCCGTACCAGATTGCACGGCTGGAAAAGCATGCACGGCCTCTACGCTACGTACTCGAGGCCAGAAATTAACGCGTACTGTTTGATCACCACTATCTAACGCCGCTTTGAAGTAGTTAATTTGGTTAGGACTAACAAAATTATCAGAAGCTGTGGTAAAGCCTGCTGCTGCCCATATTTCTGAACCTTTTGCAATAGCAGCCACCCAATCCTCTTCTTTGCTTTCAGGGATTAACTTATAAAGTAAGGCCGTAGCATTACCCTGCATAACCCCTGTGGGCTCACCTTTCTCATTTTTAGTGATGCGTCCGCCATCGGGGTTAGCTGTATCACTATTAATTTCTGCCATTTCTAAGGCTTTGGTGTTGCCTGAGGCTAAATGGCCTGATATGTGCGTAATAATGACAGGAAACTCTGTAGAAACTTTATCCAAATCCTCTTTAGTTGGATGACGCATTTCCGTAACTAGCGTGTCATCATAACCAGAACCTAAAATGACACCCCCTTCTTTAGTGTCAGCCACTCGCGTTTTAAGTTTTTTGATGATGTCGTCAATATTTTTAACATCACCAATAGGAGGAGAGTTAAGGTCAACCTTCACTAACGCATTAGAACCGGTAGCCAAGAAATGACTATGCGCATCGATAAAACCTGGCATCATGGTTTTACCTTTTAAGTCCACACGCTCTGTTTTTTCATCCGCCATTGCTTCAATAGTGCGTAACCTATCTACTGCTATGATTTTGCCATCTTTAATGGCTACCGCTTCTGCCATTAAGGCATCATCATTCATGGTCACAATAGGACCACCATAGTAGATTTTCTCCGGTATCTGACTGACATCACCAGCTTGCTGTGCTCCCGCCATACCTATACCCGTTAGCAAGAGTGCTGCGGATAATGCTGTAAATCGCCTTATCTTCATAAATCCATCTCCACCTATTCATGATTTTTATTCAAATTTGTGGAACTAAATGTCTCATTAATAGCTAGATAAGGCAATAGGGCTAATGCCAATCGTCTCTATAGACAAAACGTGGCATCTGCCAATTAAAGCGTAGCGCTAAAAAGCGGAAAATTAGGCCAATCCCCATAGGAATCAACATGCTAGCTAACTCCCCTAGCTCTAAATGGATAGCGCCTAAATACAAACCACCTGTTACCATCGATACACTTGCATACATTTCTTTACGAAATAACAGCGGAATATCGCCGCACATCATATCGCGCAGCACTCCCCCCGCACAGCCAGTCATCATGCCACTAAGTAATATAATGGTAATGGGCAATTCCATTTCCAGCGCAATTTGACAGCCAATTACCGTAAAAGTCACTAATCCTAGGGCATCTAAGGCTAAAAACAACTTATTTAGATGACGCATCATACGTGCTGTTAAAGCCGTAAAAATAGCCGCACCTGCTGTTAGCCATAAGTATTCGGGGTGGGTAACCCATACTAGGGGATAATGCCCCAGCACCACATCACGTACTGAACCGCCTCCCAGTGCCGTAATACAGGCAATTACACACACACCTACCCAATCCATATCACGCTTACCAGCAGCCAGTGCAGCTGTCATAGCTTCTGCTGTAATAGCGATTAAATAAAATATTAAAAGCATCATGATGAAATAGGTGTATCTAAAGCAGATATAGCAGCGCGTTTACGCCACAATAACCAAAGTCCGGGTAAGGCTAACACCACGGTAACCAAGAAAAAACTAGGCCAGCCTAAGGATTCAACCAAAGGAGGAGTTAAAGGCCCGGCTAAATAAGTACGCCCTACCGCTGACAAGGCAGATAACAGAGCAAATTGCGTAGCAGAAAACTGTTGTTGGCATAAAGCCATTAATAAAGCCACAAAAGCAGCAGTGCCCATACCACCACATAAATTTTCAATAGCCACCACCACGCTCATCATAAAAATATGGGGCTCACTTACCGCCAAAACCCAATAACCAAAGTTGGATACTGCTTGTAATAAACCAAACAACATTAGCGATCTATATAGGCCTAAGCGCGCCATAAGGCCACCACCTATTAAGGCGCCAACCACGGTTGCAGCTAAACCAAAAATCTTATTGACCGTACCCACTTCAGCCACACCAAAACCTGCCCCACGAATGAGAAAAGTGGTAGATAAGGCGCCGGCAAAGGCATCACCTAATTTATACAAAACAATTAACACCAATAAACTGATGGCCTCGGGACGTTGAAAAAACTCCCTCAAAGGGTCTACAACAGCACGACCTAAGGAAAGCGGTGGCGTAACGGCAACCTCTGGTTCAGGCGCCAAAAAGGTTGCTAGGGCACAGAGCACCATAATGGCGCCCATTAATAAATACATCCCCCCCCAACCCAACCATTGATCAGCAATAATCAAGGCCAAGCCGCTAGACACAATCATGGCTAATCGATACCCCAAAACTTTAACTGCAGCCCCTGCCGCGCGCTCATTATTACGCAGCACATCTGTGCTGTAAGCATCAAAAGCAATATCTTGGGTGGCCGACATAAACGCCACAAAAACCGCTAGAAACGCAATAATCCCCAGCTGCCCCGCCGGATCAAAGCTGCCCATAACCGCTATAGACACCCCAAGTAACAGCTGGCTAAGCGCTATCCAACCTCGTCTGCGCCCTAATATAGGTACAGCGTAGCGATCTATAAGTGGGGCCCATAAAAATTTTAAGGTATAGGCAGAGCCCACCAATGTTAAAAAACCAATTTGCGTTAAAGAAACCCCAGCTACGGTGGCCCACGCTTGTAAAGTGCCACTCGTTAAAGCTAAAGGCAGACCACTGGCAAAACCTAAGACCAATAAAGGAAGAACTCGCGGGCTAAAATAAACATTAGACACAAAAGTAGCCGCCGGTCTTAACGTGCAGCATGAGGAGATTCAAACCTATAGACGGCTAATGTACCGCGCAAGCTAGGTAATAAACTTGTTTCTTTTTTACCCGCAAACACCACTCGATCGGTAATGTGTAAGCCTAATGATTTAGCCAAATCCTGAAAATCTCTAAGCGTACAAAGATGAATATTAGGGGTGTTATACCACTCGTAGGGCATTTCTTTAGATACGGGCATGCGCCCCGCTAATATAGATAAACCGTGCGACCAATGCCCAAAGTTAGGAAAAGACACAATGCCGTAACGTGCTACGCGCGCCATTTCACGCAGTATATGCTCAGTATTAAGCATAGACTGCAAGGTTTTAGAAAGCACTACCGTATCAAAGTGCTGATCTTCAAACAATGCTAAGCCTTCTTCTAAGTCTTGTTGAATAACCGGCACGCCTCGGCGCACGCTAGCCACCATTGCTTGAGGGTCTCGTTCTATACCTGCGGCTTGTACATTTTTAGTTTGCTGCAGATGTGCTAAGAGCTTCCCGTCTGCACAACCTAAATCCAAAACACGCGTGGAAGGTTCTATCCAGCCCGCTATACGTACTAAATCAGGGCGCTGCGCTAAGTTGACGGCATTAGTTGTATTATTTATTAGCTGATTCATGCTAAAACCCCTGTGGTGCGTTGCCTGGCGCCTAATCCTAACTGCTCCGCAATTTGATCATAATAGCCCTGCACCACGCCGTGGTAATTTTGATCGTCTAATAAAAAAGCATCATGCCCATGGGGTGCGTCGATCTCGGCATAGGTCACAGAACGTTTGTTTTTTAACAACGCTTGCACAATTTCTCGAGAGCGTTGGGGCGTGAATCGCCAATCTGTGGTGAAAGAAACCAGTAAAAACTTAGCTTTTGCTGCCGCTAAACCACGCGCTAAATCTCCGTTAAAATCACGTGACGGATCAAAATAATCTAAGGTGCGGGTTAATAATAAATACGTATTGGCATCAAAATAATTAGAGAACTTTTCTCCTTGATAACGCAAGTATGACTCTATAGCAAACTCCACGTCATAATCGTAACGATAGGCTCCATCATCCGTTGGGTTTTGCTGGGCTCGACCAAATTTCTCTGACATCAGCTCATCAGATTGATAGGTAATATGCCCCACCATGCGGGCTACTGATAACCCTTTTTTCGGGATAGTATTACGACTGTAATAATCTCCTTCGTGAAAATCCGGATCTGTAATAATGGCGCGTCTAGCTACTTCATTGAAAGCGATATTTTGTGCGCTTAACCGTGAGGTGCTGGCAATTACTATGCAGTTTTCAAGGCGATCAGGGCAGGTAATAGCCCAACTTAATGCCTGCATACCGCCTAAAGAGCCACCCATTACAGCAGCAAATTTTTTAATACCTAAATAATCAGCCAAACGCGCCTGAGCCCGCACCCAATCCTCTACGGTAAGTAAAGGAAACTGTGCACCCCAAGGTTTACCGGTATCAGGATTAATAGAAGCAGGCCCCGTTGAGCCAAAACAAGAACCAATATTATTGACACCGATCACAAAAAATCGATCGGTATCTAGGGCTTTGCCTGGACCCACCATATTATCCCACCACCCCACATTTTTAGGGTCGTGAGAATCTATACCCGCTACATGGTGCGAAGCATTTAAAGCGTGGCAGACTAAAACAGCATTATTACGTTTGTGATTAAGCTTGCCATAAGTTTCAAAGGCCAGCTCGTATTGCGGCAACACTTGACCACTTGATAAATGCAACGGTTCATCAAAGGCAAGTATTTCAGGCGTGACTACGCCTACTGAACCTTCGGGAATATCAAGAGAGACTGTGGCAGAAGAATTTGGAGAGTTATTTGAGACCATAAGAGGACCTCTTTAGCTGGATTTATGGGGCGCCCGCAAGCAGATCAAGCAAATCGGCGCTGACAAAGAAATACAGATAAGTGTAGCACCTCCACCAACAAAATCCAGATGCCTACCTATATTTCAATATTTTGCCTATTGATATATATACCTAAGGATTAGCCCTAGGTGTAAAAACTTGAGCTATTTTTCTTTTCAGCAAACAATTTACCCTACCGTAACAATTTGATACCTCGGTGAATCAATTTACTGAGTACAGAAAGGATATAGCTATGTTTAATAAATCATCTTTAAGCCCGAGAGAACATGATTGTTTACATTGGGCTGCCTTAGGTAAAACTTCTGAAGAAATCGCTATCATAATGGGATTAAGTCATCACACCATCAATTTTCATTTACGCAATGCTTGCAGAAAATTAGATGCACCAAATCGCTATGCCGCTATCGCCAAAGCCTTTCATAGCTCTATTTTTAAACCATTACAGAACTAATCACCTCCTTGAACTCTGTGAACGTTCCCTTAAATGGTAATGCCCATTACAATCAAGGCATAATTAGTCAGTAATAAGTGAATTCAGGTAATGACATCCAGTAGCCAACACATAAATACTTTAGCCGCTAACCTCCCACTGCTAGGCGATATACGCCGTGGTGTAGAAAAAGAGGGCTTGCGAGTTAATACCGCTAAATTTTTAGCTTCCACTCTCCATCCTACCGCTTTAGGCTCCACCCTATGTAATAGTCGCATTACCACTGACTACGCAGAGGCTCTGCTTGAGCTCATCACAGCCCCTCGCAACTCAGTAGAGCAATTACGCAGTGAGTTATTGCATGTGCACACCTTTGTGACGCAACACTTAGGCGATGAAGTGATGTGGAACCAATCCATGCCCGCCCAGTTGCCTCCAGAGCCTGATATAAAAATCGG
Source organism: Paenalcaligenes sp. DL 309 (assembly GCF_057475285.1). Classification (NCBI taxonomy): domain Bacteria; kingdom Pseudomonadati; phylum Pseudomonadota; class Betaproteobacteria; order Burkholderiales; family Alcaligenaceae; genus Paenalcaligenes; species Paenalcaligenes sp. DL 309. The sequence continues at coordinate 6,743 of NZ_JBYBKW010000003.1, forward strand.
CTGGTATGGCCCTTCTAACGCTGGCATGTTTAAGCATATTTACCGACGCGGCTTAGCCGAGCGCTACGGTAAGCGTATGCAGTGCATTGCTGGCGTGCATTATAATTACTCTTTACCTGATGCGCTGTGGCAAAAACTGGGCGTAGATGGTGGTACCTTGCAAGAAAAACGCTCTAATGGTTATTTAGCTCTGATACGTAACTTCACTCGTTACTCATGGCTATTAATGTATTTATTCGGTGCCTCGCCCGTGATATCTAAAGATTTTTTAGGTAACCATAACCTGCCTTTAGAAGAGGTGGCTCCTGACACTTACTGTTTACCTTGGGCCACCAGCTTACGCATGAGCGATCTGGGCTATCAAAATAAAGAAGCCCAAGCTGAGCTGCAGCTTTGTTATAACGATCTAGACACCTTTTTATTGCGCATACGACATGCGTCCAGTACCTCGTGGCCTGCTTACGCAGCCATAGGCACACACCGCGATGGTGAGCGCATACAACTCAATACCAACATTTTGCAAATTGAAAACGAATATTATTCAAATATCCGTCCTAAGCGTACCCCTAAAGCAGATGAACGCCCTTCTACTGCCTTAGCCAATGACGGCGTGGAATACATAGAAGTACGCTGCTTAGACGTAGATCCTTTTGACCCTATTGGTCTATCAGCAGACAGTGCACGTTTTTTAGATGCTTTTTTATTATTTTGTGCCACTGAACCTAGCCCTATATTCCCAGAGGGTGGTTTTTGCCAAGATAGTAAAAACAACTTTGCAAAAGTAGTGATTGAAGGTCGCAAGCCTGGTTTATTATTACGTAATCAGCATAAGCAAGAGGTAGAGCTCAAAAACTGGGCCGAAGACATACTTATTTCTATGCAGCCTTATGCTGAACTCTTTGATAAAGATTCTGGAGAATCTCTGTACCAAGAGGCTCTACAAGTACAGTTGGCTAAAGTCCAAGACTCTAGTCTGTGCCCTTCTGCCCAACTGCTACAACAAATCAAAGACTCAGGCCAAAGCTTTGTAGATTTCACCTATGCCCAAAGCCAAGCTCATAAACAAACCTTACTCCAAGCCGAGCTACCCGCGGCTGAGAAAGTGGCCCTAGAAGTCGCCGCCATAAAATCCATTGCGCAGCAAAAAGAAATTGAAGCCGCTGAAAATGAGCCTTCGTTTGAGGAATATTTAAAAAAGTATGAGGAAAACTCACACTAAAATAAAAAAGCGGCTCAGAATAAACTCTGAGCCGCTTTGAAATATTGCCCGACAGTATTCACATCAAAGCCCGTAACCCTTACAAACAAAGGCCTTGCGAAAGGCGTAAAAAATAAATACCGTCAAAAATACCGTCACTTATAAAAAAACATGCGGTTTTTGCCTTATTACCACTACTGGGCGCATTGAGTGCTGCCAGTCGTAAAAGTTTTACGTCCCCTCTTTAATTAATGCGGCGGTGGTCAGCTTAGGGTATGCGATTTCAAATCGCTAAGCCTCGATGGTGAGCATTAGCGCAAAGCTGCGTTGATGTTTGCACACCTCTTAAAGGGGCTTGCATGGGGTGTTTCCCCAGAACACCAATACGGGGGTCTCGAACGCGATTAGTCACTGGTTACTACAAAGCGGGAAAATCCCGCATCTACTAACTAGGTAAACGAAAAGTTTTCGCAAATACAGCCAATAGTGACTTAGAACCACTTTTGCTAGGATTAATCTATTTCTAATGATTGCATGGGATTGTTTTAGTATTACGCGTTTAGTGTGGTTTCGCGCACTCAAAGCGCGTGACGATGGTGCGCGAAAGGTGCGCAGTTGTTTCCATTTTGGAACCCATCATTGCGGCGGTGCGCTCAAATCTGAGCCTATCTCAATGCACAACGCAAATCTGCGTTATGTCTTGCTGCGTCCTATCACATACACGCCTGTGAGCGACTTTACGATAAATTTATCAAAAAGCTCTGGGTGTCCCACCACGTACGCGCCTGTGAGCAAAAGACCGATCCAAACTTGGGCTGATCTTCTGCGCCCCATCACGTACGCGCCTTTGCCTCAAATTGAGGAAAAGCCCACGCCTTTACGGTGTGAGCTGCCAATACGGGTTACTGTCTAAAATAAGTCTTTTAGAAAGTAATGCCTAACTTCCGCTAATCCCTCCCGTCGCGAGATGGGTTTGTAATTGAAAAAGTCATAGATTGCTCTTTGTGATGTTTTGCCAGTCTTCCTTATCTATTGCAGTCAATGAGCTGATAGTCATGGGTACTAGCATTTCAACAAATTTGCCTGAGCTGTCCACCGGTGACGATAAAGGCTGGCCAATGGACTCAATCACCATAGGCGCAAACATGCGGCCCTTATAAGCGAAGCCAATCATTACGGGCGAAACGGAAGGCATAAGCGCCTCCACTGCATCCCTCTCTCCTTTGGTTGAGTTAACCAGGCGCGTCAAAATGGTGCCATCGTTAGATAGCTTTTCTGGCAAAGCCCACTCCATAAGCTGATTTACCGGGGCTTCCACCTCGCTCTGAGGATTAAGCCACGCCCTAAATAACGCTTGCACCTGTATTTTTACTGGTGGCATACCTGTGAACACTTGCGTACTGTTGAGCTTTGTTATTCCAGTCCTACCTTCAGACTTATTGAGAAAATCGTCAGCTCTACGTCTTGCCGCAGCCATTAGACTACTGCTGTTTTCTTGGCTCTCTTTTTTCTCACCGAGGATAATGTCAGCAAACGGCTGCAATGCGCCTGATTGCAGCATGGCCATTAGCGCAGGCGCTTTGCTTTCAGGCCCAGCTTGCTCAAAAGGTGACTGCCAATTTAGACTCATCTCTAGTTCAGCTTCGGTCAAAGGTGCTTTTACTATTGGCCCCTCAAGAGGCAAACCATCCTTATCGCACTGAAAAAAGGACGCGATTAGGTGTGGCGATAAGCCATCCCAAAGCGAACTTAAAATAGGTGATGCTGTCTGCGGATTTGGATTTTTACTCGCTGTCATGGCCTACCCCATCTAAATTAACACCAAGGCGCTCAGCCCGGCCTTTAACAATACGCTCTTCAATTTCTTCAGCCTCAGCCAGCGCTTTCTCGTAAATAGCGTCCAACTGCTCTTTCGGTGGGAATACGTTTAGGTTTATATCTTCTTTTACCTCCACCTTATCTTTCCACAGCTTGGGCTGCCTGTTCTTTAGCCACCACGCAGCCGCCCACGGCTCCGGCGGATAGTGCTTTGTATAGGTAGTCTGTATCACCTCACCGTCAACTGTGGCGAAGTGAATCGCTTCATGCTCATAGCCCACTGCCCTCTGAAATAAGGCGCTTGCCACCTCAGCATCGGCTAGAAGTTTCCCCCCCTTCACGGACTCAAGAAATGACGCGTATTCAGACTTCCAATTATTGATGGTCGTCTCGGACACTCCAAAAAACTCCGCAAGCTGCTTATCTGTTGCACCTAGCAAGCAAAGCTGATGCGCTTGGTGGTCAAATTCAGGCCGATATTTAGCAGGTCTCCCTGCCTGAAACCCATGCCGTTTTATCCACTTTTCACGCCTTGCACGCTTGGCAATAGCCGAGGCGCTTATCCTGCCTTCCACAACCTCAGATGCCCCTACAAATGTCATGCCCGGGTCAGATTCCCACTGGCTGCGTACCTGCTGCCATTCGTCCGAAGTCAGTTTTGATCTAAAGCGCGTCATTGATGCTCACCTCTTCGCCGGTATGGTTACGCGCCCTCATAATAAAAAAACGCTCGGGCATTGATTCTAAGAACTCACGCTTAGGTATATCCGTCTCCATAAATTCGCGTATTTGATCTAGTATCTCCAGCAGCTCGTCCTTTTGAGCTTGTAGCTCCTCTAAGCTAAATTTAGGCGGGTAGAGCTTGAGCAGATTTTCTCGATTATGCCCTTTTTGAACTAGGTCGTTGAATTCTATGCCGCACTCAGATTGCCCTTGTGTCTCGATCCACTTCGCAATTCGCTTATTCAAATGCTCTAACTTCCCTTTTGTGTCGTACTGGTAGTTAACCACGCCATGAAGGTGCTGACTCTTTAGCGCCGTCCGTTTATTACGCTCCAACAGCCCCAGTTGATAAACGGTTTGCGTGTCCTCTAGCCAGCTGTCGAACAAGGCTCGTAATCGAGTAATAGCCCCTAGCTGCGTTTGCTCTGTGGGAAACAAACTAGCGGCCAATACCGCGATATGCAGCGGGTTTGAGCGATGATTGAATTGCAGTAGTGACTGCTGTGCCTTTCTTGCCTCAGTAAGGGCATCGTCTCGAAGACCAAAAGAGACTACATCTACGGCTGCTTGGTTTTGAATTACTTGCGCCTGTACATCACCGCGTAGCTCTGTTTTGATTTGAAAATTTGATTTCAATTTTATTTCCTTTATTTTTTATATGTTAAAACCTAATTCTCTCCCACGAATCCCCCCGTATTCCTGCACTTTTCCTAATTTGAGCGCCACTAAGACTTACACGCGCCTGTTTGTCTCCCGCCCCCTACGCTTAGGTGCGCTCTTAAAACTAAAGCCACCCAATAAACCCGTAATAACAGCCCGAAATAAGGCGCTAGGCACAAAAAAACCACCGCTAAGGTGGTTAAAACCACCGCTAAGGTGGTTAGGGATAGGTGAGTCAATAAAGACGCGCTAATCAACGAATAAACCTAACTGCTTCGATGTCTTTGCTGAAATTGCAATATCGCGCTTGTACTGCTTTAGTGAGCGGTCGGCGGCCTCTGATAACTCGTGCAGTTGATCTAAGGCAATAGCCAACTGGTTGCCACCCTTCATGTCTTCAAAGTCTGGGTTAAGCTCTACAAATCGTTCAAATGCGGCTTGCTGGCGCAATGACGTAGAGACCATGGCCGGTATATCCGTATTTACCGCGTCCACACGCTGCTTGAGCCACACCAGCACCTCTAGGTCTCTACGCCTTGCCAGCTCCCACGCCTCGTTAATCCACTGCGATTTTTCATGGTCAATCGTGTGCTTGGTGTCTATTTCCCAGTCTTCCGATATGCCCATTAGGTAGTCAGTGCTTACGCTGTAAAGCTCGGCGGCTTTGGCTATGGTGAGCAACGGTACTGAGTTTTCAGTAGCCCCCTCAATTTTGGATAGCTTAGCGGACGTTTGATAGCCTAATCGCCTTGCTGCATCAACTTGGTTTATGTTGCACATTTCCCGCGCTTCCCGCATACGCTGTCCAATAATACGCACAAGGTTTGTTTGCTCAGCCTTGTTGGGCCTTTTAACCTTTCTGCCTAACATTTTATCCGCCTTCATCACGCCCCCATAATTAAAAACCAACTCTAAACCTGCTCATGCGTCGTAAAAGAAACGGCATCCGCGAACGACACAGAGGGAGTTTCCCCAAACGACCAAAGGGCAGTTGGGGAACAACGCAAAAAGCCCACTCGGTAAAGTGGGCCTGGTCTTAGGTTGTTGGTTTAAGGTTTATCACTTGCCAGCCAAACTCATAAATTGCAATAACTCCCCAGCTTTGTTTGTAATGATACTATTGATACCATCGCTTTTCTCTGGCGGCAAGGCTACAGCCAGGTCAGACGCTAGGCACTTCATTGCGGCTTCAATCTCAGCCATGCTCTTTGGCTTAGCTGCGGCCTGAGTAGCCTGTAAGTAGCTGGCCGCATCATCAAAGCCATCTAGCTCGCCCCCCTCTTTACCAATACGGGCAAAGTCTAAGGCTACCTGTAGCTTTGTTTCGAGTGATGCCATGCCTGTAGGCTGCTCAATGACTGCAATAATGCCATCAAAAGCCGCTTGCATCGCGTCTGTGTTTAGTGGTGCAGACTTTGCTGTCTGCTTAGGTGTGGTTTTATCCGTCATAAAAATCCCCTATCTGATTATCTGCCTTATAGCAGAATCTAAAAATACTAGTTAACAGCAAATGCTAGTACACGGGCTTGCCTTTGCTACGCTGCATGTCATAAACATCAAGGTCAGTACCTATTTCACCAGCAATCTCAGCCGCCCACCCTGCTAACATCGCCGCATCACCTACTTGGTTGTCTGACGCATCATGCAATGCTGTGTGGATAGTTTCGAGTAACGCCTCTAGCCGTGTAGCTGTGAATTGAATCTGTATCAGCGCCTTAGCTTCTGGCTGCCCTGTACCTATAGTGCCTAGCTCAGTCTCCGCCTCATGCAGCATTAGTGAAGCAATACCCTCACCAGTAAAATAATCTCCAGTTATTACCGTTCCATCAACACCCACCTGAGCCATATTTTTGATTGCCGTCAGCTTCACCGCATCACTAGCATCAGCGCGGCTAGTCTCTACAACCTCAATAATGACTCTGAATATGGAACGGAAGTATTCTTCACGGTTTTGGTATTGCTCGATTGTGTATGTCATAAATAAATCTCTCTGTTAATAAAATTGCTATCGGTTGATAAGGGGGGTGATACTTAATCTAAGCGCTTTAGCGCATCGTCACGATAAGCCCCCCACTCAGCCCCACCCTTTGTAAAATCACTTACCCATTCCAGTCCGGCCTTGCCGATTAACTCCGCTTCTTCTTGGCAAAGCGTCACCTCAATGGTTTCAGCGTAATCAACAATCCTGCTGTGAGTCTCAAGTACCTCTATCAACGTTTTATCGTTGTCTTCGTACTCGTTTACAAGTGCAATTAATATTTTTTGTAGTTTGTTCATAAATAAACCTCTTTGTTTGTAAATAGATTGGTTAATACAGTAATGGTCAAAAGCCTATGGTTGGTGCTCAAGAAGAAGGCGGTATTCACTTGCTTTTCTCCTAGTTCCAGCCGTTACCAACTCAAGGACCTCATCAATCACGAGCGCTTTTAACATCTTGGCTGCGGTGCCATGGTCTACCCCTAGTAAATCTCCAGCAATCCTAGAAGATAAGTAAAAAGGCTTATCGCTGTGATGCTGCTGAGCCGCGATGCAAATCTTGATTAAATTGTTTGTACGGTCTCCGTACTCCATCTTGAGTAAGCAGTCAGGTAAAGCAATTAACTCGCTGGCCTTAACAATAGAATCCATTGTTTCTCCATAAGGAGTTCTAACTTTCTCCCAACCTCTTATGAAATCTGTCCACGTTTCAGAAAACTCTTTAGTTCCAATGACGGGTAAAACCTCTTTATGCCAAGCCAAAACAAAACTTCTTAACTCTGAAGGCTTAGCACCAGGTATTTGAGACTTAAGAAAACGTGCCAACTCAAAAAGGCATCTATTTCTTTCACCCTCTACCGTTGGATAGCAGCCAGTTGGAAACTGGATGTTTAACCCCCCCACCCCCTGACTTGTGTCTTCTTGAGTAGTCTGTGTAGTCTGTGTAGTCTTGTGTACCTCCTGTGTTCTCTTGTGTTCCTCTTGTGTGGTCTGTGTAGTCTGTGTTCTCTTGTGTTCCTCTTGTGTGGTCTGTGTAGTCTGTGTTCTCTTGTGTTCCTCTTGTGTGGTTTGCTCACCCCCTAACGCTTTAGACGCATCAACAAACCCATTGAGATCAACGATGCCACCATCAAGTAACGCATTGCCAGTGACGGTTAAATAACGCAGGTCTGTATAAAGCTCAGCCTTTACACCATCAATAACCCCTTGTTTGCGGCTTATTTCGCCTGTAGAGCGTCCAAACGCTCTCAAGCCCGTACCTGAAGGTGACAGCTCAACGTAAGCGGCGCCTATACGCTCTAAAATTGCCATTGCTTCAGGGTGTGGCCTGCCATTGACGACGCAGTCATCAAGATCTACACCCACGATGTCATCATCAGGACTCAGCACAAAGCCTAAGCCGCTAAACTTTCCTAATTCGCAGGTAATTTTTGCCTGCTCAAACGAAACCCAACTGCATGACTTTGTAATGTCTGCGGCCTTGCCTTGCGGTTTGGCAACGTAAGGCACTTTACGCTTGCCTTGTAATCGCCAAACTACCCAGCGTGGAATTTCTTTAAGCTCAGGCGCAATTTTGCTGAAATTAACTTCTAGCATATGCGCCTCCTTTTAACGGCTAGATGCTTCAGTAGTGGACTTGTCGTCCGTCTCGGTAAGCAGGGCATACGCTTCGTGAATTAGATCACTCAAAAGCCAAAGCACCGCGTCTCTATCAGCATCATGCAGAGCATCGACGCCAGCCTTACCATTGCCATGTGTCAGCAGAGAAAGGCTCTTTGACTGGGCGAGCACCGTCTCAAGGCGTAGTTTATTTTTAATCATGGCCACGGCCTCCAGCAATGATTAGATTGCCAATTTCACACGCAAAAGCAGTATCAAACGCAGAACCGCGCTCTTTAGGATTAGGTAAGCCGTCACAATGGGCTAGGCGGCACGTATCGCGCCACTGGGCAAGCGTTTGCACGGGAACGCCACAATACCACTGCCTAGCGGCTTTACGCGCGGCACGGGCGGCTAAATGAAATGTATTGGGGGAATGTGTTTGCTCAGAATGAGCGGGAATAGATATAGCTGCCATGTTATGGCCTCCTTGGACGGGTAAGTTACCCCGTGCCCTACTGCTAAATAGGGTGGACGGGCATATAGCAGGGTTAGCAGACTGGTGTCCAAGGGTACCAGCAGGGCTTACGCCCTCCCCACCATAACCCGCCCATAAAGGACGCTCTACGGCATGGCGCAGACGCAAAAAAACCGCTAAACAGCGGCGGTACGTCCGCCTTAGACTAAACAGGCTGCTAAACCCGGCGGCCATTTGTTTGACCGCAGATATAGAATAGCCGCGATTTAATTTAATTGCAATAGTCATGACTGTACCCCTTGCTGCATGAGACGGTAGTAGCCAGCCTGAACCGTCTCACCGAAGCGGTTTTCTACACTTCGCATCTCGCAATGAATAACAAAGCCTTTTGCACGAAGTCTGCGGATAATCTCAGGGCTATTAGACGATGCACAAACCGCATCTAGCTCTTTGCGGCTAATGCCTCGCTCCCCCGCCTTAATTAATGCGCTAAGGGCACGTGACTCATTAACGTTGCTTGTTTTTGGGTGATGGTGCGTGTTATTCTGATTGCAGTCTTGCAGTAACGCGCTCTCATTGCTATTTGTGATGGGGGCGTTTTTGTTTTGTGAAGTCATTACGCACCCTCCAGCAGACTGTCTTCGTAAGCATGACTATTGCTAGGCAGAGCCTTTGTTAGCACTCCTAGCTGCTCTTTTAGGTCTTTGTAGGCATGTTTCAAGTCGCCATCACTTTGACTAATAGACTGCACGGCCATCATTTGAGCCACCACCACAGCCGATTTAATAGGCACTGCCACCTGTGAGCGAGTCTCAAGCTCTATTCCTACGGCGTGATTAATAGCGCGATTAAAGTTGATGTGCTGGAATCGTCCGCCCCCAACCTCCTTTATTTGGTCATGCAATGCGTGATAGGTAGGCAGGTACTCAGTGTGATGCTGACTAGCAGCTTTACGTGCCTGGCTAAAGGCTTTGACTAGCTTCACCTTTAAGGCTCGTACCCGCTCTGAGTTGCGAGAATAGGTCAACAATAAGTAAGACTGGTCTTCATTGAGCATGGCGTACTTTTCAGGCTGTCCACGCCCTTTGATTACTTCTATTTGAAATCGAAGTATTCCCAACTCTTTGAAATCGCTTAAATATTTATTAAGCAGAGCAAAGGTACTATGATGCTTCGTGCCTAAGTGCTCAGCTAGGACGCGGCTATCAATGCGAGGCTCGTCTTTACCTACGGCTTGGATTAATAAGTCTTGATTTAGTGTTAAGGAGGTCGTCATTATGCGCCCTCCTGCTTTGCGGCCCAACCTTGTGGGTCTTCAACCCATTCTTTTAGGTCGCTAGCACGCCACGCTACGGCACGCTCACCTAGTCTTACGGACTCTGGAAATCGGCCCTTGCTGATCCAATCGTAGATAGTGGCTTTAGCTACGCCCCCCGCAATGCGTGTAACTTCCGGTAGACGGTAAAAGGCTTGTTCAATCATCTTTATGACTCTATCGTTGTTAACGGACAATGGAATCAATTTAGTTATTAGCTACAACATTTAATAGATGGGATGGTTGAGTAAACCTAGCACTAAAAAAGCATAGGGGGGGGGCGGGTTGTTCACCTTGTTTCAATAAAAACCTGTTAACAAAACGAAGAAATCCTTTGCTTTCAAGGCTTAGATGGGGTGGGTAGGTTATTTTTTACTTGGAGTTTTTGGTGCCCCACCTCCTAGCGACCAGTTAGCCACTTTAGATATTTCATCTACAGCCGACTCAAAAGGGTTGCCATCATCATTCAGCAAATTATATTCGGAGGCGTGTTTTCGCAACCATATCATCAGCTCTTGCTTTGGGGACTTTCCTGTCGGCTCAGTTACCGCCTCCCATGCTCTCACTGCCGCTGCTAACTTAGGTGCATATCGTGGGTGACTAGGGTTTAAGTAATCAGTCGACTCTTGTACCTTTGGAAAAAAGAAACCCTTATTAAATCCGCGTGACCTTAGCCAGTCTTTTAGCGACTCCACATCAACGGTAGATTCCATCACATCAACAGAACCCTCTATTTCACCGCAGGGGTTATCGTTTATATCGTAGTGTTGAAGGGCTATAAGCTGGCCTTCTATATTGCCTTTTTTAAGTGAGTTGGATATCGCTGTTTTAGCCGCCTCATAACCTTGCGGCCTTTCGTGCACTTGCCAGTTTTCAATGTAACTATGCTCGCCACTTGGGTCTTCTCCAATAATCAGTAAAGCCGCTTGAAATATGCTCAAGCTGTCGCATAACCTCCAGTAATCAAGGCTATCTAATTCACTAAAATCATTTGTATTCATAGCTCACCTGTCCTAGTAAGCGTCCAATTAATTAGTAGCTGGTGTCAGGCGGTGGACTTGCCGCTTTTCTTCTGGCCGGAATAGACACCAGCGTTAACTTTTACCCTGTTTTCTTAATAGGGAAATCTAATACATTACCTTTACGCAAGCCATCAAGGTAATCACCCCACCACGCCATCATCTTAGCGCGTGGCTCCAGATACAAAGCATGGTTATATGAGGCGCTTACTTCGTCTCGCTCTTGGTGGGCAAGCTGCAATTCTATATGCTCATGCGGCCACCCTTTTTCATGCAAGATAGTAGATGCCAAACCCCTAAAGCCGTGGCCCGTCATACGCCCCCTGTACCCCATGCGGTATAAGGCATAAAGAATAGTGTTATTGCTCATGTGACCACCTCTGCGATTATCAGACGGGAACACATAGCGGTCACTGTATGAAATGGCTTGCAGGCTCTCTACAATCTCCACGGCTTGATTACACAAAGGCACGATATGCGGGGTACGCATCTTCATGCGCTCAGCGGGTATCTCCCAGCGCTTAGCTTTTAAATCAAACTCAGCCCACTCTGCCTTGATTAGCTCAGCCGTGCGGACGAACGTTAAGGCGATTAGCTGCAAGGCTAGGCGCGTATGCTCGTTGCCTTGGTAGTCATCCATGTGGTTAAGTAACTGCGGTAACTCCTTAGCATCAATACGCGCATGGTTTTGCTTTCGCCTTGGTTTTAATATGTCGCTAGGCTGTATATCTGCGGCGGGGTTACGCTCTGCGTAGTCATGAGCCACCGCAAAGCGCATAATCTGGCTGCATCGCTGTAGTTGTCTCTTAGCCACGTCCAAGGCACCGCGTTTTTCTATTCGCTTTACGCAATCTCTAAACTGAGCGGCGGTCAAAGTGTCCACTAGGGCGTTACCAATAAATGGCAGTATGTTTATCTCAAGGCCGCGCCATGCGCCCGCTGCTGTTACCCCTGCTTTGTCTGTTTTCCAGTGCTCAAACCATAACAAGGCCACCTCACCAAAGGTTTTGCGCCCCTCTGTGCGCTTCCTTTGTTCGGACGGGTCTATCTCATTAGCCAGTAACCGCTTAGCCTCTTGGTGAGATTGCCTTGCTGCCTCCAGCGTAATAGTGGGATACACGCCATAGGACAATGTTTTACGCCTACCGTGAAATCGGTAATCATAGCGCCAATACTTACCCGCTTTGTTAACCAGCAAGTAAAGGCCCGTGCCATCGGTCAGCTTATAGGCTTTATCTTTTGGCTTGGCATTTCTAACGGCTGTGGCGCTCAGTTTTGGTCTCATGACGGTACTTTTTTCAGTGGTTTTGGTAGATACCGTCAAAAATGCTGCCTATTGACGGTATATGTCAATGTACCTTAACGGACTACTCCAGACAACAAAAAGCCCGCTAACCTTGTAGTGGTGCGGGCTTAATATGCTTTACTGAACCTTAATATACTTCGATATGGCGCGCCCGACAGGAATCGAACCTGTATCGAGAGCTTCGGAAACTCTAATTCTATCCATTGAACTACGGGCGCCTAACTTACCATTTTAACCGGTAAAATTAATTTTGTTGAGTTTAATTTCTGATTAATAAAATCAAACCTTATGCACTATACCCCAGAAAGCAGATAGTTCGCTATAATCACACTTTGGTACATACCATAACTTATAATCTTGCGGCCCCCATAGTGCTTTTCACGGTGGTCCGCCAGCCCACTTAGTACGAATTCGCAGGATCCGACTATGAGCCTTACGGAAAAAAACTCTCAAAAAGACAACCAATCAGTAGCCATCAGTAATCCGCTTACGATTTTTATCATAGCGATTATTTTTATGGTCGTGGCGGGGGGGATTATGTTTTATATCAATTCCCAAACTAACGACTTACGCACCGGTAAATCGCGCGTAGATACCTCTGAAGGGGTTGCAAGCCGCCTACAACCTGTAGCTAGTTTTGCTTTGCAAGTAATTGAAGAAGACGCTCCGCTTAAAACCGGTAAAGAAGTTTACGAAGCCACTTGCACTACCTGTCATGCCACCGGTGTAGCGGGAGCTCCTAAGTTTGGAGACGAAGCGGCTTGGGCTCCTTTCATTGCTGCTGGTTACGAAGACATGCTGAATGTGGCCTTAAATGGTAGAGGAGCTATGCCTGCTAAAGGTGGCAACCCTTCACTTGATGACTTAGAAGTAGAGCGCGCCATGGTGTATATGGCTAATGAAGCGGGTGCAGGCTATGCTGAGCCGGGTGAAGACGGTGCTCAAGCCGCTGCTCCTGCTACAGAAAGTACCGAAACAGAAGTCGCTGATGCTAATAGTAGTGCTGCAGCTACCGAAGTAGCTTCTGCAGAAACTGCCACGGCTGACGCTTCCGCCGCCGCTATTCCGGCCGCCACCCAAGAGCAATTAGATGTAGGTAAAGAGCTCTACAATGCCTCTTGTTTTGCCTGTCATGGCACTGGCGTAGCAGGTGCACCTAAAATTGGTGACAGCGCTGACTGGAAACCTTATATGGATACCGGTCTAGACACCATGCTGCAGCTTGCCATCTCAGGCAAAGGCGCTATGCCACCACGTGGCACAGCGATGAACGCCTCTGACGAAGACTTACGCTCCGCTATTCTTTATATGATTGAAGACGCGCGTTAAGATAACCATTACTAAGTTACTTAGCCAAATCTAACGGCTTACCTATGCCCAATACGGCATTAGCCTCCTCAAGGCTAAGGTATTGAGACAACTCAGTACCCGTAGACTGGGCATAGGCTTGCAATACATGCGCCCACGTGGCTTTATTTGTAAATTGCATACCAAACTCATCCAATGTGCCTCCCCGGTTAATATAGCCTAGCACCTTGCTGTGCGCTTGTGGCATTAAATGATGCAAGTGCCCCTTAAATATCTCTGGACGCATATGCGTTAAGGCCACGCTGTGTTCGTAATTATGTGGACTAAAGGTTTCAGCAATGTGTTCAACACTGTGCACCTGCTCCTGCTCATAATTATCACGCGCTAGGCGTACTCGGCCGGGCTCTTGTATATAAATCAACCTATAAGCACAACCACGTTCTTTAAGACGTGCAGCGGCTTTCAACATCTGCTCTAGCTGATAACTACCATTAGCGAGTAGCTGCACGGGCTTTTCTCCTGCCTGCTCAGCGACCACACAAAATCCTTCAGTTGCCAAATGTTGAGCCTGCTCAGCCGAGAAATAAACCTGACGATCGCGTTTAGCCACCACCAAACAAGCTATTTGCCCTCTGCTGCTATAAATAGTAGGCAACAATGCCATAAGGCTGTTGTAATCAGCGGGAAATAACACGCGTGATACATCGCTCATTTCCCCTAATAAAGCTTCGGCAAAGGTCGTATCTTGGTGCGATTGCTGATTTTTACCGTTTTCCCATGTGTGTGAAGTGGCAACTACCGGCCAGCTTAACCATTGTGCTGGACGGCCTATTTCTTTTTGTTGACGCGCAAAAATAATACGCTGACGCAATGCTCCTAACATCTTCACACAAAAGGCCTCATAACTGGCCACTAAATTAAGCCCACCCTGATTGCCTATACACGCCGACACCACGGCCTCTTCATTCAAGGCCGTAATGATGTCACCGTACACTGACTCATTTTCACTTTCAGGTTGGCTCACACGATGTTTTAAGGTTTTAAGCACAGTAGTGAGTTTATTACTAGCGAGCTCATCGGGATTACCCACGCGCGGGCGTAGCTCTGGGTTTTTTTGCACCAGCTCAACAAAATATTTATCGATGGCTGCCATAGGACTATTCACAGTGCCTTCAGCCACAAAATGCATCTCAGGTAAGACCGCAGCTTGAGGATTACGATTTGCCAAAGGTGTATCACGTTCTAAAACGCGCTGCTGCGTGCTGTGCGTTTTGAGTAGAGCCAAACTTTGCTTTAAGGTAGAAGGCTCTACCCATAAGGGTTTAGCGTATTGATTAAAAAGCGCTCTGGACTCAGCATCTTTATGGGGATTAGCTGGTAGAGGCAAATTATGTGCGGCATTTTCATCGGCACCATAAAAGCCAAAGCCTTTAGTGGTATGAGCAATACCATAAGGAATAGACAACGGGTAAGACATCTTACCGGCTTGAAGCGCTAACTCACGCTGCGCTAAACGCTGCTCCATTTCCCATAGGGTATATACAAACATGGCCGGATCACGGCCATCAAAGGCGATGGGATCAAAACCACAACCTTTAAGATGATCTATAAAACCACTCAAACCTTCTAAAGTTCCCATTTGCGTACGCTGCTCAATGCGGCGGCCATTCGCGATCATAATAGGCAAGGCCGCCCCAGAATCTTCGGCACGCCACCAACGCGGTATCCAATCACTACCACGTTGCTCCTCAGCAGCGCCATCAGATAAAAAGGTGACTAATTTCTCACCGGGCAATGGCATATGCGCGTATTGCAGCTCCGCAAAACCTAAATAACCGCCTTCAATCACACCGCCAGCAGTATGTGGATTCACATGACTACCTAAAGGTGCAGCTGCAGAACCATCTGCCGCCATCTCATAACCGTAAAAATCAGTTAAAAGACGATTTAAACCTGCTTCATTTAATTCACCACTTTGCTTAGAGCCATAGCGTTGCGCTTGTTCGGGGTGTAGATTTTCTAATAAGACATTTACCGCCTCAATGGCTGCCACACTGTGGCCTTGGCCCATTACCCAAGCACGGGTTTCACCCGTTAAGCTATTTAGCGCCATATAAGCCGCGTAAGCTGGCACCATGTTTAAGGCACCCCCCGTATGTCCCTCAGGAGTGACTTTAAAGTCAACGCTTTCTAAGTCTGAGCCATCTAGACGCACTTTATTTGCATAGGTCATATGCACCACTAACCACATAGCTGCCGCAGTTAGGTGATCTAGAGCAATCAGTTTTTCATAGACCGCTTCTACATTAGGTTGTTTGCCCGCATGCACTAACTGTTGAGCCAGCTGAGCGATTAAATTTTGGGTTTCTTTACTGTGTTGTATGGGCCCATGGCCTTTTTGCCACAATAACTTCATGTTTTCTGCCATATGGTTCTCCTACTAGGGTTTACCCTTGACTAACAGCTAGGGAAAACCCTATAATAGAGTTATTGTCAAATTAGATAAAAAGTCTAATAGATTAAGTTAATCAACTAATTAAAGGTTTATATGTCTACATTATCTGCAGATTTAAATACCCCATCCGTATCTGCAAGTTCTTTGCCACAAGCATCTAAATCACGTTTAAGGAAAGTAGCTGCTTCCATTGGTAAGTATATAGTTGCAGTATCGGAGTCAATTTACGAAGCGCGCAAAGAAGAAGTGCGTCTACGTGCACATTATCGTATCTAGTACACCTTAGTACTAAAATGAAAAGCAAGCCATGTAATTGAACATGGCTTTTTTATTATCTATGGGTTTTTTTTCAATAGTTCCTTCAGCATAGACAAACGTTCTTTGGGGCTCACATGAGCAGTTGCTGCCTCAACTATTGCTGTTTCTGCTAAGCCCATTTCAGTAATAAAACGAGATCTCTCACGCACGGTATATTCTTTACCTCGGCGTCTACGTTTGCACCAACTTAAACGTAAACTGCGTTGCGCTCGCGTAATACCCACGTACATCAGCCTACGCTCTTCTTGGATGCGTTGCGTCATTACGCTTTCTTCTTGCCCTACCGGAATGTCTTCGTCATCACGGCCTAAATGCGGCAATAGACCCTCTTCAACTCCGATCAAAAACACATGCCTATACTCTAGGCCTTTAGCAGCGTGTAAAGTAGATAAATGGACTGCATCGATTTCATCGTCTTTGTCATTACGCTCAAGCATAGTAATCAAAGCCACATGCTGTGATAGGTCTAATAAACTCATCTCATCGTATTCAGCTTTACTTTTCAACCAGTCAATCATTTCTAAGACGTTTTGCCAACGTGATAAAGCAGGCTTATCATCAAACACATCGTATAAATAGCCTTCGTAATTAATCGCTGAAACCAACTCATCTAAGACGGCAGCGCCTTCACGTCCAGTTCTCTCTGCTTTAATACGCAAACGGCTAATAAATTCCGCAAAAACTTGTAATGGTTTCAGCTGCCTAGGTGCTAATCTATGGGTAAGCGCAATCACATCAATGGCTTCAAACATAGATAATTGCTGTGCCATGGCCACCTCTCCTAGCTGCGTTAAGGTAGCCTGGCCTATGCCTCGTCGTGGCGTAGTGGCAGCGCGTATAAAGGCGGGATCATCGTCATGATTAGCAATTAAGCGTATATAAGCCAAGATATCGCGAATTTCTGCTTTATCAAAAAAACTTTGGCCACCACTCATCACATATGGAATGCGTAAATCACGCAGCTGCTGTTCAATTAAACGCGCTTGCTGATTACTGCGATACAGCACGGCAAAATCACCCCATTTACATTTACGCTCAAATTTTTCAGCCGATAAACTAATGCCTACCCACTGTGATTCTGCCTGCTCGTCATCACAATCTTTAATAACTATACCTTCACCTAAACCTAAATCTGACCAAAGTTTTTTTCCAAATACGACCGGATTATGGCCAATCACATTATTTGCTGTTTCTAAAATACGCTGTGAGGAACGATAATTTTGCTCTAATTTAATCAGCTTTAAATGGGGATAGTCTACGGCTAACTGCTGCAAATTTTCTACGGTGGCGCCACGCCAAGCGTAAATGGCTTGATCGTCATCCCCTACTGCGGTAAACATGGCTCTATCGCCCACTAGCGCTTGCACAAGCCTATACTGACAAGCATTGGTATCTTGATACTCATCCACAAGTAAATAATGCACCCGCGCCTGCCAACGAGCGCGCACCACTTCGTTTTTTTCTAAAAGCTGAGTGGGCAAGCGAATCAAATCATCAAAATCCACCGCTTGATAAGCACGCAAGGTTTCATCATAACTACGATACACCTTGGCCGATTCCGCTTGACTGGGGGTGAGTACTGCTTGGGCAGCAGCATCAGGACTCAGGAGGGCATTTTTCCATAAAGAAATATCTTGTTGTACCGCACGTAAGCGCCCTTTATCAGTGGTCGCTAAGATTTCTTGGATTATGCTTAAGCTATCATTGGAATCCATGATAGAAAACCGTGGCTTTAAGCCGGCGGCCTCAGCCTCTTCGCGTAGTATTTTTAAGCCTAAAGAATGAAAGGTGCTAACCGTTAAACCTTTAGTCATACGCTTATCAATTAAATCTTGCACGCGTTCTGTCATTTCTTTGGCCGCCTTATTGGTAAAGGTGAGCGCAATAATATGGCGGGCACTATAACCACACGATTCAATTAAATAAGCAATTTTTTGTGTAATCACCCGCGTTTTACCACTACCGGCACCCGCTAATACCAAAGCTGGCCCATCCAGATACAACACGGCTTCACGCTGTGCTGGGTTTAAGGCTAAAGAAGACATTTAAATATCCTGTGGATCCACTTCTAAGATAAATTTACAACGATGGTACTTGGCTAAAGGATCTAACTGCCCACCCCAAACTCGCAAAAAAGCTTGTAAAGCCACCCTACTTTGGCTTTCTATAAGTAGTTGTGCCCGCTCTACATTTGCCACACGCACAATGCGTAGTGGCACAGCATCGTAAAGCAACACCTTATCGCCACCTGGCATATCGGGGTGCTGCGCCCACTCTTTGGCTTGCTGTAAAAAAGCTAAAGCGGCATCGATGGATTTGGCTTCAGCAGTGATCAGAGCCAAATACGCATACGGTGGCAAACCCACCGCTTCCCTCTGTTGTAACTCATGAGTAGCAAACAACTCATAATCATGCTTTAACAGAGCTTGATAAACGGCTTGATCAGGAAAGTCGGTTTGTACTAACACAGTAGCCCCTTCACGGTGACGCCCAGCCCGTCCGGCCACCTGCATTAACTGCGCAAATAAACGCTCTGGCGCACGAAAATCTTGAGCAAACAACATGGTATCGGCATTAAGAACCCCTACTAAGGCCAAATTGCTAAAGTCATGGCCTTTAGATACCATCTGCGTACCCACTAGTATATCTACTTCACCGGCGTGCACTTGAGCAAACAAGGCTTCAGCACTACCTTTACGCCGTGTGCTATCGGCATCAATACGCAAAACTCGCGCGGTGGGAAAGCGTTCAGCTAAAAACTCTTCCACTCGTTGTGTGCCCTGCCCCATAGGCTTTAAATCTATATCACCACAGTCCGGACAGTGTTTAGCCACCGGGCTTTGTGTACCACAATGGTGGCACTGCATATAATGCCGGCGCCCTTTATGCAGTACGGCATAAGCTGAGCAATGCGTACATTCACTGAGCCAGCCGCAAGACCCGCAATGCAACACCGGGGCGTAGCCTCGTCTATTAATGAATATCAACGATTGTTGACCTGCGGCTAATACTTGCTCTAAGGCGGTAATAAACTGTGGCGATAACCCCTGTTCAAGTTGTGCCCGTCGTGTATCTACCAGTTTAATGGTGGGCAACGCCATAGCAGTGGCACGTTGTGATAATGTTAGGAGCTGATAATTGCCATTTTGGGCATGATACCAACTCTCTAAAGAAGGCGTAGCAGAACCTAAGACTACGGGTATTTGTAATTGCTGGCTGCGCCAAATCGCTAAATCACGAGCTGAATAACGCAAACCATCTTGCTGCTTATAAGAGCTATCATGCTCTTCATCCACAATAATAAGACCTAAATTTGGCGTAGGTACAAAAATAGACATGCGGGTACCTAAAAGCACCTGTACTCTACCCTTGGCTACCTGCAGCCAAGACTCCAAGCGCTTACCATCTGCTAAACCGCTATGCATCACGGCAATGCTGTAGGGTTGCCCTTCTGCATTTACCAAACGTTGGCTTAAGCTTTTTGCAAACTGTGGAGTTAAATTAATTTCAGGCACCATAAACAGCACCTGCTTACCCGTTGCCAAAACCTGTAAGGCAACCTGCATATAAGTTTCAGTTTTACCACTGCCGGTAATACCGTATAACAAGTAACGCCTAGCACCTGCTGTGATATTAGCGGCAATAGTATCTACTGCGTATTGCTGTTGATCATTTAATACAGGCGCCCTATAGCCTGCTTTTTTAACGGTTTTGGTCGTTTTAGTAGACTTAACTGCTTTTTTATTATGACGTTTTCTAAGCCGTGCTACTGGACCACCATCGGCCCGCTTCCCCGTATACGCTACAGGTTTACGCAAAGGCCCTGGTAGAGGTGGCATGACCACCTCACCTAAAGGGCGTTGGTAATAAGCTGCTGCAAAAGCGGCTAAAGCTAACCACTCTGCAGGCATGGGTGCTACATCATCTAGCACTCTTTCTATGGCCTTCACCTTTGCCGCATCAAACTCAGGCTGCTCCGGTGTTTCTATGACCATACCAATGAGTTTACGCCTACCAAAACTAACAAGTACGCGTAGCCCCACAGCCACTGGCTCAGAGTGATAGTAATCAAACAACCCAGGTAATGGCACATCTAGAGCCACTCGAAGCCAGTGTTTAGGCATATTTCGCCTTAGTTTTGGTGCATTTTAGCGCTATAACTATGCACCTCATTAACTAACACTTCAACCATCTCTGGAGGCGTAAACTGCGAAATACCATGACCAAAGTTAAACACATGCCCACTACCGGCTGTAACGGGACCAAAGTCATCAATCACACGGCGCACTTCACGACGCACCGCCTCTTCACCACCAAACATAACCATGGGATCCATGTTGCCTTGTAAGGCCACACGATTATTTAAACGCTTACGTGCGTTTGTCATGTTAACGGTCCAATCTAAACCTAAGGCATCAGCACCACATTCTACGATGTCTTCTAGCCACTGACCGCCGCCTTTGGTAAACACTACTACCGGCACACGATTGCCTTCATGGTTACGGATTAGGCCATCAACTACCTTTTTGGTGTAATGCAAAGAAAACTCTTGGAAGAGCGTATCGGCCATCACACCACCCCAGCTATCAAAAATCATTACCGCTTGAGCGCCGGCTTTGATTTGCTCGTTGAGGTATTGAATGGTGGTTTGAGCGTTAATTTCTAAAATGTGATGCACTAGATCTGGACGGCCATACATCATGCCTTTGATTAAACGGTAATCTTTGGAGCCTTGGCCCTCAACCATGTAGCAACCAATGGTCCAGGGGCTACCCGCAAAACCAATCAAAGGCACTTTGCCATCTAATTCTTTGCGAATTAAATCTACAGCATCAAACACATACTGCAATTTTGACATATCCGGCACGGTTAAACGCTTCACATCTTCTTCAGTGCGTAGTGGATGCGCAAATTGCGGACCTTCACCGTGCACAAAATCCAAACCTAAACCCATGGCATCAGGAATGGTTAAAATATCAGAAAATAAAATAGCAGCGTCTAAATCAAAACGGCGTAAAGGTTGTAAAGTTACCTCACACGCATACTCTTTGTTTTGTGCTACCCCCATAAAGGAGCCCGCTTCAGCGCGTGTGGCGCGGTACTCGGGTAAATAGCGTCCGGCTTGGCGCATTAGCCAAACCGGCGTATAGGGAACTGGCTCGCGCAACAAAGAGCGCAACAAAATATCGTTTTTAAGCTGAGGTAATGACACGACAATTCCTAAGTTATCTATGCCTGCTTTTTTTAACGGATTGATAGCTGATCTGGGCAGGCAGAAACCCGGTAAATGTCAGCATCAATATTGTGTTTACGCATAAGCTCCCAAAACGAGCGCCTATGCTTTTGGGCGGTACGCGCAGCGCGTGTAATATTGCCTTGATTACGTACTAAAGCGGCACGTATATAAGCGGTTTCAAAACGCTGCACCACCGAATTTTTAGCCTGCTGGAAAGGATGACCCTTTGAGGCATATCTAGATGCCACAGCAGCGGTATAAGCATCTAAAGAAGTGGCATCTTCTTTAAGTAAAAGCTGATTTTCTATACTTTCAGCCGCCTCTAACTGCGTAACTAAAGGCTGTGACTCATAGTGCAGCGACTTTTTAAAACGCTGCTGCAAAAGCTTAACACGAATGGGAAGCTCTGTTATGAAGTTATGATCTATGATGAAATCAGCGGCCCCCGCATCTAAAACATCTTGAATCGCGATGGGTTGTAAATTTTTTACTACAGCTAAGATAGGCGTATTTAAATAACTGCGTGCGTAGTGCAACTGGCTACGTATCCAAGATAAGTTAGTGGGACTTACCGCCACTAAAGCTAAATCATAATTTAATAGACTTACAGCCCATTGACGCAAACCTTGCTCAACAGAGTCTCCGGTTAATAGTGGCTCAAAGGCTCTGGTTTGTACCCGAATATTTTTATAGGCGCCAGCAAAACCCAACGCCCACTGGCTTGATTGATCTATTAATAATACGGTACGAGTTATACTTTGCATGGTTATCTCTCCTTAATATTATATTTCTATTTGCCTAAACATCATAGAAATATTGCTTAAGTGATACCATGCGTAATTTACGTAAAAATGCAGTGAAGGCTTAGGTAAATATACGTAATACTAAATAACTATACAAAAAACTTACACAAAAAATAGGCGCCTAATGGCGCCTATTTTTACAAGATTACATCAAATTAATGACGTGATACTTTGCTAAATCTACGTGCAGCTTCTGCTTGAGCAGCTAACATAACTAACTCAGCTTCTACGGCTGCAATATCTGCTTTACCTTTAGTATTGCGTAAAGCATCTTCGGCATGTTTACGTGCCTCAAGTGCTTTTTGCTCATCTAAATCAGCAGCGCGAATCGCAGTATCTGATAACACCGCAACCTTACCGGGCTGAACTTCGAGAATACCACCAGCAACGAAGATAAGCTCTTCGCTGCCGTCGGCTAATTCGATTTTCATGGTACCCGGACGAATGCGAGAAATCAAAGGTGTGTGCCCAGGCAAAATACCTAGCTCACCGGATTCTCCAGGTAAAACCACAAATTTGGCCTCACCAGAGAACATGGATTTTTCTGCACTAACGACGTCAACTTGAAGCATAGCCATGAATTAATCCTTAATTAGATTAGAGGTTTTTCGCTTTCTCGAAGGCTTCGTCAATACCACCAACCATATAAAACGCTTGCTCAGGCAAAGCATCACACTCGCCATCAACAATCATTTTAAAACCACGTAGTGTTTCAGCCAACGATACAAACTTACCAGGTGCACCCGTAAAGACTTCGGCTACGTGGAATGGCTGTGACAAGAAACGCTGAATTTTACGAGCGCGAGACACGATAAGCTTATCTTCTGGAGACAACTCATCCATACCAAGAATAGCAATAATATCGCGTAATTCTTTGTAGCGCTGCAAGGTTTCTTGTACGCCACGGGCTACGCTATAGTGCTCTTCACCTACAATTTGCGGATCTAACTGACGGCTTGTGGAGTCAAGTGGGTCAACCGCTGGATAAATACCTAAGGCTGCAATATCACGTGACAATACAACCGTAGAGTCTAAGTGCAAGAACGTAGTAGCAGGAGATGGGTCAGTTAAGTCATCCGCGGGTACGTATACGGCTTGAATAGACGTAATAGAACCAGTTTTAGTGGAGGTAATACGCTCTTGGAGCTTACCCATTTCTTCAGCTAGTGTAGGCTGATACCCTACTGCTGATGGCATACGACCTAATAGCGCAGAAACCTCTGTACCAGCTAGCGTATATCGATAAATATTATCTACGAAGAACAATACATCTAAGCCTTGGTCACGGAATTTTTCAGCCATGGTTAGACCAGATAGCGCTACACGTAAACGGTTTCCTGGAGGTTCATTCATCTGCCCGAACACCATGGAAACTTTAGACTCACTAATGTCTTCTAGATTAATTACGCCAGCTTCTATCATCTCGTGATAGAAGTCATTACCTTCACGCGTACGCTCACCCACGCCAGCGAACACAGATAAACCACTGTGCTGTCTAGCGATGTTGTTAATGAGCTCAAGCATGTTTACTGTTTTACCTACACCCGCACCACCAAATAGACCAACTTTACCACCCTTAGCAAAAGGGCAAACCAAGTCAATCACTTTAATGCCGGTTTCGAGTAGTTCTACTGAAGGCGATAACTCATCAAACTTAGGCGCTAACTGGTGAATAGAACGCAGCTCATCACTTTTGATCGGGCCAGCTTCGTCGATAGGACGACCTAACACGTTCATAATACGACCTAAGGTGCCTTCACCCACAGGTACAGAAATAGGCTTACCTGTGCTGGTTACGCTCATACCACGACGCAAACCATCACTGGAACCCATAGCAATGGTGCGCACTACGCCATCACCTAATTGCTGCTGTACTTCAAATATTAAATTTTCCTCGGCAAATTTTGAGGTTGCATCTGCAAGTTCGAGTGCGTCGTAAACTTTAGGGATGCTGTCGCGGGGGAACTGAATATCCACCACGGCGCCGATGCACTGAACGATGGTACCGTTGCTCATGTTTAGTCCTTGCTTAATAACGTATACGGTAAGCCTTGCGGAAATAATTAAACCGCAGCGGCTCCCCCCACAATTTCAGAAATTTCTTTAGTAATAGCCGCCTGACGAGTTTTGTTGTAAACCAACTGTAATTCGTCAATGATTTTACCGGCGTTATCGGATGCGGATTTCATAGCAACCATACGCGCGGATTGTTCTGAGGCCATATTTTCTGCTACTGCTTGATAGACCAGGCCTTCAACATAACGCTGTAAAAGCTCATCAATCACAGTTTTAGCGTCAGGCTCATAGATGTAATCCCAGCCATACTCAGATTTATTTACTTCTAAAGCCGCTTCTGCAGCCTCGTCTTTACCTTCTTGAAATGGATCCTCAAGACCTGTAGGTAAGGGTAAAAGACGAATAAATGTGGGCTCTTGTCTCATGGTGTTTACAAAGCGACTGGTAGCTAAGTAAACGGCATCAATCTTGCCATCCATGTAATCATCTAGCTGTACTTTTACTGCGCCAATTAAACGTGATAAATTTGGCTCATCGCCTAACTGGACTTCTTGTGATACTAAATTTGCACCTACGCGTACTAGGGTTGAAGCCCCTTTGCTACCCAAGGCTGTGCTTTGCACCTCCACCCCTTGTTCTGCAAATTCACGTAAACGGCTTAGTACCAAGCGAAAAATATTTGTGTTTAAACCACCACACAACCCTTTATCTGTACTAACTAACACGACTCCTACCGCTTTGAGCTTTTCGCTCTCCACCATGTAGGGGTGTGAGTACTCAGGGTGTGCTTGCATCAAGTGTGCTGCAATTTGGCGCACCTTGGCTGCATAAGGACGGCCTGCATGCATGCGTTCTTGTGCTTTACGCATTTTAGATGCAGCTACCATCTCCATGGCTTTAGTGATCTTCGTCGTGTTTTGCACGCTTTTGATCTTTGTACGAATCTCTTTAGTTCCGGCCATCACACTTTCCTGTAAAGGCATTGTTGAGCCTGCCTAAGCAGGCTCAGTCAACGTGCCTATGAATTAGAATGCGCCGTTCTTTTTAAAGTCTTCGATAGCAGCTTTCAATTCAGTTTCATCTTCTTTACTGAGTTTATTTTCATCAGTAATGCGTTTAACTAAATCAGCATTTTTACTGCGTAACGAATCTTTAAGCGCTTTTTCAAATGACAATACCTGCTCAACCTCTAGGTCATCGAAATAACCATTGTTGATAGCGAATAGAGCAACGGACATTTCCCATACGGGCAGTGTGACGTACTGAGGCTGCTTGAGTAGCTCTACAACACGACGCCCACGCTCTAACTGACGACGAGTGGCTTCGTCTAGATCAGAGGCAAACTGCGCAAAAGCGGCAAGCTCTCGGTACTGCGCCAAGTCAGTACGAATACCGCCTGACATTTTCTTCATGATGTTCGTTTGTGCAGAACCACCAACACGTGATACCGAAATACCCGCATTAATAGCAGGACGCACACCCGCGTGGAACAAGTCAGTTTCTAAGAAAATCTGACCGTCTGTAATTGAAATTACGTTAGTGGGAACGAAAGCTGACACATCACCCGCTTGGGTTTCAATTATAGGTAATGCCGTTAACGAACCGGTTTTACCTTTGACTTTACCCTCAGTAAATTTCTCTACGTACTCAGCGCTTACACGAGCAGAACGCTCTAGTAGACGAGAGTGTAAGTAGAACACATCACCGGGGTAAGCTTCACGCCCTGGAGGACGACGTAGCAACAAAGACACTTGGCGATATGCCCACGCTTGTTTAGTTAAGTCATCAAATACAATCAGTGCGTCTTCACCGCGATCGCGGAAATACTCACCCATAGTACAACCCGCATAAGGGGCTAAGTACTGCATGGCAGCGGAATCAGAGGCTGGTGCCGCCACAATAGTGGTGTATTCCATTGCGCCATGCTCTTCGAGCTTACGCAATACGTTGTTGATAGTGGATGCTTTTTGACCCACAGCAACGTAAATACATTTTACGTTTTTGCCTTTTTGGTTAATGATGGTATCTACCGCTACAGCCGTTTTACCTGTTTGGCGGTCACCAATGATAAGCTCACGCTGACCACGCCCAATAGGAACCATTGAGTCAATGGCTTTAATACCTGTTTGCAGTGGCTCATCAACGGATTGACGATCAATTACCCCGGGGGCAACTTTCTCAATCACATCAGTTTGTGCCGCATTGATTGCACCTTTGCCATCAATGGGGTTTCCTAAAGTATCAACCACACGGCCTAGTAATTCTGGGCCCACGGGTACTTCAAGAATACGACCTGTTGTTCTAACAGGGTCGCCTTCGGAAATGCCTACGTACTCACCTAAAATAACAGCACCTACGGAATCACGCTCTAAGTTGAGCGCTAGACCGAAGACGTTGTTGGGAAACTCGAGCATTTCGCCTTGCATTACATCGGATAAACCGTGAATGCGAGTAATACCGTCGGTCACGGATACCACCGTGCCTTGGGTGCGAACGTCTGTGGACACGCTTAAGCCTTCAATTCGGCTTTTTAGCAGTTCGCTGATCTCAGACGGGTTAAGTTGCATGTTCAGACTCCTGGAATCCTATAATCTGGCCTGCGATCAAGCTGCCAGTGTGTCGCGCATGCGGGCCAGCTGGGCCTGCACGGAAGTGTCTAGTACTTGGTCACCAACCATTACGCGTACACCACCGATCAAAGCAGCGTCAACGGTCACATTGGGTTTGAGTTTTAAGCCAAACTTCTTTTCGAGCCCAACAACAAGTTCGTTGATTTGCTCAGGACTTAACTCGTAGGCGCTAGTAATATGCGCCACCTCAATGCCTTCGAGTTGGTGTTTTAAAACCTCAAATTGCTCAGTAATTTCAGGCAAGAGCAATAAGCGCTCGTTGCTAATTAGCAATTCAAGAAAATTCCGCGCTTTGTCGGAAAGCGGGGTTTTCATCAGACCAGCAAAAAGCTCATAACGCTGTTGGCTAGTGAGCCCTGGTGCTGCTAGGGTTTCTCTAACCTCTGGGTGAGCGGCCACCTGAGCCATTTCGGACAACAGGGCCGACCACTGCTCTAGCGTTTCTTCATTGCGTGTAGCCGCAAATAGAGCCTCGGCGTAAGGTCTGGCAATAGTCGATAGTTCAGCCATGGCCTGCCTTCAGATTAAAGTTGAGCCTTAAGCTGCTCAAGCAGCTCGGCATGCGCTTTGGAGTCAACCTCGCGTTGCAAAATCTGCTCCGCGCCTTTCACTGCCAATACGGCCACATCGCCACGCAATGTATCGCGTAAGCGTAGCACCTCTTGGCCAGCTTCTTGTTGAGCCTGCGCAATAATGCGTGCTTTTTCCGCTTCTGCCTCGTGGCGAGCCTGTTCGATTAGCGCTGCTGCTTGCTTTTCAGCATCAGCTAAGCGCGAATGGTTATCAGACTTTGCGGATGCTTCCATCAGACTGATTCGTGCCTGAGCCTGTGCTAGGTCAGCTTTGCCTTTTTCAGCTGCAGCTAAACCATCAGCAATTTTCTGGCGACGATCATCGAGTGCTTTGGTCAAAGGTGGCCATACGAATTTCATCGTAAACCAAGCTAAGACGAAAAACACGATCATCTGAAAAAAGAGAGTCGCGTTTAAATTCACGGTCGTTTCCCTTATATACCACTCGTGTCCGGCGTAAAAGCCACCTGACACCTTCTAATCAAGCCGCTAGCGGCGCATTACAAAATAATGAGCACCGCTTACGACTGCCTGTCCGCCTTAGGGGCAGCGGCGAACCCGCGCAGCAATTAACCTACAAATGGGTTAGCAAACGCAAACAACATGGCAATACCAACACCAATTAGGAAGGCCGCATCAATCAGACCTGCTAATAGGAACATTTTGGTTTGCAATGCGTTCATTAATTCTGGCTGGCGAGCAGATGCTTCTAGGTATTTACCACCCATTAGAGCAATACCGATACTGGCACCAAACGCACCCAGACCGACGATAATACCGCAAGCAAGGGCAACGAAAGCAACGTTGGTCATGACAACTCCTTGGTTAAAAATCTTATGAGTTCAAAGTTATAAAAAAACGGCTTAGCAGAGGAATTCTGCCTCCCGGTTTTGGCGACCAGACCAAAAACCGGAATTAGATTAATGGCCTTCGTGTGCCTGACCGATATATACCAGTGTTAGCATCATGAAGATAAAAGCCTGCAAGAGTATGATTAAGATATGGAAAATAGCCCATACAGAACCAGCCAATATATGGCCAACACCCAAGCCAATGCTTGCTCCATTAAACCCTGTCCATGCACCACCTAGTAAGGCGATAAGCATAAATACTAATTCTCCGGCAAACATATTACCAAACAATCGCATACCTAATGATACGGTTTTAGCGCCGTACTCGATGAGATTGAGGAGAAGATTAAACGGTGAGAGTAATACACCTGCGATCCCACCAAAAGAGAAGGGCGCAGCAAAAAGTTCTTTTACAAATCCACCTGGCTTTTTAATTTTAATGCCGTAATAAAGCGTCAATAAAAGCACAGATAGTGACATTCCCATAGGAATGTTTAAATCAGCCGTAGGTAGTATACGGTGGTTATATAACGGATCACCCGCCTCTGCTCCCAAGCCTGTTACCTGGAATGTCCAGGGCAGCAAATCCACAGGTAGCAAGTCAAGCACGTTCATTAAGATGACCCATAAAAACACAGTCAGTGCTAATGGGGCCACATACTTACGTGAGTCATCGTTATGCACAATGGACTTAGCCTGATCTTCTACCCAGTCTACAAGCATCTCAATAGCGACTTGAAAACGGCCAGGCACACCTGTAGTGGCTGCACGCGCAGCACGGTACATAACGAAGATGGCGATAAAACCCGTTAACAACGCCCAGAAAATGGAGTCATAGTTGATAACGCTAAAATTAGCGATTACATCTTGCTTCTCACCGATGTTGTTCAAATGAACTAAGTGATGCTGTATGTAATCTGACTGAGGCGAATTAGTACTAGCAGCAGCCATCTTTAATTACCCTTGTGTTAGAGGCTTTATGAGCCCACGATTAAGGCAGCTTGCCAAAAGCAAGCAGCACTACGTATCCCTTTAAAACGCCTATTAAACCAAACAACAAAGCAGGCCAGACTAACCAGTCATGAAATTGCCAAGCCGCAAGACCTAATAAGGCAGTGGCAGTACCCAGCTTAAATGCCTCACCCCAAAAAAATGAAGTTGCATCAGCGTTACCGCCGCCTAACAAGCCTAATAGTAGCCGTAAGGCAAAAACAGCATTTGGTATAAAATAAGCTCCCGCGCCTATTACAGCGGAGCCCGCTGCATTTATACCACCTAACCACCATGAAAATAGGGTGACAACTAAAGCTAATAGTGCTTGCGCACCTAACACTTGCACAATACCCAAAGAGGATCGGCGCGCTAAGCGCTGCCTTTGCTCTGCTGTAAGTACAATGGCTTTAGTCTCTGTTTCTGTTTGATTTGCAACTGGCTGCATACTTAATACTCCCTTACAAAACCTTTAAAAAGCGCATTAAAAAAACGTAGGCCGCCAGTCCTAAGCCCATGAAGTATAGCGTTATTATTTTGCAACAAGCAAATATGTTTTGCACTGTGTGCAACAAACAACGCCAAAATCTTCATAAAAACCACCAAAAACACCATGGAAAACCCTAGCTAACGCCCCAAGCCACAAGGGTTTCACCCTATATTAAAATTATTATTTATTTTTAAACTGGGGTTGACGTTTTTCTACAAATGCAGCCATACCTTCTTTTTGATCTTCGGTAGCAAACAAAGCATGAAAGTTTCTACGTTCAAAAATCAAGCCTTCTGTTAAACCACTTTCATAAGCTCTATGAATGCTCTCTTTGGCCATCATTACAGATGGTAAAGACATAGCTGCTATGGTTTGGGCGGTATCCATGGCTTCAGCCATCAGTTTTTCAGTGGGCACAACGCGCGACACTAAACCTATAGCATCGGCCTCCTCTGCTTTAATGGTGCGGGCTGTGAGGATTAAATCCATAGCTTTAGCGCGTCCTACAGCTCGAGTTAGATGCTGCGTACCCCCATAGCCTGGCATAATGCCAAGCTTAATTTCAGGCTGACCAAAACGGGCATTATCAGCGGCAATAATAATATCGCACAGCATGGCTAATTCACAGCCGCCACCCAAGGCATACCCCGCTACTGCGGCAATCAGTGGTTTACGCAAACGGCGTAAATATTGCCAATCGCCCCCTAAGTAATCGTCGTTATACACATCGCTATAACTCCAATCTTTCATCGCCTCAATATCTACGCCAGCCGCAAAGGCCTTTCCATTACCCGTTAAAATCATCACACTGATTGCGGGATCTGCTTCAAACTTACGGACTTCTGCTGCCAACTCTGCTATCAATGCATTATTTAATGCATTTAAGGCTTTAGGACGATTTAAGGTAATTACCGCTACCTTGCCGTGGGTTTCCACTAACACTAAAGATTCACTCACACTGCCTCCGATTATTTGTAAAATGAAAACTATGACACAAGATAATGCTATTTTATATACCCTTCGTTTTGACGATCTAAACGGTCACCGCTTGCACCTAAGCCTAAGTATTCCCCAGCCAGACCCACAAGGTCAAAAACTGTTTTTGCCCGCTTGGATTCCAGGCAGCTATTTGTTACGTGATTTCAGCCGTCAAATAGAGAGCATACAGGCTTTTAATACACAAAGCGCTAAGCCTATCTGCATAACCAAAGTGGCAAATCACGAATGGCAATGCGCGCCCTGCGAGGGACCTTTAACTATTGAATACGTGGTCTATGCTTGGGATTTATCCGTACGCAGTGCACACGTAGATGATAGCCATGCTTTTTTTAATGGTACCAGTGTGTTTTTAGGCGTAATAGGTCAAGAAGAGCAGCCTTGCCAATTACACTTAACTCTGCCCGCAAATAAACCCGACTGGAAGGCATACACCAGCCTGCCTGAATCAAAAGCCACTGATGTGGGTGGAGTGTATATAGCGCCTAATTACGATGCGTTTATAGATCATCCTTTTGAAATAGGTACACCACAAGTTATTGATTTTGAAGTGTACGGTGCTAGACATGAACTGGTGTTTACTGGTGTGGCACCCAATTTAGACTTGGCTCGTATTGCTGCCGATGTAAAAAAGATTTGTGCCGCACAAATAGAACTGTTTGAGCCAGAAACCAAAAAAGTGCCATTCTTAGATAGCTCTGATCGTTATGTGTTTATGACCATGATTACTGCTGATGGTTACGGTGGTTTAGAGCATCGCAGCTCTACGGCTTTAATGACTTCACGCGCCGACTTACCCACTATCCATAGCGATAAAACAACAAAAACCAAGGGTTATCAAGATTTCTTAGGTTTAGTGAGTCATGAGTATTTTCACACTTGGAATGTAAAGCGTATTAAACCCGCTGCTTTTGCTCCTTATGATTTACTACGTGAAAACCACACCAAACTGCTTTGGGTATTTGAAGGCTTTACCTCTTACTACGATGAGCTCATGCTGTGGCGTTCTGGCGTGATTGACCAGCAAACCTTTTTAGATCGCCAAGCTAAAGTCATCAGCATGGTACAACGTACTGGCGGTAGACATAAACAATCCACTGCCGAAAGCTCTTTTGATACGTGGACACGGTTTTACAAACAAGATGAAAACTCCCCCAATGCCTTAGTGAGCTATTACAGCAAAGGGGCGTTGGTGGCATTGGCTTTGGATTTACACATACAGCATCAAAGTGATAAAAAACACAGTTTAGATGATGTGATGCGCCTAATGTGGCAACGTTACGGTGTTGATTTTTATCAAGGTAACCCAGTAGGCGTACCTGAGGATGCTATGCCTGCGCTTATAGTAGAAGCCACGGGCGTGGATTGCTCTGAGTTAATTCGTAATTGTGCCGAAGGCCGTGAAGATCCGCCTTTGAATGAGCTATTTGCTCTACATAACATCAGCCTAAAATCAAAGAAACCAAGCACTGCTCCCGTATTAAATGTACGTCTCAAAGAGCAACACATTGCCACGGTTTATGAGCATGGCGCCGCTCATGCGGCCGGTTTATCCGCCGGAGATGAGCTGGTGGCTATAGACGGTTTGCGCATTAGTTCTGCTAAGCAATTAGACACATTACTTAACGCATATACCGCCGGTGATACTGTAGCAATCCATGTGTTTCGCCGTGATGAGCTGCGTTGCTACGAAGTGCAACTAGCCGCTGCTGCTGCCGATGAATACGAATTAATTATCAATGACGACTCAAAATCAACTCCTCACTAAAACAGCCTTAGTTACTGGCGGTGCTAAACGCTTAGGCAAGGCCATTGCCTTAGCCTTAGCGAATGAAGGATGGGATATTGCCTTGCATTATCACTTTTCCGAGTGCGAAGCGCGACAAACCGCGGCTGAAGTTAAGGCGTTAGGACAACATTGCGAACTTTTTTGTGCCGATCTCCAACGCCCAGATGCTGGTAAACATCTGATGGAAGCGGTGATAGCAAGCATGGGAGTGGTGACATTATTGGTGAATAATGCCGCCCTCTTTGAATACGATAGCGCGGCTGATTTTTCAGCGGATTGTTTACAACAGCACTTAGGCACAAATTTGGTGGCTCCCCTGCAATTAACGCAAGCCTTAGCCGCACAAAAACCACAAAACTCGCCAGCTGTTGCCATAAATATGCTGGATCAAAAGCTTTGGGGCTACAATCCTGACTTTTTCTCTTATACCTTGTGCAAAGCGGCGTTAAAATCAGCCACTATTATGATGGCTCAAGCTTTAGCGCCTCATGTACGAGTAGTAGGTGTTGCGCCCGGCTTAACCTTACCTAGCCATTTACAAAGTGCTGAAGACTTTGAGCGTACGCATAAATTGTCACTCTTAGCGCAAAGCAGTAGTGCTGATGATATTTGTAACACTGTGCTTTACGTAGCAAATACACCCAGCATTACTGGTAGTTTTATCGTGGTGGATGGCGGCCAACATCTGCTTGGCTTACAGCGTGACGTTAGCCTACTTTAATTTTGGATATATTTGTTTTATGATTTCCAGCTCTACCCCTAGCCACACCTCTATTCCTACGCCTACGGTACGTCGTATTTTTTTCGAAAAACTCACGGTAGGCGCGCGCATTGGCATCTTAGAGCATGAATTGCGAGCCACACAGCCTATTTATATTGATGCCGAATTTGATACGGTTGTGGACCAGCCCAGCGATGATAATCACATAGAGACCGTGCTGGATTACAGGCAACTGCGCCAAACCATTTTGGACTGCTGCTTAGCACAACACGTTAATTTATTAGAAACCCTCATAGAGCACACTGCCCACACCTTATTAGCACAATTTCCTAGCGTAATACGCGTGCGTTTACGCATTAGCAAACCCGAAGCCTTTGCTGACTGTGATGCCGTTGGCATTGAAATTGAACTACACCGTTAACTCTACTTATGTCCAACACAAGCAAATTTCTCACTCAAGCTGAACTCAAACAAAAACACGAAAACAATAAACTAGAAAAACGTTTATTACGTGAAACCGGTCGGGCCATTGGTGACTTCAATATGATTGAAGATGGCGATAAAGTCATGGTGTGTTTATCAGGTGGTAAAGACTCCTATGGGCTGCTAGACATTCTACTCAAGCTCAAAGCCCGTGCACCTATTCAATTTGATATTGTGGCGGTCAATCTAGATCAAAAACAACCGGGCTTTCCCGATCATATATTGCCTGAGTACTTAGAAAGTCTAGGGGTGGATTATCACATAGAAACGCAAGACACTTACTCTATCGTTAAGCGCGTTATTCCAGAAGGCAAAACCTATTGCTCCTTATGTTCACGACTGCGTAGGGGAATTTTATATCGTGTAGCCAATGAGCTAGGGGCGACGAAAATTGCACTGGGTCATCATCGCGACGACATCATCGCTACGTTCTTTTTGAATTTATTTTATGGTGGCCGTCTTAAAGCCATGCCGCCTAAGCTGCAATCTGACAACGGCGACCACATTGTGATTCGCCCTCTGGCTTATGTGGCAGAAAAAGATCTCATTGCCTACGCCAAATTACGCGAATTTCCGATTATTCCGTGTAATTTATGTGGCTCACAAGAGAATTTGAAACGCCAAGAAGCCAATCGTATGATTGCTGAATGGGATAAGAAATTTCCAGGCCGCACCTGGAATGTCTTTGGCGCCCTAAATGATGTGGTGCCTTCGCACCTCATGGATAGAAAGCTGTTTGATTTTGAAGGCTTAAGCCTCACCGGAGAAGAAAACCCCGACGGTGATACCGCCTTTGATATGCCCTTTGAAGAAGCCAAATCACAGCCTGAGCCTAAAGCGCGTACTATTGCTATTACCCCGCTTAAGGCTTAGGCAATAACATCACAAGCTTGCAATCATCACGGATGGCTAAACGAAAGGTAAACTGCTGAAAGATCACCCGCCCTTGTTGCGGGTGATTGAATTCGCGTACGCCACCTTCGCGCTCGGTGACCGTTTGGCGCCCCCACCACTGGGTAAATAAAGGGCTGTGCTCTTGCAGCTCTACCACTAAGGCGCGCACTTCAGGCTCATCTATGTGCGAACCCACATCGGCTCTGAACTCACCCACCACGCGGCGTGCACGCTGCTCCCAATCCACTACCAAGCCCCGCGCAGCCGGATCTAAGAAGATATAACGCAATAAATTGGGTTTAGTACTGTTATCGGGCCAACCATCAAACAGCTCTACCAATGGCGTATTACGCGCCAGTACATTCCAACTACGATCTAATATATAAGCCGGTGCGGCAATATGATCCACACAATCACTCAACCCTTGAGGCAAAGGCTTTAAAACGGCAGTATTACTTTCTGGATCGGTGCAACCCGCTAAATCAAATAAATACCTACGCTCTGCAGGTGTGAGTTTTAATGCTTTGGCTAAACGAGCACACACAGCTGGAGAAATAGACACATCACGCCCCTGCTCTATCCAGGTGTACCACGTCAGGCTGATAGCACAAAGCTGCGCCACCTCTTCGCGGCGTAAACCGGGTGTGCGTCGGCGCGTACCCGCCGGCAAGCCCCAATCTTGGGGCTGCACGTGAGCACGTGCCTCACGAAGAAAATTGCCTAGCACTTTACGCATGCCTTATATCAAGCGTTTATTATTTATCACGTAAAGCAAAGGCTAAGGCACGGCGCACCTCAGACTCTTCGCGGCCACTACGCGCAATGAAATCCGCCAGCTGATCTTCACCAATGTCACCCACACTGAAGTATTGAGACTCAGGGTGACTAAAGTAAAAACCCGACACGCTAGAAGCCGGATGCATAGCTGAGCCCTCAGTTAAAAACATCTCAATATCCTCACAGCGCATCACGCGGAACATATCCTCTTTGACAGTATGCTCTGGACAAGCCGGATAACCCGGTGCCGGACGTATACCTTGATACTTTTCACGTACTAAGGCTTCATTATCTAAGTCCTCATCCGGCGCATAGCCCCATAAATCTTTACGCACTCTGGCATGTAAACATTCGGCAAAACCTTCAGCAAATCGATCACCTAAGGCTTTGAGCATAATATCGGAATACACATCACCTTCAGCTAAGAAACGCTTAGAATGCTTTTCTATATCTAAGCCACCGGTCACAGCAAACATACCTATGTAATCAGCAATGCCCGTTTCTTTTGGGGCGATGTAATCGGCTAAGCATTTACTGTCTACGCCAGCGCGTTTTTCTGTTTGCTGACGTAAGCCACGCCACGTAAACAACACCTCGGTGCGACTTTCATCAGTATAAATTTCAATGTCATCGTTATTAACGGTATTAGCCGGATAAAAAGCAATCACGCCATTGGCACGTAACCAGCGACCATCGATAATTTTCTTTAGCATGGCTTGGGCATCAGCAAAGAGTTTTTTCGCTTCTTCACCTACCACCTCATCTTCTAAGATTTTGGGGTAACGGCCAAATAAACTCCAGGTTTGGAAAAAAGGCGTCCAGTCCACGTAATTCAAAATATCGCTTAAATCGTAATTTTTAAATAAACGTCTACCAATAAATTTAGGCTTTGGTGGTACGTAATTGCTCCAATCAATTTTCGGTGCGTCCGCTCGGGCTTGCTCTATAGATATCAGCGGCGTGTGCTGACGATTAGCGTGGCGCTCACGCACTAAATCATATTCTTTACTTAAGGCTTCTAAGTAAGGCGCACGTGCTTCTTCAGACATCAGCTGCGTAGCCACCCCTACGGAGCGACTGGCATCAGGCACATAAATCACCGGCCCATCGTAATTTGGGGCAATTTTTACGGCAGTGTGTACACGGCTGGTGGTCGCTCCCCCTATCATTAACGGAATATCATGCTCTTTAAAGTAGGGGTCACGCTGCATCTCAGATGCCACATAGGCCATTTCTTCAAGACTTGGCGTAATTAACCCCGATAAGCCCACGATGTTGGCTTTGACTTCTTTGGCTTTGGCTAAAATCTCGGCACAGGGCACCATCACGCCCATATTTTCCACATCAAAATTATTGCATTGCAACACCACATCAACGATGTTTTTACCAATGTCGTGCACATCACCTTTAACGGTAGCAATCACGATTTTACCCTTGGAGCGCACATCGCCTCCGGCGGCTTCGATTTGGCGTTTTTCCTCTTCAATAAAAGGCACTAGGTGATTAACCGCTTGCTTCATCACGCGGGCTGACTTCACCACCTGCGGTAAAAACATCTTACCTTCACCAAATAAATCGCCTACCACGTTCATGCCGTCCATGAGAGGGCCTTCAATAACCTCAATAGGTCTACCCCCACGATCAGCGATTTTTTGACGTACCTCTTCGGTGTCTTCCACAATAAAAGAGGTAATACCATGCACTAAGGCATGCGCTAAGCGGCCTTCTACGTCTTGCTCACGCCACGACAGATCTTCTTCACGCTTTTTACCATCCCCTTTAACGTTTTCCGCGAGTTCTACCAAGCGCTCGGTATTCGTACGGTCATCATCAGGGTCTATTTTGGCAAGAGGTGGGTTGCGGTTTAGCATTACGTCTTCCACCATATCGCGTAGAACCGGATCAATATCGGCATACACACCTAACTGACCCGCATTCACAATGCCCATCGTTAAACCTTCACGAATAGCGTAGTACAAGAATACGGTATGAATAGCCTCACGCATGGCTTCATTACCACGGAAGGAGAAACTGACGTTAGAAATCCCCCCAGAAGTACGCGCATGTGGCAAATTTTTATTAATCCACGTAATGGCATTAATAAAATCTAAGGCGTAGTTATTATGCTCTTCTAAACCGGTGGCTACGGCAAATACGTTAGGATCGAAGATAATGTCTTCGGGTGGAAAGCCCACCTCATTGACTAGAATATCGTAAGCACGACCACAAATCTCTACACGGCGCTCGTAGTTATCGGCTTGCCCTACCTCATCAAAGGCCATCACCACGGCGGCGGCACCGTATTTTTTACATAGCTTAGCGTGCTCAATAAACTCGGCCTCGCCTTCTTTCATGGAAATGGAGTTCACAATGGCTTTGCCCTGCACACACTGCAGACCGGCTTCAATTACTGACCATTTTGAGCTATCAATCATGATAGGCACTCTAGAGATATCGGGCTCAGAAGCAATCAGATTGAGGAAACGCGTCATGGCGGCCTCAGAATCCAACATGGCTTCATCCATGTTGATATCAATAATTTGTGCCCCATTTTCTACTTGCTGACGGGCTACTTCTAAGGCCTCCTCATACTGTTCGTTTTGTATAAGGCGTAAAAAGGCTTTACTGCCGGTGACGTTAGTGCGCTCACCTACGTTAATAAACAAACTGTCTTCATCAATGTTTAAGGCTTCTAACCCAGACACTCGTGTTTTGAGTGGTACAGTAGGCACTTCACGACGTGGTAAATCCTTCACCTGCTCTACAATAGCGGCGATGTGCTCAGGCGTAGTACCACAACAGCCGCCCACCATATTCACTAAGCCGGATTCCGCAAACTCTTGCAATAAACCGGAGGTATCGGCAGGACTTTCATCAAAGCCAGTTTCCGCCATGGGATTTGGCAAACCCGCATTGGGATACACGCATAGGTAGCTATCACAAATCTTTGATAACTCAGCAATGTACGGGCGCATTAAGGCCGCACCCAACGCACAGTTCAGCCCAATGGTTACAGGACGCGCATGACGCACAGAGTTCCAGAAAGCCTCTACCGTTTGGCCGGACAAAATACGACCTGAGGCATCGGTTACTGTGCCTGAAACCATTACCGGTAAACGTATACCGCGCTCTTCAAATACAGTTTCTACCGCAAAAATAGCGGCTTTGGCGTTTAGCGTATCAAAAATGGTTTCGATGAGGATAATATCGACTTCACCATCAATAAGCCCATTCAACTGCTCCGTGTAGGCATCACGCAGTTGCGCAAAAGTAACGTTGCGCACGGAAGGATCGCTAACATCAGGTGAAATAGACGCGGTTTTGGGTTGCGGCCCTAAGACGCCAGCCACATAACGCGTATCGCCTTTGGTATTAAACTCATCACAGACTTTACGGGCAATACGAGCGGCCTCCACATTAAGCTCATAGCCCAAGTCGTACAGCTCGTAATCACCCTGCGCCACCACCGTGGCACCAAAGGTATTGGTACAGATTACGTCTGCCCCCGACTCTAAGTACTCGCGATGGATGGTTTCAATAATATCGGGACGCACTAAAGACAACAGCTCGTTATTGCCACGTACATCACGGTGGTGCGCTTTAAAACGCTCACCACGAAAGTCCTCTTCAGTGAGTTTGTATTGCTGGATCATGGTACCCATAGCACCGTCTAAAATAACAATACGCTCGCCTAAAAGACGCACAAAATCAGCAGCTCGGGTATAGCTAGATAACGGATAAGGGGCAACAGGGTAAGACACGGTTCACTCCAGCAAAAGATAAATTGACATAACAGCGCTCTAATTGTAGCCTTTTAGGCGCTAACTCTCATAGAAATCACAGTTATATACAGGAAAGGCCAAAAAGCCTACTGCCCCCGCAACGGTAATCAGACACTGTCTCTAGTCCGGAACTGGCTGTGATTTCTACCTACATTAATTGAAGTGCGGGGACGCACTTCCCACAGGTACTCACAAATGACTTTACGCTCTTTCCGCCCCAGCCTCGCCTGTACGGTGTTGGCTAGCCTTGTTTCTGCTCCCGTTTTTGCTCAAACCCCCGTTCAACAATTAGATCAAATTGTGGTGACTGCAGCGCGTACGCCACAGTTAGAACAAAATGTAGTGGGTGACATTACCGTTATTAATCAAGCAGAGCTCGCTAAAGCGGGCCAAAATAGCGTAGCAGAAATCCTGTCGCGCCAGCCTGGCATTGAGTTTTACAGTAATGGTGGCCCTCAAACCGTCACCAGTGTTTCTATACGGGGAGCCAATCCTAACCAAACCTTAGTACTCATGAATGGAATGCGCATTAACGGTAGCGTACAGGGCGGGGTGAACTGGAATGCCATTGACCCAGCCAGCATTGAGCGTATTGAGATTATACGCGGTGCTGCCAGCAGTTTGTATGGTGCGGATGCCATTGGTGGGGTCATTAACATCATCACCAAACAAGGGCAAAAAGACCAAGCCACTCAATTCTACGGTTCCGTAGGCGTGGGTAGCCATAAAACCGTTAAATCCAGTGTGGGTTTAGATGGGGGCGTAAATGGCTTTACTTATAACTTCAATGCGAGTTATGCCAAAAGTAACGGCTTTAACTCCACCCATAAAAACAATGCCTTTTCCTATTATGGTGATAAAGATGGCTATCACAGCAATGCCTTTACTGGTGCTTTAGGCTATGAATGGGCGGACGGTCAACAGATTGGTATCAATGCGTACAATAGCTACATAAATGGGGACTTTGATGCTGGGGACTTTTACCCAGACGCTTTCACCCAAACTCGCCAGCAAAGCTATGATGTTTTCAGTAAAAATCGTTTAGCAGACAACTGGGTCAGCACGCTTACTTTTGGCTTAAGCAAAGAGCAAAATGCCACGCCCATCTATGACAATACGTTTAGTACCCTACAGCGCCAATACAGCTGGCAAAATGATATTGCTTTAACAGCCAACCAAGACCTATCATTGATAGCCGAGCGCTTGGAAGAGCGCATTGCGCATAGCGCTACGGATTACACCAACACCGACCGTAATACGAATTCATTTGCTGCCGTTTATAGGGCTGATTTTGGCCCACATAATCTACAAGCCAGTGTGCGTAACGATAATATCAGCGGTATTGGTCATCGTACAACGGGTGGTTTGGGCTATGAACTGGATATCACACCAGAGTGGTCCGTAGGTGCTGCCGCCAATACCGGCTTTAGAGCGCCCACCTTCACTGAGCTCTATTCACCTTTATCTTATGGCTTTCAAGGTAATCCAAACCTCAAGCCTGAAAAATCAAAAAATATTGAAGCGCATGTCGCTTTTGATAACGGTGGCAGCCAATTTAAAGCCACGGTATTTCAAAACAAAATAGATGACTTAATTGATGGCTATGTGTGCAATAGCAACTTTGAGTGCACCGCGATGAACGTTGATAAAGCCACCATTCGCGGCGTTTCTTTATACGGCGCTCATAATTTTGGTGATGTAAACCTATGGGCTTCCGCCGATTTCCTCAACCCTAAAGATGATGCCACCGGCAAGCAACTCACACGCCGTGCTAAACAAAATATCAAAGTGGGTACCGAATACCAATGGCAAGATCTAGGCTTGGGCGCAGAGTACCAATACACCAGCAAACGTTACGACAGTGCAGATAATAGGGAAGAAACGCGCTTAGGCAGCTATAGCTTAGTGAATTTAACGGCTAGCTACGCCATTCATAAAAACCTAGATGCGCATTTGCGCTGGAATAATGTGTTTGATAAAAATTATTACAGTGCTTACGGCTACAACATGCCCGGTTCTAATGTGTTTTTAAACTTTGCTTGGCGCATGTAATTGATGAAATACGCCTTTGCCGTGGCCGCACTGCTGCTTTCCTTTAGCAGTGCGGCCTATGAACGCGCCATTAGCTTAGCGCCCAACATTACGGAATTGATTTATGCCATTGGTGCGGAAGACAAACTAGTGGCTACTGTAGATAGTAGTAACTACCCGCCTGCCGCACAAGATTTGCCACGTGTGGGTGACGGCGTCTCCGTTTCTGCGGAATCGTTATTGGCTTATAAACCGGATGTGGTGTTTGCGTGGCAGCCTACGCGAGCTTTAGTGGCTTTAGAAAACACCTTAGCGCAAAGCGATATTGCATTACATTATGTGAATCCACAATCCCTTAGCGATATTGCTGATGCCGTCTTACAGTTAGGTAATTGGTTAGATCAAAGAGAAAAGGCCGCAGTCCTTAATCAGCAATGGCAACAACAACTGCACCGCCTAAAGCAGCAATACCAAAGCAACAGCCCTAAAACCGTTTTCATTGCTCTAAGCACCGCACCTCTTTACACCTTAAATGATGCCATCAGTAATGACGTATTAAACCTATGTGGTGCACAAAACTGGGCGCAACACAGCAGCACCGTGGCCCCGGCAGTTAATATAGAGCAACTATTCACTGCACCAATTGATGGGATAATTTATACTGCTATGGATAAGCCTTTAACTCGTATAGTAAAAATGCTTGATGCTGCACAGGTCCAGCCTGTAGCCACTTATAAGGTTAATGCGGATCAGTTTTATCGAGCCGGGCCACGTTTATTTGAGGCCACAGAACTTCTCTGCACTCAAATATCACCTATTGAAAAGTAAACCACAACACAAATCTCATGACTGCAGATCCTT
Organism: Paenalcaligenes sp. DL 309; assembly: GCF_057475285.1. NCBI lineage: Bacteria > Pseudomonadati > Pseudomonadota > Betaproteobacteria > Burkholderiales > Alcaligenaceae > Paenalcaligenes > Paenalcaligenes sp. DL 309. The sequence continues at coordinate 48,839 of NZ_JBYBKW010000003.1, forward strand.
TTGTAATTGCTGGAAAAACCTACTCCTCACGCCTTTTAGTGGGCACAGGAAAATATAAAGACTTTGACGAAACACGCCAAGCCGTAGACACCAGTGGTGCTGAAATCATTACGGTAGCCATACGCCGTACCAATATTGGTCAAGACGCAAGCCAGCCTAGCCTTTTAGATTACCTGCCTCCTTCTGAATTTACCTTATTACCCAATACTGCTGGCTGTTACACCGCTGACGATGCGGTGCGTACCTTACGGTTAGCACGTGAACTATTAGACGGCCGTAATCTAGTCAAACTAGAGGTTTTGGGTGATCCCACAAATCTCTTTCCTAACATGCCTGAAACCCTCAAAGCGGCTAAAACCTTAGTAGATGAAGGCTTTGAGGTGATGGTGTATTGTGCTGATGACCCCATCCAGTGCAAGATGCTAGAAGACATAGGCTGTGTAGCCATTATGCCTTTGGCTTCTTTAATTGGTTCGGGTATGGGCATTATTAACCCGTGGAACTTACGCTTGATTATTGACCAAGCCACCGTGCCCGTATTAGTGGATGCCGGTGTAGGTACGGCCTCAGATGCCACCATCGCTATGGAGCTAGGCTGTGATGGTGTATTGATGAATACTGCCATTGCAGGCGCTCAAAATCCGATTCTTATGGCAGCTGCTATGCGCGATGGTGTGAAAGCAGGCCGTGCCGCCTATTTAGCGGGCCGTATTCCACGCAAATACTACGACGCAGACCCAAGCTCACCGACTGAAGGCCTTATTCATTCTAGGTAGTAATTATCATGATTCCTAATACTCTTAGCGTTGCTGGCGTTGACCCTTCTGGAGGCGCTGGTGTGATTGCAGATGTTAAAGCCATGAGCGCTTTGGGCGCTTATGCTACCGGTGTGGTAGCGGCACTCACTTCTCAAAACACCCAGGGTGTAGTTGGCATCTACCCTATTGATCCTGCTTTTATTAAAGAGCAAATCGATGTGCTCTTTGATGATGTACGCATTGATGCCGTCAAAATAGGTATGCTAGGCCAGCAACCAGTAATACGCACAGTGATTGAACGCCTAAGTCACTGGCATCCTAAGCACATAGTGCTTGATCCAGTGATGGTAGCTAAGAGTGGGGATCATTTACTAGAAAAGGCGGCTACCGCAGAAATGCGTGAAGGCATGCTACCTTTAGCCACTATGATTACGCCTAATCTACCGGAAGCCGGTGTATTGCTAGCTATGCGCCCTGTAGAAACCGTAAAAGAAATGTATGGGGTAGCAGAAAAACTACGTAAACTCATGGCAGATGATAACAATCGCTGGGTATTTTTAAAAGGTGGTCATTTACCCGGCTCTGAATGCACCGATTTACTTTATAACGGTGATCAAATGATAGAAATGCCCGCACAGCGTATAGAGACTAAAAATACGCATGGCACAGGCTGTACTTTATCTGCAGCCTTAGCCGCATTATTGCCCCAACATACCAGCGCCATTGACGCGGCTAAAGCCGCTAAAAAGTATCTGTACGAAGCCATTGCTCGTTCTGGCGATCTCTCTGTAGGCTCTGGCCATGGTCCAGTTAACCATTTCCACCATTGGTGGCCTATAATACCTTCAAACTAATTTATCTCTACCTTTTTATATAAAGACCTCTAACCACTATGAAAATACATGCGCTGTCAGAACTCGAGCTCGCCCGTTATTATATGGTTGAACAACAAATTCGCCCTTGGTACGTAGAAGACGAAGGGGTGTTAGAGGCGCTATATAATGTACGTAGAGAAAATTTTGTACCTTCTGCTTACAAGGGCATGGCCTTTGCTGATAGTGAAGTGCCTTTAATTATTGATGAAGTAGACACCAATGAATACATGCTTAAGCCCGTCATTGAAGGCCGCTTAACCAGAGAGTTGCAATTACAGCCTACAGACGGTGTGCTTGAAATCGGCACGGGCTCCGGGCATCAAGCCGCTCTATTGGCTTACTTAGCTCAGCATGTAACTTCAGTAGAAATTAATAGCACTTTAGCTGCATTTGCTACAGATAATTTACAGCGTGAAAAAATCACTAACGTTACAGTAGAAATTGGCGATGCGCACGAAGGTTGGGGTACCACTGAATACGATGCCATTTTACTTACTGGTTCAGTACACGTAGTTCCGGATGCCTTAAAATATCAGTTATGTATAGGTGGCCGTCTGGTGGCCGTAGTAGGCACAGGTCCCATCATGACAGCCACTCGTATCACACGCACTAGTGCCGCTAGCTTTGAGACCACGCCACTCTTTGATACAGTGATTAAGCCCTTGCGCGGCAGCAGTGTCTCACGCTTTAATTTTTAAACCTTTTCTATGCGATTTGTCTTGCAGTTATTAGCCACCATAAGTCTGAGTTTATCGGTGGCTGTTTCTTATGCAACTCCAGCCCTAGATCTTTGGGATATTTGGCAACTAGCTCTACAACGCGATCCCATCTATGCTGCCCAAAGAGCCAATACCCAAGCCAATCAAGAAAAAATCAATCAAGCTCGAGCAGAACTACTGCCGCGTATTGATGCCGTTAGCGCTATACGCCATAACGATGTGCGCCGCGTCTCAGGCTTAGATAGAAGTCAACATCACAATCCCAATGAATGGCAGCTACGTTTAAACCAACCACTCATAAATCTCAGCGCTATAGCTCAGTTTGAGCGTTCACGTTATCTGGCTGGCATAGCAGTACTTGATTTAGAACAGGCGCGTAATGATTTGTTTTTACGTGTAAGCGAAGCGTATTTTGATGTATTAACAGCCCAAGACAGTTTGAAATCATTAGCTGCTGAGCAAGAAGCGATAGAACAACAGTTACGGCTAGCTGAGTATGAGTTTGAGCTAGGGGGCGCCACCATTACTGACTCTTACGAAGCGCAATCACGCTTAGATTTAGTGATTAACCAGCGCATTAGTACAGAAAATAATTTACAAGCGGCTAAAAACCAATTAAGCCGTATTGTTGGCCAACCTATTTTTGTATTAGCCCCCTTAAATCCTAACGCTGAACTGCCCGCCCCTGAACCCTTACAGGTAGATGCTTGGCTTCAACAAGCGGCACTAGGTAGTATTACTATTGCCAAAACCAACTTAGCCATACATGCTCAAGAGCAGCAACTACAAGCCAATAAGCGTGAACATGCCCCTACCCTATCCTTACAGGCTCATAGCGGTAGCCAAAGTAACCAAGGTATTTATGGGCCTAATAATGGCCCACGGGCACTCAATAGCAGCATAGGCATCGAACTAGCCATTCCGATTTATCAAGGAGGAGCGATTTCCTCAAAAGTCCGTGAAAACGCATCCTTACTACAGCAAGCCAACTACGAACACGAAAACGCACGCCGCCTCACCGCGGAAAATATCAACACGTACTTTATCAGTGTGAATAACGGTATACGCCAAGTGAATACCCTGCAATCGGCAGAACAAACGAGCCTAAAGGCAGTAGAGGCTAATGAGCTAGCTTATGAAATAGGCGTACGCACGAATATTGATGTACTTAATGCACAAAAGCAGCTTTACGAAACGCAACGTGCCTTAGCAAAGGCACGTTATGACACGCTGCTCTACAGCATCAGGCTTAAAAGCACGGTAGGCCAATTACAAGACGATGACATTGCAGCCATTAGTCGTATGTTAATACCAGCACCTTAATCCTTATACTTCTCAGCCTTCTGGACGTTGGCGTATTTTATCTACTAAAGCTGTAGTAGACCTCTCAAAGGTGATGGGAATCGCTACGGCATCTCCCCCCCAACTACGTACTAAAGCCGTCTCAGGCAAACTTTCCATATCGTAATCCCCACCCTTTACAATAAGATCGGGTTTAAGTTCAGAAATAATCTGCTCAGGGGTAGATTCCGTAAACACAGTAACCGCACTAATAGAGGCCAAAGCGGCTAATAATGCACACCTATCATTCTCATTATTAATGGGTCTATCTGCACCTTTATTAAGACTGCGCACGGAGACATCAGAATTTACGGCTACGATTAAGCTTGCACCAAGCTGCGCTGCGGCATCTAAATAACTGGCATGACCCCGGTGCAAAATATCGAAAACTCCATTCGTAAACACCAAAGGGCGGGCAATTTGCCCGCCTTTTACCGCAGCTACTAAGGCGTCACGGCTGTATATTTTTTGCTCAAAGCTTATCATTACGTATCATTCAGCCGTAACGATTTGCTTGCTTAAGCTTCTACGATAACGATTTAAGGCCGAAGGGGATTCAAATTCTTCGCCCATTAACAGCGACATATTGTGCAAAATGCGTGTGCTCACACGACCTTCCCACTCTTTATCAAAGCAAATCTGGTTATCGAGCCAATTTTCTAACCAGCCTGGGGTGGGTAGTTTGGATTGCACGGTGTCGTTTGGATACATGTCTTTATTGACGTGTAAATTTGTGGGATGCAAAGCTTGAGCGGTACGATGTGCTGATGCCATAAGTACGCCGATTTTAGAAAAAGCCAAACGCGTATTTAATTCCGCTTGCTCATCGCCCAACTTTAATGCTCTACGCATATAACGTAAGTAAGCCCCTGCATGACGGGCTTCGTCTTGACCTACAATCTGATAGATGGCTTTAATCACAGGCTCAGTGTGCCAATCCGCCGCACGTCTGTACCAGTGGTTTAGGCGCACTTCGCCGCAAAAATGCAGCATAAGTGTTTCCATAGGAGGAGCAGGGTCAAACTCAAAACGCACTTTATGGAGCTCTTCCTCGGTAGGTACAAGCTCTGGGCGAAACCTACGTAAATACTCAATCAACACCAATGAGTGTTTTTGCTCCTCAAAGAACCAAATGGACATAAATGCGCAAAAATCACTATCATCACGGTTATCACGCAAAAACATTTCTGTGGCAGGCAAAGCAGCCCACTCAGTAATGGCATTCATTTTAATGGTATAGGCTTGCTCATCAGTGAGTTTACTACCATCAAAATCATCCCATGGGATGTCATGGGCCATATTCCAGCGTACGGCTTCCATTGATTTAAACAGTTCAGGGTAAAGCATAGTAATCCTTATCAATTATTGATCAATGCACTAGAGCCCATAGCGCCACCACAATTGCTATTGCCAGTATGGCGCAGAGTGTAGCTAGCAGCTTATTATTTTGCTGCTGTGAAATGCGAAGTAGTTTTAGTTCGCGCTGCAACTCTGGCCGATAATCTGGGCGATTTAAATTGTCAAAAACCAAGCGTGGAATTTGTGGTAAAAGTTGTGACCACTGCCCCGCCTCTTGGTTCATACGTTGTTTTAGACCCGCTAGACCTACACGCTGATGCATCCAGTTTTCTAAATAGGGTTTAGCGGTATCCCATAAGTCTAAGTTTGGGTCTAAATCACGCCCCATGCCTTCTACGTTTAAGAGAGTTTTTTGCAGCAGCACAAGCTGTGGCTGAATTTCTACATTAAAACGGCGTGAGGTTTGGAACAAACGCAACAACACTTGGCCTAGTGATATTTGTGATAGCGGTCTGTCGAAATATGGCTCACAGACTGCACGTACCGCTCCTTCTAACTCATCTTCACGAGTATGGGCTGGAACCCAGCCTGACTCTATATGTAACTGAGCTACACGGCGGTAATCACGATTAAAAAAGGCTAAAAAGTTTTGCGCTAAATAATTTTTATCAAATTCAGATAAAGAACCCACAATACCAAAATCTAAGGCAATATAACGCCCTATCGTTTTAGGGTTATCTGATACGTAAATATTACCTGGGTGCATATCAGCATGAAAAAAACCATCTGAAAACACCTGACTAAAAAATATCTCTACCCCTTTACGGGCTAAGTCTTGAAGATCCACACCTGCAGCCAGTAAACGTTCTACTTGGCTTACGGGTATGCCTTTCATGCGGTCCATGGTGAAAACATTAGTGGCACAATAGTCCCAATGCACCTCAGGCACCATTAACAACTCGGCACGCCCAGACTCCACAGAGAAATTACGACGTAACTGGCTGCAATTAGAGGCTTCACGGATTAAATCCAGCTCATCATGCAAATGCTTCTCAAACTCCGCCACTACTTCACGCGGACGTAAACGTTTACCATCAGCCAATAAGCGATGCATTATATTGGCAAAGGTACGCATTAACGCTAGGTCTTTGTCTATGGCTTCACGCATGCCTGGGCGCAAGATTTTTACTGCCACCTCACGGCCATCTGGCAAAACAGCAAAGTGCACTTGCGCAATAGACGCTGAGGCGATAGGGTCTATATCAAACTGCTTAAAAATAACATGCGGCGAAGCCCCTAGGGCCTTTTCTACTGTTTTAGCAGCTAATTGGGAAGAAAAGGGTGGTACCCGATCTTGTAATAAGGCTAACTCAGAGGCAATGTCAGCCGGTATTAAATCACGCCTAGTAGACAGCACCTGACCAAATTTAACAAAAACAGGGCCTAATGATTCTAAGGCTAAACGCAAACGCACGCCACGGCTCTCTTTAGGCTGACGCCTAAACCGCAACCACTTTAAAAGCCTAACAGCCCACGGATGCTGAATACCGGAAAGCACTAGCTCATCTAAGCGATACTTAAAAGAGATGTACATAATAAAGAGAAAGCGACTAATTCGTAACATTTAGCTTCCCCTTTAAAAGAGCAGTACGCTGCTCTAAGGCTTGTAAACGTTGCTCTAACTGCATAAAGCGATCTTCCCATAAGTATGAGTAATTTGAGCTTACTAACAAACCGCTTTCCTCGCCTAAAAACTCAGCTACATTTGACTCAGCATGCTTAGCGGTACGCTGACTGCTAACTATCAACTGTTTAAGCAGTGCCATACTACGAACAGCGAATACATCTCCCGTATAACGTGCTATTTCTGCTTCGGGATCTAAACGCAGCTGACTCACTATTTGAGCCACAGCATGCGCTAAACCGGCATCACCCTGTATATGCACTAACGCTAAGAGCGCATCAGGATTAGGCGTAGATTGCGTTAAGATCGCCGGAAATTGCCGTAAATGATCTGCCGGAATTGTGAGCTGCACATCGGCTTGCTCTACAGGCTCTGTAAGCACCACGGTGCCAGCATAACTAAAGCTAAGAGGCAAATGTAAGCTGCCTATGGTTATGCCTACGGTACGCCCTACGTATTGCGCTAAACGTGACTGAGCCCAAGGCTCACGGTTTAACACGGCATTAAGCGCCCGCACTACTACAGCAGTGGGGCGCAGGGCTGACGGCATGGGCAGCGAAGCAAAAAGGGCTGGCAAAGACACAGTCTAAGTCCACCTATACAGTGAGAGTTAAATAAAGTCTTAGTTTAACCCTTTGTGCTTGCTAATACACACTTTACTGATTGGGATTAATCTGCTGAATACCAGCTAATAACCAGCCAGTCCCTTCGGCTTTGTATAAGTTCCATACTTCTTCAAAGCTAAAGGCTTCGGTATTGGCTTCTTCACGCAGCATACCAGAGTAGCGCACACTCGCTAAATGACCGTCTGTTACTTTTTCAATGCCGAGTAACTCAGCATTTAATAAGACGATTTGTGTTTCTTGAGCGCCTTCGCGTGCTTGAATCTCAGGGGTAATCTCTTTAAGTAAATCATCAGTTAGATAATCTCTTAAAACGGCTGGATTGCCTTGATCCCAGAGATTTTGAATCTCACGAAACTGCGTTTTCGCATTATTTAAAAAGCTAGTGATATCAAAATCATCGGGAATAAACCAAGTAGGGTCTATTTCTTGAGTAGCTTGTACGGACTCAGACGCAGCTGCAACCGTGGCTGCTGCCGGGGCTGCGGTATTTTGAAACTCTGTAGGACGACTAGCAGGCATGGAAGGTGTGGACTCTCGGTACATAGGCGTGGCAGAGCTAGCAGCCGATTGCGTAGCAGGCTTTTTAGCACCTCCGCGTAAACGACGCACCACAAAAATCACCGCAAAAATCACTAGACCTATGAGCACCATGCTAGATAAGGCTTCTAGCAAAGGCCCAGCCAAACCTAGGCTAGACAATAACGCTGCAATGCCCAAACCTGCGGCAATACCCGCTATGGGCCCTAAAAAACGTGACATGCCAGTTTTAGGAGCAGCGGCGGCACCACTACGTGCGGCATTCGCACCTGCGGGTGTGGCTGTATTACGGTTAGCATTAGCGGCTGGGGGGGTTACAGCTTGACGCTGTTTGGTTATGTTAGAAGATTGGCGACCAAAACTCTTACCACCGCCCATGCGACGGGCCTCTGCATCAAAAGAGGCACCCAACATAGCTAAGGTAGAAAAAGCCAGCACTACCACCATCAATAATTGGGATAGACGCGTAGATATCATGAAAACTCCTGTGGCGGAATAAAACTTACAATAAGCTGACAGATTAACACAATATCTACTTAGTGCGCTAAATTAAATCAGCCACTAATAAACCAGATCCGCCGCCTAGACCTGGACCAGGATGCGTGGCTGCACCTATATGAAAAACATTTTTTATGGGTGTTTGATGGCCTTTTACTGCTCCTTTTTTAGCAAAAGGGCGGAACCAGAAAAACTGATCTAAAGAGCACGCCCCCGAATAAATATCACCACCCACTAGGTTTGGATTTAAATGCGCTAAATCAGCGGGAGATAACACCTTACGCCCAATAATTTGAGTGGATAAATTAGGTAATACCTGCTCCAACTGTTGAATAATGCGATCAGCCACGGCCTCACGCACAGACTCTGTCCAGCCTTGCTCTGCATCAATAACAATTTCACCTTTAGCATCGCCTTTAAGTTCGCGTGGCATATCTTGAATTTGTAACCATAAAATCCAACCACCCTCTGGAGCCCGACTCGGGTCCACCGCTACCGGCTGGCCAATCGCTATGGTAGGTGTACTTGGTATGAGACCACATTCAGCTTGCATCACACCTAAAGACACCTGATCTAAATCTTGCGCCATATGCGCTAAAGGTACTTTTAGCATTTCCGCATCCGACCAATTCGGTAAGGAATCTAAGGCCAAATGTATTTGCATGGCACCACGCCCGTAACGGTAATTTTGCGCTGCTTTTTTAACTGTTTTTGGTGTATGTGCAGCAGGTAAAAGCTGTTCATAAAGTTGATTGGGAGTGACATTACACACTACGGCTTTATTCGCTTTGTAAGTTATATCACCTGCTTTAACCCCTACAGCTTTACCGTTTTCCACAAGCACTTGGTCTACTTGAGCATTCGCTATAAAACGCCCACCTAAGCTTTCAGTGAGCGCAACTAAAGCATTCACTAATTGAGTGCCACCTCCTTTGACCACCGGCATCCCACCTGCTAACACCGCCGCAAAAGTTAACTTGCCTATGAGTGCAGAGCCTGCATCTTGAGGGCCTAACCCTGAATGTAATACCCAAGGCGCCATGGTGGCTTCTGTAATACCGTGTTTAACATGTTGTTGAGACCAGGTTCTAAAGGGAGCCAAAGCGCCCGCAGCAAAAGCCAATAATTCGTCTACCCCGCGTTGACGCCATTGCTTAAAAAGCAATTTAAATGTGGAAAATTTATACGGTGAGCCACCTAATAAACCAAATAATAACTCAGCGTTTTGATTAAATATTTCATCGGCCATTTGGCCAATTAAAGGGCCATCGCCTACAGCCACGGTATTTAAGCGCTCTATCGCATCTTCTATATCTTGCTTAAAGGCTAATGTTTGCCCTTCATGCGTTACTACACCCGTGGTATAGCCATTATTTAGGAACTCCACCCCGGCGTGATCTAAATCCTCTTTTAAGCGGGCGTAAGCACCACCGCCTAAAAACAAGGGGTACCAAGACGCCATTAACTCATGGGTATAGCCCGGAAACAAACTTTCAGTGCGTATACAGCCACCAAATACAGCATTACGTTCTAGCACTAGTGGCTTCAAACCACGTTTGGCTAATAAAGCAGCACAAACTAAGGAATTCAAGCCACTGCCTACTATAATTACATCTGCATTTTGCTCACTCATGCCTGCCCCTTGTCGAACCAGTGTCTAGGCCCCTTACCCTGGTCTGGGCCAAGAATAGAAAAGCCACCATCTACAGGAATATCTACGCCAGTAATCCAGCTCGCCTGTTCAGACGCCAGAAAACTCACCACCTGAGCCACTTCTTTACCATCTCCAACTCTACCCAATGGATGAGTAATTGCGCCTACGGCATCGGCCTGTTCACGTTGATTATTTGCCATGTTTGCTAGTGCCGGTGACCAAGTCCACGCCGGCGACACTGCCACCACACGGATTCCTTGAGGAGCCAACTCCACAGCCATATTTTTTGTTATTTGTAGCATCGCTGCCTTAGAAGCCGGATACAGCATGCGACCTGCGGCCGCCACCTTCCCTCCTATGCTGCCCATATTAATAATGACGGAGCCTGCAGACATGTGAGGCACCACTTTTTGGCTAAATAAAGCCGCGGAAATTAAATTCACCCCTAAGGTGTGATGCCATTGCTCGCGGCTAGAGGCCAAACCCGAATCATCATAAATACATGCATTATTTACCAGCACATCTATACGGCCAAATTTATCTACTATCTGCTGTATGCAATCATCAATGGCCTGATCATCTTGAATATCGGTACGAATAAATAAAGCCGTGCCCTCCTTTTCTAATAGTCGTTGACGCTGCTCACCCTTATCTTCGGCTACACCTAGGATGACCACTGCATCGCCTTGCGCTACGAAATACTGAGCAATATCCGCACCTAAACCTTGGGTGCCACCAGTCACTATTATTACGCGCTGAGACTGACTCATACCGCAGCCTCTTTAAAAATATCTGTCATGTGTTGATCTCTATGGATTTGGGCAATAAGCGCCATGCTGGCTAAGGAGGCCTCATGTGTTGCGGGGGGGGCACCGCAAGCCGCAGCAGGCACTACTACCTCATAGCCCATATCTACCGCATGCCGCACGGTGCTTTCCACTACAGAATGCGTCGCCACCCCGGCAATCACCAAACGCTGCGGTTTAAGCTGACTTAAAATTGCTTCTAAGGTAGATGCATAAAAAGCATTAATGCGTTTATGGGTAACCACAAACTCAGCACTGCTTGACTCTAGGGGCGCCAAGCTTGACAAAAACTCCACGCCCCAACTACCTTCTTGGACCGCCTGCAACTGCCGCACTCCTTCAAATATAGGGGCATTATGAGGCAAATCCGCATAATCTGGCCTATAGGCCACCCGTACATGAATAATTGGAATATGTGAGGCTCGGGCTTCAGCTAACAAATCCTGCGCAGCGGTAATAATACGCTGGCGCTCAGGGCTATTTGCTTCCACCCCCACGCGAATTTTGCCTTCTTCATGTAGCACTTCATTTTGATAATGCAACGCTAATAATACGGTAGTCACAGATGGGTCCTTTACGGCTTAAAGAGGGTTAAATATGCACTTCTAAGCTGGCGTGCACTTCTTCTCTGTTAACTAAATTAACTTGCTTCATATAGAGCTTCCAGCTATCGCCATGCTCAGCCAGTTTATAAATATACGAACCCGCTAATTGACGCTGTCTGTTCTCATCACGCCATTCGGTGGATTGAAAAGCGGCCCTAACCACTAAGTAACCGTCTTTATCTTTACCTTCTATGGAGATATTACCCATAAGACGAGACGATCGGGTTTGAGGTTGCTGGGACCAATTACGTTCATTTTCTAAACGACGTACCCGTAATTCGCGCAGCATTTTGTTTTCCCAAAACAAAGAAATATGATCATAAGGGCTGGTTTGATCAAAAGACTTAGGCACCCAATACATGCCATCATCCGTCCAAAGATCTAACCACTCTTGCCAACAACGATCATCAAGTAAGCGCGCTTCTGCGTACAAGAACTGTGCCACTTGCTCTTTCTCTTCTAGAGAAAAGTTAACTGGCTCTAAATTATCTACGCTTACGTCAAAATCAATATCAAATAACATAATCCCCTCCTTTTAGGCATCCAACATGAATTTTTTCCATGCACGGTATAAGTTACGTACTGGCAGCTCACTGGTGCCGTTGGTTGCCTTATAACCGCCTTCGATGGTTTCATCTGTGCCGTGATAACGGTGCATACTGATCCAGTCACCACCATCTACCAAGTTACCTTGCTGACAACGACCATAAAGCTCTACGTCGTCAGGCATCACATTAGAAGAAGGAGAATTAATTAAATTGGCATACATTAAGCCACGATGAAATAGCTCCTCAGGTGCTCCTTTTAATCTAAAGAGCTGAATTTCCACCTCAGTTTCATCCACCGCTACAGGACGAATCACGCGAAACTGCTGAAATACCGTATGGGGAGAGCCACTGCCATAAAGTACAGTGTTATGGCGGTTTTCACTTAAAATTTCTAATGCTCTCTGCTCACCATATGCATCGCTTAAGAGCTCATAATGACGCTTAGAAACGGGATCGGTTTCAATAGAGCCTGGATCAAATATCCCTTCCATATAGCCATGACCATTATCAAAGGCATATAAATCTAGCTGCTCCCAGAAGGTATAAGGCTCGCCATTACCTGCCATAATATGCAGCTCTAAAGGCATGTTGCCTTCCACCTCTGCCTGCTCTTTGGCGGCGGCATGGGAGGACTCATGAGTGACTACCGCATGCATGGTGTCGTGGAGATTTTCATAAAACACTTTCCAATTAGAGGGCTGTTTCACCTTAAAGCTACCTGGCACCACCTCAACCTCACCCACAGGAGAGCGATCACATAAGTTATCTATGGAGCTGATTACACCACCCAAAAACTCCTCTAAAGCGTCACCTTCGGCTGATTGGCTCGCAAATACAAAACCTCTATAGCTTTCTATGCGAGGGAGACGACGCATAGAAAAATCCGGGTGCTTAGGATCAAAACAGGTACCCTCAAATCCGCCACGCATAGGCGCGGCTAAGTGATCACCATCTAGTTTAAAAGTCCACGCATGGTAAGGACAGCGGAAAAACTTTCCGGTGTTACCACAACCTTTAGCCACCACTTGAGCGCCTTTATGGGGGCAGCGATTATAAAGCACATGCACTTTTTTATCGCTACCACGCACCATAATCACGTCTTGAGTACCAATGGTGGTAGTAATGTAATCCCCCACATTGGGTACTTGGCTTTCATGGCCCACATACACCCAGACTTTTTTGTAAATTCTATCCATTTCCAGCTGGAAAATAGCCGGATCGGTATAAAGCTTTTTATGTACACTTTCATCACGAATCATGTGATGTAAATCTTCATTACTGTATACGTTTGTCATGTTGTCTCCTATTTATATAGTTATAGTTTGCAGTTTTTAGCAAAAGGATCTTCATAGTTTTCAAAAATCATTTCAATTAATTTATTTTTAATTACCCCATCCTCATCTTTATATACTTCGCGCATATAATAATTTTGAATGGGATAGTTATTAGTATTGAAAGAAAAATCCCCTCTTACAGATTCAAAGTTTGCCTTTTTTAATTCGGCGCGTAGCTTATCTTTATCTTTGAAGTCCCCATCTATATTTTTAATAGATGCGTCTAGTAAGCGAGCGGTGTCATAACCTTGGGCCGCATACATAGAAGGAATACGATCATATTTTTCTTGGAAGGCTTTCACAAAAGCCTGATTGGCTGCGTTATCTAAATCCGGCGACCATTGAGAGGCGTTCATCATGCCCACCATGGGTTCTCCTACCGCTTTAATGGTGTCTTGATCTGCAGAAAAACCCGGGGTGTAAATCGTGATTTGTTCATCTAAGCCAGAGCTCACTAACTGTTTAATAAAACTAACGCCCATCCCGCCAGGTAAAAAGAAAAAGACGGCATCTGCACCAGAAGCTCTAATTTGTGCGACTTCAGCAGCAAAATCTATCTGTCCTAATTTCACATAAATTTCGTCTGCAATCTCCCCTTCAAAGTAACGCTTAAAACCACCTATGGACTCTGTACCACCGGGATAATTCGGAGCAATTAAAAAGACTTTGTCATGTTTTTGTTCTGTAACGTATTTACCCATAGCAGAAGGGATGTCTTCGTTCTGCCAAGAGACGGTGTAATAGTTTTTATTGCAATTTTCACCGGCGTAGTCTTCAGGTCCCGTGTTAGTAGAGATATAAATGGTGTCATTTTTTAAAATACGCGGCATCACAGGTAGCAGCACATTAGAAAACACCATGCCTGTCATTAAATCCACTTTTTCACGGCGCAACAAACGTTCTGCCGCTTGACGCCCTTCATTCGCATTTTGTTGGTCATCGGCAATAAAAAGCTGGGTATTCACGCCACCTAGCTGATTATTTGCTTGCTCTAAAGCCAGCTCAAAACCATCTTTAATTTCATTACCTAAAGCAGCACCAGGACCCGATAAAGTGGATAGAAATCCCACTTTAAGATCATCGGCCGCCAATGCAGTAAAAGATAGTCCTAGCGAACCTATTAGCAAGCTAATACAGGTTTTTTTCATCGCTGTCTCCTTTTAACTAGTAAAAACCCTTAGGTTCTACTCGTCATTATTTGTTTATTTATTAATACTTTATACCTAAACAATGTTATGTTAGGTTTCTACCTTAAACTAGCCATATTTGGATAAATCTATCCGTTTTGAGCAATTATTTGGAGACAATTATGACAACATGGCTCCTAAATGGTTTACATAATCTCTACGCTCAGCCGCCTCTTTTTGAGTCCATAGACCCGGCTATAGCAAAATCAAAAACATCGGGAATGCTCAAAGAGCATCGTTTAACGTGGAGTGCTGGGAAGGTGAACTCAGCCTTGCGCTGTGTAGAGGTAGGCGATCTATCTTTTATGTTGCTGCGCTATGGGGCTGCTGTACATGTGGCGCCAGACGCACTGCATGATTTTTATCTATTTCAAGTGCCGGTGCAGGGAAAATCATCCATAGGAGTGGGTAAACACACGGTTATTGCAGATCAGAATACAGCTACTATTATCTCTCCTAAGCTGAATTTACAGCTAGACTGGGAAGAAAACTGCGAGCAATTTTTAATTAAAATTCCCAAAAACTTATTAAATGAAGCCTGTATGCAATTGCTGGATATTGCACCTGAGGAACAAATACAGTTCCACCCTCAATATCAAATCAATAGCGCTCATGGTGCAGCGTGGCAGCATCAAATTAGTACCGTACTGGCTTATGCATTGTCAGAGCACAGCTTGCCTACCCGCTGGTTAAAAAACCATGAACTAAGCTTATTGCAGCATTTATTACTCACGCAACCTAATAATTATTCGCGTTACTTTCACCACTCTCCCCGCATGACGGGGCAACGCCGTTTGCGTTTAGCTAGACAGTATATTGATCAGAATCTAGGAGAGAATTTAAGACTGGAAGATATTGCACATGCCTGTGAGTCGAGCGTGCGTAGTTTAACGGAAGCTTTTAGAGTGCAGCTAAACATCAGTCCAACGCACTACATTAGAAAAGCACGCTTAGACGCGGTGCATCAAGAGCTTATTAGAGCTAAACCCACCGCGCAAGTCACTGAAATCGCCATACGGTGGGGATTTAATCATTTAGGGAGATTTAGCGCTTGGTATAAAGAAGCCTATGATGAATCTCCCCATGAAACTTTACAAAAATAAAAAAGTTAACCTAGTTTAATACCTTCATGTAAAGCACAAATACCCGCGGTTAAATTAAAATACTTAACGCGCTCAAAACCCTCTGCACGTAACATGCCTGCTAAGGTTTCTTGATTTGGATGCATACGTATAGACTCAGCTAAATAACGATAGCTTTCCTCATCTTGGGCCACCACTTTGCCTACCTTTGGTAAAATATTAAATGAATACCAATCATAAACAGGCGCTAAGGGCTTAGCAATTTGAGAAAACTCTAAAACTAATAACTTGCCACCGGGTTTTAAGACGCGATACATTTCAGCTAGCGCTTTATCTTTATGCGTCATATTACGTAAACCAAAGGCTACACTCACCCTATCGAAATAATTATCTGGAAAAGGCAAAAACTCCGCATCGCATACGGCTACAGGAGTAGTAATGCCTAAATCCAAAAGTCTATCGCGGCCCACGCCTAGCATAGAACTGTTTATATCGGTGAGCCAAACTTGGCCGGTAGGGCCTGCTTTACGGGCAAAGGATTTAGATAAATCACCGGTGCCCCCGGCAATATCTAAGACCTTCATACCGGGGCGTACTGCAGCGCGGCCTATGGTGAAGGTCTTCCAAATGCGATGCAAGCCACCTGACATTAAATCATTCATAATGTCGTAACGCTGAGCTACCGAATGAAATACATCGGCTACCTTGGCAGCCTTCTCATGTTCGGCTACAGTCTGAAAACCAAAGTGCGTGGTTTCATCTGAATTTGATTGAGGTGTTTTATTTTCCATGATGCTGTAATCGTACCGCAAATTGAGTGTGAAAGCGTATATTGATCTATCATCTTAATCTTATTTTCATCTTATGAGTACTACTATTCTGATCGTTGAAGACGAGCCTGCTATTCAAGAGCTCATTGCTCTGAATTTATCTTTTGCTGGTCACAAGCCTTTACTTGCTTCTAATGCGGCACAAGCGCAACAGCTTATACATGCCGAGTTACCCACATTAATTTTGTTGGATTGGATGCTACCCGACACCTCCGGTATACAATTAGCGAAGAAATTACGCGCCTCTGATCGTACTCGTGATATTCCTATTATTATGCTCACCGCTAAAGGAACAGAATCAGATAAGGTAGCCGGCTTGGAGGCTGGTGCTGATGACTACATCACTAAACCTTTCTCCCCTAAAGAGCTCTTAGCTCGTATTAAGGCGGTGCTACGTCGCCGAGCTCCACAAACCACCGATGACCTCATCACCATTGGCGACTTACAATTAAACCCCACTACACATAGCGTGACTGGCGCTACTGAAACCCTTACTATTGGGCCTACTGAATTTAGGCTGCTGCATTTCTTTATGACGCATACAGAACGGGTGTTTTCTAGGTCTCAACTATTAGATAACGTTTGGGGAGATCATGTGTTTGTAGAAGAGCGCACGGTAGACGTGCATATTAGGCGCTTACGCAAAGCCTTAGCCCCAAGTGGTCATGACGCCCACATTGAAACTGTGCGTGGCGCTGGCTATCGTTTTTCTTCTGCTTTACCCCCTTTACGATGAAAAAAACCTTAACAACTGTTGGAATATGGGCAACTATTTCTGCCGCTTTAGGCTTATGGCTGGGCGCAGATACCGGCTGGGCGATGTTTGCCATTGGCATGTTATTTATGGTGTTAGTGAGTGGTAGCCAGCATCATAAAATTGAACACTGGGTACGTAATCTCAACGGTTCCCCTCCTGCCTCAGTGGGTCCGTGGGATGATGTATTAGCCCCTATTTATAGACACTTAAAACAGTCTCGTGAAGAATCCCAAGCCCTAAGCCGCCAATTAGGCGGCATTATGATGGCGGCTGAAGCCCTACCTGATGGTGCTGTCACACTAGATAGCGCCATGACGATTCAATGGTGCAATAAAGCCGCTTGCCACCACATAGGGCTTAATCCTTCCACAGATAGACACCAAAGCATTTTTAATATTTTACGTTCACCTGAGTTTGCCCATTATGCGCATCAAACCGATAAGTGGGAAGACTCTTTGCTAATTCATGTGGGGCCACAAGGACGTGCTCGTGCCCTGCTGTTGCAACTGATTCCTTATGGTCTTAACCGATATTTATTAATATCTAGAGACGTAACCCAAGTAGAGAAGCTAGAAACCACACGCCAAGATTTTGTGGCCAATGTTTCTCACGAACTGCGCACACCTTTAACGGTATTATCTGGATTCCTAGAAACCTTGCGCGATATGCCTTATGACTCCGTTTCTGTAGATCAACGTCAACGCTATGAAGAAATGATGCTAGAACAAGCTAAACATATGCAGGCCATTGTTTCTGACTTACTGACTCTATCTACTTTAGAATCTTCGCCCAATGCCGAAAGTGGAATCGTCCCCATGCCACGTCTCATTGAGCAATCGCTACAACAAGTCGTAGCGCTATCACAAGGCAAGCATCACTTTATCAATGAGATAGACCCCAATTTATTTATAGATGGAGTAGAAACTGAGCTGGTTTCAGCCATTAGTAATTTACTTATTAATGCCGTACGTTACACCCCCACAGACGGCACCATTACTACGCGCTGGTTAGTAAATGCCGACGGTTCAGCCACATTCTCAGTGGAGGACACCGGTATTGGCGTAGCACCTAGAGATATCCCGCGCTTAACAGAACGTTTTTACCGCACCGACAGGGGGCGCTCACGTGCTACCGGCGGTACGGGTCTGGGCTTAGCCATTACTCGTCACGTAGCCATACGTCACGAAGCCGAACTGAATATAAAAAGTCGTTACGGTGTGGGCAGCACCTTTAGTTTTCACTTACCTAAAGAGCGGGTGCATATTACTGAAACCACGACCAACAAAACCACAGGAGCACCCTTATGACTACCGCATCACTTCGCCCTTTTCACTTAGCTTTTCCAGTGCATGATTTAGATTTAGCCCGTGATTTTTATGGCAAAAAAATGGGCTGCCCGGAAGGTCGATCCTCAGACGAATGGATTGATTTCAACCTATTTGGCCATCAAATTGTGGCGCATTTGTCTCCCCACGCGAGTGCTCCTGCTGCAATAAATGAAGTGGACGAGCACCATGTACCAGTGCCTCACTTTGGTGTGGTGCTCGATATGCCAACCTGGGAAGCGCTTGCCGAACGCCTACAAGCCGAGGGCACGGAGTTTGTGATTGAGCCCTATGTGCGTTTCAAGGGCCAACCCGGCGAGCAAGCCACGATGTTTTTCATGGATCCATCGGGCAATGCGCTAGAGTTTAAGGCCTTTAATTCTTTAGAGTCGTTATTTGCTAAGTAATTTTTACAAATAGGCTGAAAAACCTATTACAAAAACAATTTATAAGCCGGGTTATCCGTTTCATCCCAGTGCGGATAACCCAAATCACTTAAAAACTCACCAAACATTTGTTTATCAGCCGGTGGCACTTGCATGCCTATCAATACGCGGCCGTAATCATCACCTTGATTTCTATAATGGAAAAGACTGATATTCCATTCCGGATTCATACTGCTTAAAAACCGACGTAAAGCGCCTGGGCGCTCAGGGAATTCGAATCTATATAGCAGCTCATGATGAGCCAAATCGGATCTACCACCTACCATATAACGTAGGTGTGTTTTAGCCATTTCATTGTTGGTTAGGTTTAAGGTAGGAAAACCTAGGCCTCTAAAGTGACCCTCCAGCAAATCAATCTCCCCCTCAGAACGTATCCCCAAACCCACAAACACATGCGCTTCTTTGTCATCAGAAATACGGTAATTAAACTCCGTCACCGCTCTATCACCTAAGGCCTCACAAAGGCGTAAAAAACTACCACGCTCTTCCGGTAAAGTGACTGCAAATAACGCCTCACGGGCTAAACCCACATCTGCACGCTCGGCCACAAAACGCAAACGGTCAAAGTTCATATTGGCACCAGAGGTAATAGCCACAAAAGTCTGACCACTAATTTTATGCTGACGTATGTATTTTTTAGCGCCCGCTACGGCTAAAGCACCAGCAGGCTCCATCACACTACGCGTGTCTTGGAACACATCTTTAATCGCAGCACAAATGGCGTCCGTATTTACCAGTACAAAATCATCCACGTATTGTTGTACGAGCTTAAAGGTTTCTGCGCCTACTTGTTTTACCGCTGTACCATCAGAAAACAAGCCCACATCATTTAACACTAAGCGTTCATTGGCTTTCACACTGCGCTGCATAGCAGCGGAGTCTTCTGTTTGCACGCCAATAATTTTAATTTCAGGGCGCAATTGTTTTACGTAAGCAGCCACCCCCGCAATCAGCCCCCCGCCTCCAATTGGCACAAAAATTGCATCGATGGGTTTAGTGTGTTGATGCAATATCTCCATGCCCACCGTGCCTTGACCGGCAATCACATCGGGATCATCAAATGGATGCACAAAGGTCAGCCCTTCTTCTTCCATCAGCTGCACGGCGTGCTCATAAGCGTCGGTGAAGCTTTCACCCACCAAAACCACTTCACCCCCAAAATTACGTACCGCATCTATTTTTAGCTGTGGCGTGGTAACAGGCATTACAATTACGGCTCGCGTACCTAAACGCTTGGCAGAAAATGCCACTCCTTGAGCATGGTTACCTGCTGAAGCCGCAATAACACCACGTGCTAAGTCTTCTGCTGGCAACTGGGCCATTTTGTTGTAGGCCCCGCGTAATTTAAAACTAAATACCGCCAGTTGATCTTCACGCTTAAGTAATATACGGTTGTGCAGCTGCGCCGAGGTCAGAGGAGCTAGCTCTAGTGGTGTTTCTGCCACTACATCGTAGACCTTAGAGGTTAAGGTGCGTTTAAGGTAGTCATTGGACATAATTGAATATAATCGATTGATAGTGATTGATTGAGCAATCAATCATTTTAGCATTTTCATTGGAATCATATGGAAGCCTGGACACATAATGCCGTCATTTGGCTCTTACATGCTTTTGCCTTGCCAGAGATAGGCTTAAGCGCCATTTTTATTATTAGTCTAGTTTCAGCTACCCTACTTCCCTTGGGCTCTGAGCCGGTGGTCTTAGCGTATGTGGGCTTAGCTCCCACTATGTTTTGGCCGGCCGTCATTGTGGCCACTATAGGTAACACCATAGGCGGTGTTATTAGCTATTGGATGGGGGTAGGGGCCGCCAAAGCCTATGAAACTTGGCGTGAAAAAAACCCCACTGAAAGTGAAGAAGCCACTGAAAACTATGGCACCAAAGCCGGGGGGCGTTGGTATAAGCTAATTAACTCTTGGCTGTATAAAATGGGGCCTAAAGCCTTATTATTATCCTGGCTACCCGGTGTGGGTGACCCCTTATGTGCTTTAGCGGGCTGGGTACGCTTACCCTTAGGCGCCAGCATTTTTTACATGGCCATAGGTAAATTTCTGCGCTATACCATTATGACGGCTGCTATCTTATGGATCTTGCCCCATTTAGGGTGGAGTTTTTAACCTAATTGTAAATGTAAAAAATGGCGCTCAATCACACTACGCACACTTTGCGCCACTACCCAAGACGACTTCGGGTTTGAAGGAGAGGGTGCATTATTAATTTCCATTGTCATTTCTCCAAACTGGCTACTGACGTGAATGCTGTGTTTGTTTTGGCTTAAAGCCGGATCTACTATCACCTGTACTTGCGTGGCCTCCATACCAGCTCCAGCTAAGGCTAAAGTAGCGGCCACATTGAGGTTTTGCGGATAGCGACTAGCCGCTTCACTAGCATTCCCTTCAAACAGCAGTAGCTCATCTTTTATGCTTTCTGGATCTATACCTAGAGCGTGTAACTCTGGCAGCCAAGCTGTTACGGGTTTACGTGATTCATAAGTGATTTTAAGATCGGGGGCGTAGCGCACGGCTCTAATGTAATCCAACCCCCCAATTGCTCCGGAAGGCACGATAAAATTTGTCTTATGCTGCTTGGCTAATTGCTGTAGCTCTGCGTAAAAACAGGCATCCGCTAAAGCTCCAACGGAGCTAATAATTACTGTAGCACCGCTACGTAGACAATCTGGAACATACGCTTTAACTGCTTCCTGAGAAGCGGTTTCAATGACTAATTGCGGTTTGAAGGCTAGAAGATCTTCAATGTCCACACCGCCCTGCTGACGGCGTAAAATTAAAATCTCAGCATTGATTTCATCAAATAATGGTGCTAAATCACGCCTTGCATCTTGACCAATAGAACCCATGCCAATGAAAGCAATACGATATTTCACGATTCACTCCTGTAATAATCCTTGAAACTTACGCTCAGCCACCACGTCTTTAATTACCGGTATAGCAAACCACGCATAAGCCAAAATACTCAGCGTGCACACAGCCACTAAGCCCGTGAAGCCCCAATGCAAATACAACGTTTTAGTAAGCTCTATAAGCAATGAAAAAAACACCATCACCACGGTTGCCATAGCGGCGGCTACTGTCCCTTTACTAATGTCTGAGGCCACCATAGCAAATCGAAACAATACCGCATAACTTAAGCCCTCAGCCAAAGCAATCAAACTCATACCCACAATTAGTGCAAGCAAAATATGTGTTTTAAGCATTAACCCCACTAACATTACCGCCACCCCAATAATTAATAAGGGGAAAGTGCCTAATACGGTTTTACCCAAGGGGTAGCTATCAACGAAACGCGCCAAGAGCAAATTCCCTGCTACCAAAGCTCCCATCACTGGCAATTGGCTCAATGCATATTCATAAGCACTTAGCCCTAAAGTGCTCATTAAAAACATAGGCGATAAAGAAATCCACAGCATAATAGGTAGCCCAATCATGGGGCCGGCCAAGGCTAAAATCATAAAACGTCTATGCGTGTAAAGATGAAAATAATCACTGAGTACACTTTTCACGGTGTGATTTTTTCTTAGGTGTAGATTGACCGTTTCAGGCATATGAAAATACAGCCCAAAAAAAGCAATGCTAGCGAAAACAGCCAAGCTAATAAAACCCCAGTGCCAAGAAATATGCTCAATCATAACTGCACCAAGCACAGGACCAGCTAAAGGAGCTAAGAGACTTATATTTGCCATCAAAGCCATCACTTTAACGGCTTGGTTTTCCTCATACGCCTCTTGCACGGTAGCAAATCCCACCGCAGTAATTAAGGTCAGAGCTGTGCCTTGCAACACGCGCATCAGCATAAACTGCTCTATGCTTTGCGTAAAAAGAATGCTTAAGCAGCAAGCAATAAAAAAAGCCGTACCAAATAAAAAAACCTTACGTCGTCCTAACTGATCGGAGAATGGCCCCCAAATAGAAGCTAATACGGCACCACCTAATAAATAGGCAGACATGGAAGTGGGCCCCCACTCTGCGCCCACAGTGAAGTCTTGTGCAATCTGCACCATCGCTGGCAGCATGAGATCATTACCCATATAGACAATGACTGTAAAAAGCGCTAAGGCTAAGGGGAATTTATTATTTTTTAGCAAAGAAAAATACAAAAAGGCCGGTGAGCATAATCACTAAGCCAATAATTTTATTAAGTGTGATTTCACGTATAGGAAGATTAAAAAGCCCAAACTGGTCTATGATAAGGCCAAATAGCAATTGACCTAAAATCATAAAAAAAACCATATTTGCTACGCCTAGCTTGGGTGCTAGATAAATACTAGAAAACACCAGGCCACTACCTAGTAAACCACCTATAAGCAACCACCATGGCTGAGAAGGAATAGCACTTACAATCTGCAACCAATTGCCCTTAGCAAACCACAAAGACAGGGCAATTAAAATACAAGTACCAGAAGTAAATGACCACAGCGCAGCAAAAATGGGTTGATTATATAAGGCTTTACCTAGCTGCGAATTAATCGCAGCTTGCATTGCCATACCCGTGCCCGCGCTAAAGGCCATGATCAAATACCACATAGCAGTTACGGGTTACCCGGATCGTTTTCGTAAAAAGTACATGCCGTAAAAACAGATAAGCCTGTCTCTTTTACCGCTTGTGAACCGCCTAAATCAGGCAGGTCAATAATGGCTGCCGCCTCTACGGTATTTGCTCCCAAACGATGCAGCAGTTTAGAAGCTGCCACCATGGTGCCACCCGTGGCAATCAGATCATCAATCAGTAATACGCGCTGCCCTGGACGAATGGAATCCGCATGAATTTCTACCGTGGCATTGCCATATTCCAGTGTGTACTCTTCTTCTACCGTAGCGGAAGGTAACTTGCCTTTTTTACGTACAGGAATAAAGCCTAGATTTAGTTCGTAAGCCAACACAGAGCCGACGATAAAGCCACGCGCATCAATACCTGCAATCAGGTCTAAGCGCTGACCCATATAACGGTACACAAATAAATCAATAAGCACACGAAAAGCCCGTGGATCTTGTAAAACAGGGGTAATATCTCTGAAGGTAACGCCCGGCTTAGGCCAATCGGGCACACTACGTATGGTTTGACGGATGTATTCGGCTGGATCAGTATGCATAGCTAAAATAATAACCACAAAAAAGCCCAAACGCACCATGCGTTTGTGGCACAGGTAGTAGTTTACACCGTGGAGAGTTTACGTGTTGAGAATGCCATTTTGTAATTGTAGGCTTTGATCCACCACGCCCTCGGGTAAAGTGGCATGCGTGACTATAATAACGGTACGCCCAGCAGCCACATGTTGTAAATCAGTAAACCAAGCGTCGGCCGTGGCTTTATCTAAGCCAGAGGTGGGTTCATCCAAAAGCCATACGGTGGCGGCAGACAACACGGTACGCGCTAAACTTAAACGACGTACTTGGCCTGTAGATAAGGTATTACCTCCCTCACCTACCCAAGCATCTAAACCACCTATTGCAGTAATATGCTCAGCCAAACGTACTTGCTGTAAGGCGGCCCATAATTCCTCATCTGAAGCCTGTGGTGCCGCCAACAATAAATTGTGGCGCACCGTGCCCATAAATACAGGTGAATGCTGTGAGAGCAAAGAAAACCGCTGGTAGAGCTCAGTGCTATCTACTTCTGCTAAATCTACGTCACCATAACAAATACGACCTGCACCAAGAGCCTGCACCTGCATAATGGCCATTAATAAAGTAGTTTTACCGGCACCGCTTAAGCCTTGTATGGCGATGCGTTGCCCTTGTTCTATGTGCAAACTTAAATCAGACAATACCGTTTCAGCACCATAAGATACCGTGATGTTTTCAATAGTTAAATTGCCACTAAACGGCACAGCCAAGGCGTTAACCGTAGATTGTGCAGCTGTAGGGTGTGTCGGAGCTTCGGTCAAATTACGGTTTAATTCTTGTATACGTGCTGCTGCTGCTTGTACGGCTCCCAAGCCCGCAGCACCTCGCATAATAGGAGCCAAAATTTCAAATAAACCCATAGCGCCTAACAATAAACCTACCCACATGGGTGCAGTGATTTGCGCTTGCATCTGTGCATTAGCCCCTAACCACAATAAAGCCAATACTAGGGCCCCCATAAGTAGCTGCTGCATGAGCGTGCCAAAGCTGCCGGCATTTGCCATACGTTTTTGCGCCTGAGCCAAACGCCAGCCGGCGGTATTAAACTGCGCTTGAGCCGTATTTACCGCATCAAACACTAATAGATCTGTGTGGGCAGCAATAGCATCATGGGCAATAGCACGTAAATCCGCTTGGGCCGCTTGCACATCAACTCCTGCATTCGCAGTGCGTTTAGCCAGAAAATAAGGCAATACTGCCGCTGCTAAGCACAGCACAATTAGCATGGTCCAGCCCATGGCAGGAAAATTAACCCCCATAACCCAACTAAAGAACCCACCGGCTAACACTGCCGTAAATATCGGAGTAATAATTAATAAAAAGAAGGTATCTAAACGCTCAGTATCTGCAATCAGACGGGACAACAAATCACCATCACGATACTGCGCCAATTGCGCCGGCTTAAACGCAGCTAATCGCGCAAAACTCTGGGTGCGTATTTCAGCCTGTAAATCCAACGTCACAATATGGCCAGTTACTCGTTCCATATAACGGGAGACGATACGCAATAGTGATAAACCGCGCACTAAGGCAGAAGGGGCGAATAAATTAAAACTTACGGTACTGCCCGCTAAAAAAGCACCCGTTAAAAACCAACCCGCCACTGACAACAAGCCAATACCCGCAAATACGGTGGTTAGGGCTAAAAATAAAGACAATAGCGTAATGCCTTTATGTGCTTTAATCCAAGCACTAGCCAATTGCCACCATAATTTCACCGCAACACCTCATTATCTGTAATGTGTAGCTGTTGCTCAGCTAAGAGCCACGTTTGCTGTAACTGAGCGGCTACCTCTTCATCGTGGGTAGCAATCAATAAGGCGCGATTTTCACAGAACCGTAAAATAGCGTCTAAGACGGCATCACGAGTTTGATTGTCTAAATAAGCCGTGGGCTCATCCAATAAAACAAGATCCGCCTCCGTTAAAAACAAACGCGCTAATGCAATGCGATGGGCTTGGCCACCAGAAACACCGTGCCCACGCGTACCTAATACCGTGGCTAAACCTTCAGGCAAAGCTCGTATAAAATCCGCAGCCTGTGCTTGCTCTAAAGCGTGCCAAAGTTGCTCATCCGTGGCACTGCTATTTACCATACGTAAGAAATCAGCCACAGAGCCCAAGGCCATAAAAGGCTGTTGGCCAATTAACGTAAATTGATTTTTATCAAAATAGTGCTGCACTTGCCCATGGGCATATGGGCGCAACCCTAGCAAGGTTTCTAAGATAGTGGTTTTACCCGCCCCACTAGCCCCCATTAATGCCACCGGTTTATTGCGCACTAGCTCCAAATCACAGGGCTGTAATAAGGTGCGTCCATTTGGAGTTTGTACACTGAAGCGCTGTGCCCTTAAAACTATAGGCTGGTCAAACTCAGCGACAGCAGTTTGTTGAATCACCGGCGAAGACGGCATTAAAGGAACCTGTGCCGTAGGCGCGGGCAATTGCACGTATAACTGCTGTAAGCCATGCACCGCTGCCTTAGCTGTGGCCCTATCGTGATAGCTAGCAGCCATTTGACGTAATGGATTGTAGACCTCGGGGGCCAAGAGCAGACAAAACAACCCATGCTGCAAGGTAAAACCGGAAAAATGACTACCCAATAAGCCTAAATAACTCAAGCCTATGTATACGGCTACTCCCGCTACTCCTAGAGCGGCAAACAACTCCAGCACAGCTGAGGACAAAAAAGCAATGCGCAGGACTTTCATGGTGGTTTGGCTCAGCACTTCACTGGCCTCGCGCACCGACTGCACCTCATCTTTAGTACGCCCTAATAAAGAAAGCGTAAATAAACCGCGTATGCGATCTGCAAACACCCCAGATAAGCGACTTAAAACGAGTTGATGCTTTTGATTAGCGGCCTCAGCCCGTATTCCAATTAATGCCATAAAAACAGGAATCATAGGCGCGGTAAACAAAAATAACAGTGCCACTATCCAATCCACCGGAACCACGGCAATAGCAAAAGCTAAAGGTAAGAACAGCGCCGCAATAGTAGCCGGTAAAAACCGCTGTAAATAACCATCTAAGGCTTGTACTTGATCTAGTATGGCTACGGCTAAAGAGCCTGCCGGTGTTTGTTTACTCCAGGCCGGTCCACGTGCTAAGAGCTGTGCAAAAAACTGGTGCCTGAGCTGTTGCTTAATGGTCTCAGAGGCATGACTAGCCGCCTTTTCTCCGGACCATAGCAATATGGCTCGCACCGCAATTAATACCGCAATCGTAACCATGCCAGACCAAAGCTGTTCTGGTGGCACCGATAAACGAATGGCTTGGTCTAAGACATGTGCTAAGTACCAAGCCTGCATAATCAATAACCCGCCGGCAATGAGCGGAGCGCCAATGGCCCACATCATTGCGGCAGGTGCTACCCGCCAAAGCCCAGAAAGCCAACGGCGCTGGGCCGCGGCTTCGGACTTGGAGGGTGTAGATGAAATAGTGTTATTCACTCTTTAGCTCAGCGGTGCTCGCCTTCTCTTTGGCGCTCACTACGCGTAACTCAAACCACATCGCGTTTAAAATGGCAAAAGCACATGCTAAGCCTAAACCTAAAACCCACGCAAAATACCACATAATAGCTTTCCTTAGTAAGAATGAGGGGCGTCGCTAACGGATTCGGTAGTAACTTTACCGCGCATTACACTGTACACCCAACTGGTATAAGCAATAATAATAGGTAAAAACACCGCACTAATTAGCAGCATGATCCAAAGCGAAAAGTGACTGGCTGATGCATCAAAAATAGTTAAACTTGCCTCAGGCATTAAGGAAGATGGTAATAGGAACGGGTAAGTAGTGAAGCCAAAGGTAAAGATCACGCCCGCTATGCTAATTGAAGACATAAACACGGCTAAAAACCCACCACCACGGCCCACTAAAAACATGGCTAATAAGGCCCCAGCGAAACCAAGGGCTGGCGCAATCCATGTCCAAGGTGCAGCGGCGTAATTGCTCATCCAAACACCAGCACCTTGAGCTACCTCTTTAGCACCTGATAAGGGATTTGATTCCACATTAACGGGTAAGGCGTTTGTATTTAATACATACCCCCCCACACCACTGGAGACCCAAACACCACCAATAATAAATAGCACTACAACGACTACACCAGAAATAATGCCCCAACGTCTAGCTAAGCGGGCAATGTTCCCTTCGGTTTTCCAACCCAATACAGTGGCTCCTTGTAAGGCCATCAGAGCCACACTGAGTAAACCGCTG
The DNA here is from genome assembly GCF_057475285.1 of Paenalcaligenes sp. DL 309. Taxonomy (NCBI): domain Bacteria; kingdom Pseudomonadati; phylum Pseudomonadota; class Betaproteobacteria; order Burkholderiales; family Alcaligenaceae; genus Paenalcaligenes; species Paenalcaligenes sp. DL 309. Next base: position 77,111 of record NZ_JBYBKW010000003.1, read on the forward strand.
AGTAAAGCAAAAGGCATAAACAAACCAAAGAAACTGCCTTCATACACTGGACGCATGGTGTCTGACTCAAAACGGAAAGGCACCCCTAAAAGTACATTACCAATGGCCACACCAAATACCAGCGCAGATACCACACCGGTGGCGCACCAAATCGCATCCCAGTTTCTACGCCATTTCACAGATTCCATTCGGCTGCGATATTTAATAGCAACCGGGCGTAAGATTAACGCGACTAAAAGCAGCATCATCGCCAAATAGAAACCGGAAAAAGCCATGGCATAAAGCAGAGGCCAGGCAGCAAAAATCACACCGCCCCCTAAAATTAGCCAAACTTGGTTCCCTTCCCATACTGGGCCAATCACGTTATAGAGCACTCTACGTTCATCATCGTTTTTGGTGACCAAAGGAAGCAACATAGCTACCCCTAAGTCAGCGCCATCCATGACGGCAAAAGCAATTAAGAGCACGCCAAGCAACAGCCACCAAATATGACGTAGGGTGTCGTAATCTAATAAAATTAACGAATCCATTTTTAGTCTCCTTATTTAGCGGCAATCGCGCTATTAGCAAAGGCGTTAGCACTAGAGTCTAGATTCTCATCTGGGCCTCCACGTATGGCGTGCAACATCACCTTGGCGCCAATCACTGCCAAGATACTGTAGAGGGTGACGAAAATACCAATACTAATGGCTAAATCGGTCACACTTAGGCCGGATACCGCATAGTAGGTGGGTAATACGCCTTCGATAATCCAAGGCTGACGCCCAAACTCCGCTACAAACCAACCGGCTTCAATGGCCACCCAAGGTAGCGGTGCGGTAATCACTGCCGCTTTAAGGAAACGGGGCGAAGTAGTAAGACGATCTTTGGTTGCTAAATAAAATGCCACCGCAAAGAAAGCAATAAAATAGAAGCCTAAGCCCACCATAATGCGGAAAGCCCAAAACAGCGGAGCTACCTGCGGTACGGTATCCCATGCGGCTTGATCTATCTGCTCAGGCGTTGGGTTACTAATATCCTCGGTATAACGCTTCAGCAATAAAGCATAACCAAGCTTTGGCCAATACTCGTTAAAGATCGCTTGAGCTTCTGGATTTTCTTGCTCAGCGCGTAATAAATTAAGCGCATTGTAGGCTTTAACGCCATCCACCACATGAAGCTTAGCCCTATCCACCAGCTCATTAATACCTGCCATAGGTTCGGTTAATGAACGGGTACCAATTAAGCCCATGGCCCAAGGGATTTCAATGGCAAATTCATTTTTACGCTCTGCTTGATTAGGCAAAGCAATTAAATTGAAGTTAGCCGGTGCAGGCTCGGTCTCCCACATAGACTCCATAGCAGCAATCTTCATTTTCTGGTGCTCACCTATAAGGTAACCACTTTCATCACCTAATACCACCACCGATAAAGATCCAGCTAAACCAAAACAGGCTGCTACCACCATAGACCTACGGGCAATTTCCAGATGACGGCCACGCAGTACATACCACGCACTAACCCCCAGCATAAAAGCGGAGCCCAGCACATAGCCCGAGCTAACTGTATGCACAAATTTTGCTTGTGCTACGGGGTTTAAAATAACAGAAACGAAGTCTGTCATTTCCATACGCATAGTCTGTGGGTTAAAGGTGGCTCCTACAGGAAACTGCATCCAACCATTAGCAATTAAAATCCACAGCGCGGAAAAATTAGCCCCAATAGCCACTAACCAGGTAACAACTAAGTGAGCCCCTTTAGATAAGCGATTCCAACCAAAGAAAAACATACCTACGAAGGTAGCTTCTAAAAAGAAAGCCATTAAGCCTTCAATAGCCAAGGGTGCACCGAAAATATCGCCCACATAATGGCTGTAATAAGACCAGTTCATACCAAACTGGAACTCCATCACAATACCGGTGGCAACACCCACAGCAAAGTTAATCCCAAATAGCTTCCCCCAGAACATGGTCATGCGCCGCCAGATGTCCTTACCGGTCATCACGTACACACTTTCCATAATGGCTAATAAGAAAGCCATTCCTAAGGTAAGCGGGACAAAAATAAAGTGAAACATCGCGGTCAGTGCAAATTGCAAGCGCGACAGCGTGACTACATCAAGGTCTATCATTTTGATTCTCCCGAACCGACTGATTTACGCACTCTACCCGCCATCCCTAATACTTTTTGCACCTTAGAGCCTAAGCGCATCAGACTTTGTAAGGTTTCAGGGGGCAAGCGATGAACTTCATCGAACCAACTAGTGGATAGCTCGATTAACTCTAGCATATCGGTAATGCGTTGCTGACCGTATGCTTCCTGCTCATTAGCTGGTTCCTCTAATAAAAGACTACGTAACAAAGAAAGAGTGGGATCTATTTCCCGTTTGCGTTTCTCTTCTACTAAGATACGAAAAATCTCCCAAACATCTTTAGGAGCTTCAAAATAATCGCGTCTGTCGCCCACCTTATGTACCATTTGTACTAAGCGCCATGATTGCAATTCACGCAAACTCATAGAAACATTAGAGCGTGATATACCTAAGGTTTCAACAATGCGGTCTGCATTTAATGCGTCGGGCGATAGAAACAAGAGGGCGTAAATCTGACCAACGGTGCGATTTACTCCCCATCTTCCTCCCATTTCACCGAAATGCAATATAAATCGCTCGGCTTGAGGTTCTAATTTCATTTTGAATTTTCAGTAATTACAGAAATCACAGTAACAGAGTTGGTTACAATCATATAACTGCTGACTCCTTAAAATCAAGCAAACTACGTTAAAATAACGATCCGTGGCCGCTTTTTAACCCAAAAAACCACTCTTAGCCTTTATACTTCTTTCATGAACACTTTTAGTATGACGCCCTCCTACAAGCAAACCCTTGCCTCTGCACAGCGCACTTTTACGACTGAAATCGCTGCGCTCAATGAGCTATCGCTACGCTTAGGTCAAGATTTTTATGCTGCAACACAGCATATATTGCACTGTGAAGGGCGTGTGGTGATCACGGGCATAGGTAAGTCCGGCCATATTGCACGTAAGATTGCGGCCACTTTCGCTTCCACAGGCACGCCTGCTTTTTTTATGCATGCTGCTGAGGCTTTACATGGTGATTTAGGTATGATCACCGCAGACGATGTAGTAATTGCTATTTCTTATTCCGGTACGGCTGCTGAACTTTCCACCATTTTATCTGCGAGTAAACGTTTAGGCTGTGTGTTTATCGCCATCACAGGTCACCCGGCCTCAGAATTAGCTAAAAATAGTGATTTACATCTCAATGTGCATGTGAAAACTGAGGCCTGTCCGCTAAATCTCGCTCCTACTTCTAGCACTACCGCCACCTTAGTATTAGGTGATGCTTTAGCCGTGGCTTGCTTGGAGGCCCGTAATTTTAGCCGCGAAGATTTTGCTCGTTCCCATCCTGGCGGTGCCTTAGGTAGGCAGCTCTTAACTTATGTGAGCGATATAATGCGTCAAGGCGCAGCCTTACCTACCGTACCTACTGGCACCTTAATCCCTGCAGCGTTGGCCGAAATGTCCGCTAAAGGTATGGGGATGACCATTGTGGTAAATGCGGCGCAGCAGCCCATAGGTATATTTACCGATGGCGATTTACGCCGTCTTATTGGCCGTTGTGGTGATATACGTTCTATTACGGTAGACGAAGGCATGACGGCGCAGCCTCAAACCATTCCTCCTACCCAGTTAGCCATCAAAGCTGCTAATACTATGGATAAAAACCGTTTAAACCAGCTGTTAATTGTGGATGACAACGGGTTACTATTAGGGGCTATACATATGCACGATTTGCTCGCTGCTAAAGTCATCTAATCTTTCTGAATGCTTAAGTCTTAAATTTTTATTAATTATAATTATCTACAATGTAAATGTAATGAATCATTCTGATATTTCTTACCACCCTGTAGAGTCCCTACTCTTAGCGCCTATTCCTTCTGAAGTCCAAGAGCGGTTGCGTAATATTCGTCTTATGGCCTTTGATGTAGATGGGGTGCTCACCGACGGCCGTTTATTTTATAACGAAAACGGCGAAAGCTTTAAAGCGTTTCACGCCTTAGATGGTTATGGCCTTAGGTTGCTTAAAGAATGTGGCATTACCGTTGCACTTATTACAGGTAGAGACGGGCCTATTGTGGCTAGACGCGCTAGCGAACTTGGGGTCAATGAAGTGCATCAAGGCATACGTGATAAATCTATCGTTTTACACGATTTAGCAAAGCGTCACGGTTTAGACATGAAACAAGTGGGCTATATGGGTGATGATATTATTGATCTTACCGCCATGAAATGCGTAGGCTTTTCTGCCAGCGTGCCCAATGCCCCTAAATACATACATCAACTTGCCCATTGGGTATCTGATATAGAAGGGGGTTATGGCGCAGCCCGTAAATGCTGCGATTTAATTCTTGCCTCACAAGCAAAGCTTGGACAGTACTTTACGCCCACGCCTCCTATTAGCCTCATCACCGGCAGCCCCCAATAATGCGTGAACGCTTACCCACCTTAATCACCTTTCTCTTGCTAATTGCTTTAGTAATAGGGACTTGGTGGGCAGCCTACTACACCAACACTACTGTAGCTTTAGACCCACCGCGGAAAAACACCCATGAGCCCGACTCGTGGGCTAAAGATTTCGTCATGCTGCAATCCAATGAACAGGGTGTGGCGACGAATCGTTTAGAAGGCAGTTTTATGCTGCATTACCCTGACGATGACTCCTATCATTTAGATCAAATCATCGCTAGAGGTTATAAAGAAAACAACCCGATTACTACCGGCACCTCAGATACTGCCATCATGGATCAAGGGGGTGAGCGCATACAAATGATAGGTAATGCGCTTATACACCGTCAACCAGATGAAAAAGGTGAGCTTTTTTCTATTAGCAGCCATAGACTCACCCTATTTCCTCATCAAGACAAAGTGCACACCACAGACCCAGCAACAGTTATTGATGGTCCTAACACTTTAAAAGGCAAAGGCATGTATTATGACAACAACACGCGCCAACTGCAGGTACTCGAACAGTCACATGTCATTATGAGCCCGAATAAAAAATGAAAAAACCGCTACTCTCTATCTACATACTTTTTAGTTTCTGTCTAGCTCCTGTAACCGCTATAGCGCAAGCGATAGAACCAGACACCATCATATTGTCTGACTCCTTAGACTATGATGATCAGGCACGTAAAAGTGTGTTTAAAGGCAATGTGATTGTTACCCGTGGCAATTTAAATTTACACGCCGATCGCGTTGAGGTCGATGAACTAGAAAACGGCTCACAACAAATAGTTGCAACCGTGGCCGCTAGCAACAGGGTGCGCATACGTCAAGAAAGCCCTGAGAAGTATGAAATCATCAAAGGCGAAGGCTTAAGAGGTGAGTTTAATAGTGGCACTGAACAGTTAACCTTAATCGGTCAGGCTTCTTTAACGCGTTATATCTGCGGTAAGGCCATAGATAGCATTCAAGGTGAACGCGTTATTTATAACAAACAGTCTGACACCTATCAGGCATTAGGCGGCCCAGACTCTGCTGATAGTCAAAAACGGGTACGCTCTATTGCTCGTCCTCGCGCCAATATTGAGCGTGCCATTGCCGAATGCAAAGCCAAGTCCAATTAATTACTACCCCCTCTATGCCTAACACCTCCACACCACTATCTGCTGTCTCTACAGGCAGCTTACGCGCCGTAGGCTTACGTAAAACTTACGGTAAACGCACGGTAGTTAAAGACGTCAGCCTCTTAGTAGAAAGCGGCGAAGTGGTGGGGTTGCTGGGCCCGAATGGTGCCGGTAAAACCACTAGTTTTTATATGATTGTGGGCATAGTGCCCGCAGACTCGGGTCGTATTGAAATTGATGGCAAAGTGATTACTTCTTTGCCCATGCATAAACGTGCTCATCTAGGACTATCTTATCTACCCCAAGACGCCTCTGTGTTTAGACGTCTAAATGTAGAAAACAACATACGCGCCGTACTTGAACTACAGCGCGATCAACACGGCAAACGCTTATCTAAAGCTGACATAGAAGAGCAATTAAACCATTTAATTGATGAGCTACAAATTCAACACATACGCCATAACACCGCGCTTTCTCTATCAGGCGGTGAGCGGCGGCGAGTAGAAATAGCCAGAGCTTTAGCCACCAATCCGCGCTTTATCTTATTAGATGAGCCTTTTGCGGGTGTAGACCCCATTGCAGTGATTGAGATTCAGCGTATTGTGCAGTTTTTAAAATCACGCCAAATAGGTGTGCTTATTACAGACCACAACGTGCGCGAGACCTTAGGTATTTGTGACCGTGCTTATATTATTAGTGATGGCTCTGTATTAACCAGCGGCAAGCCTGATGAGATCATTAATAATGAAGCTGTACGCCAAGTTTATTTAGGCAAAGACTTCAAAATGTAAGCCTACACAACAGTTGATTTTTCGCATGGCTTTATGTGATTATTTGAGTATACTGAAATTGTGTAGGCGCATTTTTATGAATGCTCTCTACTCATTAATTAGCTCACAGGAGGCATTATGAATCTACATATTACCGGTCGTAATTTTGAAGTCACCCCTGCTATTCACGAATACGCGCTTAATAAGCTAGGTAAGCTAAATAAACACTTCGATGCCATCATCGATGCCCAAGTTATTCTCTCTATAGTAAAGCACAAACACATCGCTGAAATTACGGTACGGGCTCCGGGTAAAGACATCCACAGCTCTGAATCTGAAGAGTCCATGTATGCCGCCATCGATTTACTAGCCGATAAAATAGAGCGCCAAGTTATAAAATACAAGACCAAATCCAAAGCCGGTAATCATGCCCATAAGCGTATGGAACCTGTCTCCATGGCAGATGAGCTGTAGTTAGCTGAGTTTCAAATTAACCACGTATTTACTTAGCCCCAACGCTCTTTAGCTAGGGGCTTATTTATTTTCCACTAATCGCACTATAATGGCAGATATGAACTTACTGTCACGCATCCTCCCCCCTTCCAATATCGTTTTAGATATGGTGGCTACCAGTAAAAAACGCGCTTTTGAACAAGCCGGATTACTGTTTGAGAACCATCACGGTATTGCACGCACTCAAGTCTTTCAAAGTCTTATTGCTAGAGAGCGTTTAGGCTCCACCGCCTTAGGGCACGAAGTGGCCGTGCCTCATGGCCGAATTAAAGACTTAAAAGACCCCATTGGTGCTTTTATGCGCTTAGCGGAGCCCATTCGCTTCGATGCCAGCGATGGCCGCAGCGCTCGCTTACTTTTCTTTTTATTGGTGCCAGAGCACGCCACTCAAACCCATTTGGATTTATTAGCTGAAATTGCTCGTCTTATGTCTAATACTGAGATTCGTCATAAGTTAGAAACTGAAGAAGACAATGCCATCATTCATCAGCTATTAACAACGCCCCCAGAGCTCACTCCGCATGCTGACCATTGAGGACGTAGTTAAAGACAACCAAAACCACTTTAACTTTCAATGGCTAGCTGGCCTAGAAGCCGCTAGCAGCATAAAGTTAGAGCACGGCATGGCATCCGCAGATCTTATCGGCCACCTTAATCTTATTCACCCCAAGCGCATTCAAATTCTTGGTGCCGAAGAGATTGATTACTACTATAAGCTCGAACCTACTCGGCGCGGCCATCTTTTTAGTGATTTAATCCAAGAGGGTGTGCCCGCAATGATCGTAGCGGGTAGTAGTCAAGCTCCCAAAGATCTTATAAAGCTTTGTCAGCAGCTAAATACGCCTTTACTTAATACGCAACATGATGCCGCTGATCTTATTGATATTTTACGCATCTATTTAACTAAACGTTTAGCCCCTTCCACCTTAATGCATGGTGTTTTTTTAGATGTATTAGGGCTAGGTGTGCTGATTACTGGTGAATCTGGTTTAGGTAAAAGCGAGTTAGCTTTAGAGTTAATATCACGTGGCCATGGTTTAGTAGCAGATGATGCCGTTGAATTTTCACGCACTGCCCCCCAACTAATAGAAGGCCAATGCCCTACGCTTTTACAAAATTTGCTTGAAGTACGTGGTTTAGGCCTTTTAGATATACGTACTATTTTTGGTGAAACCTCTGTGCGCCGTAAGATGAATCTCAAACTTATTGTGCATTTGTTGCGTTCTAAGCCCGAAAACTTTCAACGTCTCCCCACGCAGCAACAAACCCAAACAGTACTCGATGTAGAAATTAAACAAGTGATGTTGCAAGTCGCGGCAGGGCGTAATTTAGCCGTACTTGTAGAGGCAGCGGTACGCAATGCCATTTTACATTTACGTGGTATAGACACCATGAAAGAGTTTATGGAGCGTCAAGCATTGGCTATCAAAGAGAGCAGTCCGCCCCACTCTTAGCCCACTCTTAGCGCCACTCATTAATTCATTATTATTTATCAATCATAATTTATGCTTAAAGTCGTCTTAATTACAGGTATATCAGGCTCAGGTAAATCCGTGGCTCTACGCTTACTTGAAGATACCGGTTTTACTTGTGTAGACAATTTGCCTGTTCCATTCTTACAAGAGTTTATCTATAGATCGGCGGATACAGGTCTAGAGCGTGTAGCTGTGGCTATAGATGTACGCGCACCTGGTGATTTGCATCAGCTACCTAGTGTAATTACCGATTTACGCGAATCAGGCATCCCTATTCGAGTGATTTTTTTAGATGCCAATGATCACACTCTTACCCAGCGCTACTCTGAGTCACGCCGCCGCCATCCTCTGACAGACCGACTAAGCCAAGATGGTAAATCTCCTTCTTTGGCAACCTGTATTACCGCCGAAAGGCATTTATTAGCGCCACTCAGAGAAACTGAACACACCATTGATACCACCGGCCTCACTCCAGGTCAACTACGTGCCTGGGTACGCGATTTAGTACAAGCCGATAGACCTCCTGTTGTCTTAACGTTTGAATCTTTTGCTTATAAACGTGGTGTGCCGGGTGATGCTGATTTGGTTTTTGACGTACGTTGTTTACCAAATCCGCATTATGATCCCAAACTGCGTCCCATGAACGGCAAAGATGAACCTGTAGCACAATGGCTATCGCAGTTTGGCAGTGTAGAAAATATGATTGACGACATTGCTAATTTTGTAGAGCGTTGGTTGCCTTTATATATGCAAGATACGCGTAATTACTTAACTGTGGGTATTGGTTGCACGGGTGGGCAGCATCGTTCGGTATATGTGACTGAACAATTAGCGCTGCGCTTTGCCGATCACTCGCCTTTACTCATTCGTCACCGCAATCAGCCACCTGCTGATATACCGTTATGATCTTACGTGCCTTTACCCTATTTCTACTTTGTTTAACTGTGTTGGGCTTCGTAGCGGGCTGTTCTAGTAGTCCTAAATCCTCAACAAGTAGAGGGGGTGGCTATTATAAAGATGATGGCCCCGGCACCAACATACCTAAAAACCTACACGCCATTCCTAATGCTCAACCACGCATAGAACGCCATGCACCTGCCAATATGCGGCCCTATACCGTATTAGGCCAACACTACACTCCCCTTGCAGCCGATAAACCCTTTAGGCAAACCGGCAATGCCTCTTGGTATGGTAAAAAGTTTCATGGCCGTAAAACAGCTAACGGTGAAACCTACGACATGTACGCCATGACAGCGGCTCACCCCACTCTGCCCTTGCCCAGCTATGCCAAAGTGACTCGCCCTAAAACCGGGCAATCCGTCATAGTACGTATTAATGATCGTGGCCCTTTCCATAGCAGTCGTATTATTGATTTATCTTATGTAGCTGCTGCTAAATTAGATATTATCGGTTTAGGTACCGATACCGTCATAGTAGAAGCCATTACTCACGACGATATACGCAACGGTAATTATCTCACTGACGCCCCTGCTCCTGAAGAGCACCGTCTTAGTTCGGCTAAAAGCCGTAGTGAGCAAAGCTCAATAACCCCTTCTCTTGCTCCTATTACGGGCACAGGTTTACCGCGGATTTATCTACAGTTTGGTGCTTTTAGAAATGGGGAAAGCGCGACTCAGCTAGCTCAACATATTAATGCTGAAGTTGGGCAGCTTGACTACCATGATGCCCACATTGAGCCCAGTAACGAATTTTTCAGAGTACAAATGGGACCCTATAACAGCCGTGCTGAAGCCCTCACCGCCGCTGAACTCATTCGTATAGAAACTGGTTTAGAGGCGAGTTTAGCCATACGCTAGCCTAAAGGTTTTAGTCTGGCTTATTTGCTAAAACCCAATCGTAAATTACAGCGCGTGGTAAATCGGTAGCTGTCACGGCTACCTTTACTGCATCTCGAGCTGAAACCTGAGTTAATAAAGCATGTAGCCATTTTTGCGTAGCTGCATCTAACTCAGTTTCGGTAGCCTGCACGGGGGCGGCATGTAAAATAACCACAAACTCCCCTTGCTGATGATGACTATCACTTTTTAACCACTCTTCAGCTTTAACTACCGCGCAAGTATGCACTTGTTCAAAACGTTTTGTAAGCTCACGAGCAAAGGTGACTTCACGATCGGTATACAACTCGGCCATATCTTTAATGGCTGCAGCCAAACGATGAGGGCTTTCAAACATCACTACCGGTGCTGCGCACGCTCCCCATTGCTGTAACCACTTTTTACGTGCCTGACTTTTATGCGGCATAAAACCGGCAAACACAAAAGCAGGGTTTTCATCGGTGGTCACTCCACTAGCCATCAGCGCAGTAATCACCGCGGAAGCGCCTGGAATAGCCACCACCTTATAACCCGCTTCGCGCACAGCGCGTACAATACGCGCGCCCGGATCACTAACTGCCGGGGCGCCCGCATCTGACACCAAAGCCACCCGCTGCCCTTCTGCCAAACGCGCCACTATCTGCTCTGCCACCGCCGCCTCGTTATGACGATGTGCTGCAATAAGGGGAGTTGCCACACCCCACGCCTCAAGCAATGGGCGTGTGGAGCGTGTATCCTCAGCCGCAATCACATCACATTGCAATAAAGCTTGCCAGCCACGTAGGCTAAAATCGCCCAAGTTACCTATAGGCGTAGCCACTACATATAAGGTATGTTGGGGCCAAGACTGGCTTTGGATACGTTCTTGTAAACGTTGCCAGGTTTGTAACTGTTGCTCTTGTACTATCATCTTTACTTTACCCCATGAGCCCTGAAAAATTAGCCGCTAACGCCCAACAAAAAATGTTGCGTAGAAAAAAACCAAAGAAAATGAATAAGCCAGCATGCCTAGTTATGTCGCACACTTCACCTACTCAAAAACGTGGCCAAAGTTACGAGCAGTACGCAGTGAACTATTTGCAGCAACAAGGTCTAACGATATTGCTACAAAATTTAGTATGCCGCTCTGGTGAAATCGATATTGTGGCACGCAGTGCGGAGTATTTAATCTTTATAGAAGTACGCCAACGTATTAGTAACTTATATGGCGGTGCTTTATATAGTGTACAGCGTGATAAACAAAAGCGCATAATACGCACCGCCCAATTCTTTCTCCCTATGCTGAGCAGACGTTACTTTAATAATCAGCTGCCTTTTTGTCGATTTGATGTGATTGCTATTGAGGGTGATACTATTACATGGATACCAAATGCCTTTGAATAAATTGATGAATAAAGGGCTGGAGATGGCTGGGTGGATTAATTACTTTCATTAATTACTTTCATTAATTAATCTATACAATATATATCAGTATCCCCTTGTTTCTCTCTACATGCCATAATAAGACATGGATTTAACTACTCTTATCAACTCTCACTTCAATGACTCGGCCGACGCTATTCAAAGCAGTGCCGCCGCTTTGTCTGAGCCTACTGCTGCTGCAGTAGAATTACTTTTTGCCACTCTCACTAACAATGGCAAGATTCTTGCTTGCGGTAATGGTGGCTCAGCTGCCGATGCCCAGCACTTTATCGCCGAGCTAGTAGGCCGTTTTGAGCGCGATCGCTTACCTTTAGCTGGTATTGCTCTTAACACGGACACCTCCATACTCACTGCGGTAGGCAATGATTACGGTTTTGATCGTATTTTTGAACGCCAAGTAGCTGCCCTCGGCCAAACCGGTGATATTCTAGTTGCTATCAGCACCAGTGGTAACTCCCAAAATGTGATTCGTGCCATACAAATTGCACACGAGCGCGACATGGTAGTTATTGCCCTTACAGGTAAAGGTGGAGGTGATATCGCTAATATGCTGGTAGAAACGGATATTCATTTATGTGTCCCTCATCAACGCACTATGCGTATACAAGAGGTACATATCGTCTTATTACACGCTTTATGTGATGGTATTGATGCGCTACTGCTCGGAGATGTTTAATCATGACACGTTTCTACCTAACCACCGCCGCTGCACTGCTTGCTCTAGCACAGCTTAGTGCGTGTGTGCCTCTTGCTATTGGTGGCGCCGCCACAACTACCGCTTTGGTTGCTACTGATCGCCGCACAGCCGGTGAACAGGTTGATGACAAATCCATCAATATAAAAGTGAATATGGAAGCCAGCAAAATTCTCGATGGTAAACCAGGACGAGTGGATGGCTCTTCCTATGCTGGTCAGGTTTTATTAGTAGGCGATGTGCCCAGCGCACAAGACAGCCAACGTATTGCTACTGCTGTAGAAAAAATAGATAGTGTCAAAGAGGTCATTAATCGCTTACGCGTAGGTGCCGTTACTGAGCTAAGCGTACGCTCTAATGATGGTTGGATCACAACCAAAGTAACTACGGCCTTAATTAATACTAAAGACGTACCTAGCCGCACTATTTCGGTTACTACAGAGCGTGGTGTAGTGTATTTACAAGGCTTAGTTACCAAAGAGGAAGGAGATTTAGCAGCGCGTGCTGCTTCTACAGTACCTGGGGTAAATAAAGTCGTAAAACTATTTCAATACGTAAGTGCAGAAAGAAGCTTGTTACCTAAAAATGGCGCACCTAGTACCACTACAGAGCAAAATCAAAGCTCAACCTCTACTACTCCAGAACCGGCAGCAAATAGCAATGAACCTGAAGTCTTCAAAATTGAATAATTTCTTAAAACTATGATGGTATCCCGTTTTTTTACTGCTGTTACTGCGCTTATTGTTGCGCTTTCTCTTGCTGGCTGTGGTGATTCTGGCTCTTCAGCCGCACAAGCACCAAGCTTTAGTTTTACAGATATAGATGGCAAAGAGTACAGCTCAGAATCCCTTAAAGATCATGTAACTATGGTGAAATTTTGGTCTACTGACTGCACCACATGCGTAGCGCAAATGCCAGATAATATTGAATACTATAACGAGTTTCATGATCAAGGCTTTGATCTAATCGCCGTCGCTCTCAAACACGATCCGTTAGACTATGTGCGTAACTTTACGGATTCCAGAAATTTACCCTTTATTGTAGTCAGCGATCACGATGGCGCTATTTCTGAAGCCTTCGGTGATATACGCATGACGCCCACTGCCTTTTTAATTGATAAACAAGGCCGTATAATCAAACGTTATTTAGGCAATTACGATAAAACTGCCTTTAAACAAACACTTAAAAAAGCCTTAGATAAATCATGACCCAAAACGCCGAGCAACCAAATTACTCATCCACAATCAAAGCCGATGTTTTATCTGAGGCGCTCCCTTATATCCGTCGCTTTCATGGTAAGACCATTGTTGTAAAATATGGTGGTAATGCTATGACTGAGGAGCACTTACAGCGCAGCTTTGCTCACGACGTAGTGCTTTTGAAACTTGTGGGTCTAAAGCCTGTTATTGTGCATGGTGGTGGCCCTCAAATTAATGATGCACTACGCCGTATAGGCAAAGAAGGCACCTTCATTCAAGGTATGCGCGTGACCGATGCTGAGACCATGGAAGTGGTGGAATGGGTGTTAGGTGGTCAAGTACAGCAAGACATTGTGATGATGATTAACGAAGCCGGTGGTAAGGCGGTAGGACTGACGGGTAAAGATGGGCAGCTCATCCAAGCGCAAAAGAAGATGCTACCCGATGATAATGACCCTGAAAAATTGTTGGATATAGGGTTTGTGGGTGACATCACTCGCGTAGAGCCTGCGGTAGTCAAAGCGCTACAAGACGATGAATTCATTCCCGTCATTTCCTCCATCGGTTTTGGTGAAGATGGTCGCTCATATAACATTAATGCCGATGTGGTAGCAGGGAAAATGGCGGAGGTGTTAGGGGCTGAAAAACTCATTATGCTCACGAATACACCGGGTGTATTAGATAAAAGCGGTAAATTATTACGTCAGCTATCTGCCCAAACCATTGATGAGCTCTTTAAAGACGGCACTATTTCTGGTGGCATGTTGCCTAAAATCTCCTCTGCTTTGGAAGCAGCCCGCTATGGGGTTAATTCCGTACATATACTTGATGGCCGTGTGCCGCATAGCCTGCTCTTAGAAATTCTCACCGATAAAGGTGTGGGCACCATGATCCGCTCCCACTAAGCACTAATCGTTCTGTGATTTGGTTATTTGATTTAGACAACACCTTACATAATGCTTCGGCGGCTATCTTTACGGAAATTGATAGCCGTATGGGGCAAAGTATTGAAGAGCTATTAAACATAGATGCCGTGGAAGCAGATTATTTACGCCGTAAATATTGGCTGCGCTATGGCGCCACGCTTATTGGTTTAGTTAAACACCATGGTGTAGATGCTGCAGATTTTTTGCATCGGAGTCATGACTTCAATGTATGCGATCACTTACATAGTGAAAACGCTTTAGGACCACAATTACGACGTTTATTAGGCAAAAAAATAATTCTAACGAATGCCCCCGCCAATTACGCGCACCGTATTCTTAACGCCTTAGGTATTAATTATTTATTTGAGCGCGTCATCTCTATTGAGGATATGCAACGTCAACAGCAGTTTCGCCCTAAACCTTCCAGACGTTTCATGAAACAGCTGCTGGTCGAACTAGGTGTGCAAGGCTCCCAATGCCTATTTGTAGACGACACCCTACGTAACCTCAAAGCCGCTCATCAACTCGGCATTAAAACCATTCACTTCGCCCACCCAGCCACCCCCTTCTCTTCCCAATACGCCGGCCGTGCTCCTTACGTAGATTTACGCGTACACAGCATAAAACAGCTAGCCCAAACCTGGCACCAGCTGTTTTATTAACTTCTACTTCCATCAGAATGAATAACTGATGGTTTATGATTTATTTAGCTGTGTGACGCGCTAAGAAATCCACAGAACGCTGCACCGCTAAGGCATCGGCCTCGGCATTAAAGTGCTCGCCCTTGGGGCGGGCAAAGGCGTGATCGCAGCCAGCATAAACGTGAGACTCCCAACCTTCACGTTTAGCCACTTCACCTTGAATGATTTCCAAGGCATCGCCTTGTACCCATGCGTCATTTTCAGCAATATGTAGCAAAACCGGTGCAGTGGTTTTCATGGGAGGCACTACATTCTCTAGGTTGACACCGTAATAGCTCACTGCCGCTTTAAGCGGGCTGTTTTCTGCCATTTCCACCACTAAACGGCCACCTAAACAATAGCCCACAGCCACAATATTATCGTGACCTAACTTTTGTGCTAATTGCGCACGCGTACTTTCTAGGTCCGCTAAGGTGGTAGGGGTATCTAGCTCCTGCATAATTTCTACCCCTAGATTAAACTGCGCTTCATTTGTAGGATCTAATTCTAAGCCAGGTTCTGCGCGGAAAAATAAATCCGGACACCACACATTAAAACCACGCTGCGCCCAATCTTTAGCTAATTGACGCATAGACGCATTAATGCCGAAAATCTCTTGAATTAATACTAAACCTGGGGCATTTTTATTATTGCTTAATACTTCAAAAGCCTGCATTTTTTGACCGTCAGCGGTAGTTACTTGTACAAAACTCATGAAAATCTCCTAATTAAAATTAAAGCCCCTGCCAACTGGGACCATCCACCTCTATTCCCACATGCTCAAGCATACGCACCACACTATGATCTACTAACTCTTCCATATTTTTAGGCTGAAAGTAAAAAGCCGGCAGGGGTGGAAAAATAACACCGCCCATTTCTGTTACCGCCGTCATATTACGTAAATGCGCTAAATTAAATGGCGTTTCACGCACGGCTAACACCAAACGTCGACGCTCTTTAAGCACCACATCGGCAGCGCGTGTAATGAGGTTATCAGCAAAACCATGAGCCACAGAGGCCAAGGTACGCATGGAGCAAGGCACAATAATCATACCCTGCACCTTAAAACTGCCACTGGCCACAGAGGCACCCACCTCTTTAAAACTATGCACCACATCGGCGTATTCTTCCAATGCAGAACGTTTTAAGCCCAGCTCGTGCTGCAGGTTTAATACTGCGGCTGGCGACACAATGAGGTGGCTTTCCACCTGTGGCTGCGTACGCAGCATTTTTAAAAGACGCACAGCATAAAGGGCGCCAGTGGCGCCCGTTACGGCAACGATCACTCGTTGTTTAGGATTAGGCATCCAAGGTACCGGCTTCACGCAGCGCCGTTTCTAGCTCACCACTTTCGAACATTTCAGAAATAATATCTGAACCACCCACAAATTCGCCTTTAATATAAAGCTGAGGAATAGTAGGCCAATCTGCGAAAACCTTAATGCCTTCGCGTACTTCTTCGTCATCTAAGACGTTAATGGTGACCACTTGGGTCAGCCCTACGGCACGTAAAATTTGTACTACACGTGCAGAGAAACCACACTCAGGGGCTTGGGCAGTCCCTTTCATGAAAAGCACCACAGGATGCTCAGTAACCGTTTCGCGGATAAAATCTTGTACATCAGTCATAATTATCTCTCAAATATAAGCGCCGGTAATACGTGGTATACCGGCCAAATCAGAAATGCTGGTGGGCTGGTTAAAATTAGCTCTAGCAAATAAATTTCGCACCATAACGGCTTGATCCCAACCATGCTCTAGCCAGATTGAACCAGCTTCCGACAAATAAGGATGGGCACCACTAATAATTTGCCGTATATCATCTAAGCCATTTTGCGCTGCACTTAAAGCCGAAATGGGCTCAAAGCGTAAATCACCTTGTATAAGGTGAGGATCCTGTTCAGCAATGTAAGGAGGATTAGAAACAATAATATCAAAAGCGGCTTGCCCTTTTACTGCATCGTACCAACTCCCCTGTAAAAATTCGACCTTAGCACATAAATTGTGGGCGTTTTGTTGGGCCACTGCTAAGGCATCAGCACTAATATCAGTAGCAACTACCGTGGCATCAGGGCGAGCTAAAGCGATAGAAATGGCGACTGCGCCGCTGCCTGTGCCCATATCTAAAACACGCGCCTCGGGCAAACCTTTAATTTGTGCCAAAGCCTGCTCAACTAAAAACTCTGTCTCAGGACGTGGTATCAAAACCGCAGGGCTAACCATAAAGCTATGCCCCATAAACTCTCGACTACCAATGATATATGCCATAGGCTCACCTTTTAAACGGCGGGCGGCTAAGCGTTCGTATTGCTGCACCACCGTTAAGGGTAGAGGGTCTGTATCATGAGCAATTAACCAAGACCTAGGCACCTTTAAAACATGCTCCCAGAGCATGGTTTGCTCTAAACGCGGCAACTCGCTGCTTGTTGACACATTTTTTATACTGAAGTGCCCGTCAGTATTCGCATCCGGCATATAGTTACTCTTCTGCCAAAGCCGCCAGTAGATCGGCTTGATGTTCAGTTAACAACGCATTAATCAGCTCGTCTAAATCGCCTTCCATCACATAATTTAATTTATGCATGGTTAAATTAATACGGTGATCGGTAATACGACCTTGTGGGTAGTTATACGTGCGAATACGCTCAGACCTATCGCCGGTACCGACTAAGCTTCTACGCTGCTCGGCCTCTTTGTCTTGCATTTCTTGCAGCTGCTGGCTCTTAAGACGTGCTGCCAATACTTGCATGGCCTTATCACGGTTACGGTGCTGTGAACGATCATCTTGACACTCTACTACTAGCCCTGTGGGCAAGTGTGTGAGACGAACGGCGGAATCCGTTTTGTTAACGTGCTGGCCCCCAGCGCCACTGGCTCGGAAAGTATCTACGCGCAAATCACTAGGATTAATGTTGATTTCTTCGGCCTCATCGGCTTCGGGCATAATGGCTACCGTAGACGTAGAGGTATGCACTCGGCCTTGAGCTTCCGTTTCTGGTACGCGCTGTACGCGGTGGGTGCCCGACTCAAATTTTAATTTGCCGTAAACCCCATCTCCATCAATGCGCGCAATCACTTCTTTGTAACCACCACTTTCTGATGCATTACTCGACATGATTTCCACTTTCCAATTTTGATCTTCCGCATAACGAGTGTACATACGCAGTAAATCACCCGTGAAAATAGCGCTTTCATCACCACCGGCACCCGCACGAATTTCTAGAAATACACTGCGCCCATCATCTGGATCTTTAGGTAACAACAGCACCTCAAGCTTTTCTTCAAGCTCTGCAATACGGTCTTTAGCCAGTTGATACTCCTCCTCCCCCATTTCTTTCATTTCCGGGTCACGCATCATCTCTTGTGCAGCCTCTAGATCGCCTTCAATGGCTATATAAGCATTAAACACATCTACCACTGGCTCTAACTCGGCGCGCTCACGCGAGAGCTTGCGGAAGTTATCCATATCATTAACAACTTCGGGCTCGGAAAGCATGGCATCAACTTCAATTAATCGATGAGCTAAACGCTCTAACCGATCTCGCATCGTATCTTTCATAAATTATTTTGGTCAAAAAAGAACCACAGAAACCTATTTAGTTTAATTAAATTTAACTAGCGGCTGCGGTCCTGAGAAGGGAGTAAATGAGGGACTAAATCTAGCAACTGCTCGCGCTGACTACCTTGGCTTTGATTCAGTTGTGTGAGTGGGCCATGTAAATACTTGTGCGTTAAATTATGGGTAAGCCACTCTAACACTTGATTGGGGTTATCACCACGCGCAATCATGCGTTTCGCACGCTCTAATTCTTGAGCCGCCACCTGTTGCGCTCTATCTTGTAGACTGACTAATGTGGGTACAATTTCACGATTTTCTAGCCAGTGCATAAAACCTTGCACTCGAGTATCTATGATGGTCTCAGCCTGAACCACCGCGGCCTGACGCGCATCAGTGGCTTTTTGAATCATACGCCCTAAATCATCTACTGAATACAAATACACATCAGATAATCGGGAAACTTCAGGCTCAATATCACGCGGTACCGCTAAATCAACCATAACGATAGGGCGACGTTTACGCAACTTAATGGCACGCTCTATCATGCCTAGCCCCAGTATGGGCAAGGCACTGGCCGTACAGGAAATGATGATGTCGTAATCTGCGATACGCTCTGGTAAATCTGCCAAACGCATCGTCTTTGTATTGGTAAAACGAGCAGCTAAGTCTTCTGCTCGTTCGGCAGTGCGATTAGCAATCATGATGCTTTTAGGTCCTGCTGCCGCAAAGTGCGCCGCACAAAGCTCAATCATTTCACCCGCACCAATAAACAACACATTAGTATCAGCTAAATCGCCATATACACGCTGTGCTAAACGCACAGAGGCGGCCGCCATAGAAACCGAGTGTGCACCAATGGCCGTTTGAGTGCGTACTTCTTTGGCCACTGCAAAGGTACGCTGAAAAAGCTGATGCAATAAAGTACCTAAAGCTCCCGCTTCATTAGCAGCGCGCATAGCATCTTTCATTTGCCCAAGTATTTGTGGCTCACCTAACACCATAGAATCTAAACCACTGGCGACTCTAAACGCATGTTTTACGGCTTCATTTTTCTCATACCTATACAAGTGCGGCGTTAAATCATTGGAATGTAAACTGTTAAATTCCGCCATCCACGAAGGGATTTGATCAATCACATGTGGTTCTGCCGCACAGTACAACTCGGTACGATTACAGGTAGATAAAATAGCGGCTTCACGCACACTAGAACCAAACGCCGACCGCAAACCTTCCAGTGCAGGCCGTATCACATTAATAGGAAATGTGACGCGCTCACGCACCGACACAGGCGCCGATACATAGTTAAGGCCAAAGGTAAGAACGTCTACAGACATGGGCAGATTCAACGAATAAAGTAAAAGGGTGACAAGGAGCTTATTATGTGATTATAATCGCCCTTGGCCGATAACTGAAATCTATCGACTTTGTGTACGTAGCTATTATACTAAACTGTTGTTTAGCTGTGTTTATGTGTTATTTTTAATATCTTTAGACAAAGCTAGACAAATAAAGTTCCTTCATGCTATAGTAAACTCTTTACTGCATACCGAGGCAGTAAATAAGCAGTATATGTGGCCCTGTAGCTCAGTCGGTAGAGCAGAGGATTGAAAATCCTTGTGTCGGTGGTTCGATTCCGCCCAGGGCCACCACAGAATTTTAAAAGCCCCGCTATTTACATGGCGGGGCTTTTTTTGTTTTTAGGTATCAGATCGGCCATAGCCGATCTCTACAGGGGGTGTTGGTTACAATCAATGCAGTTATACTATCTATTCCTTTAATTTTATTCTTTAGGTGCACCCTTGTTCCCAGACTCAGACCATGATTTTGATGGTTATTCCATCCTCACGAACACCACCCTAGATGTGCCCTTCGTTCCCACTGATGAAAGCATAATAGAAATTATGTTAGACATGGGACAAGTAGGCCCTAAAGACATACTTTATGACTTAGGTTGTGGTGATGGCCGGATTCTGATCACGGCCGCCAGAGAGCGTAATACGCAAGGCGTGGGCATAGACATTGATCCAGAGCGTATTGCAGACGCCATGGAAGATGCCGCGCATTCCCACGTGGAATTTCTGATTGATTTTGTAGAAGAGAGCATTTATACGGCTGACTTCAGTGAAGCCACTGTGGTGACGATGTACCTGCTGCACTCCGTTAATTTAGACTTACGCCCTAGAATATTAAACGAACTACGTCCCGGCACTCGTGTAGTCTCTCACGCCTTTGATATGGGCGATTGGAAGCCCGATGAGAAGCGCGAATTAGGCGGTATCTGTATTTTTAAGTGGATTGTACCCGCTCAAGTGGCTGGTATTTGGAAGTGGCAAAGCGTAGAGGGGGAGTGGTATGGCATTGACTTAGAGCAAGAATTCCAAGAAGTCAGCGGTACGGCTTGGCGAGATGGCCAACCCATTGAATTAATAAGTGCAACGCTCTGTGGAGATACCTTAGAGCTTTGTCTTCAAGAAAATGAAACCGCAGCCCCACAGTATTTCACGCTAATTTTTGCAGATCAGGAATTACAGTCTGTGGAGCAATACATCTAAGCATTCAAGCTATTACTAAATAGACTAGGAATTAAAGACTAAGAGGCTCCCTGCTCTTTTTTTAGCCGTGTCACGACGAGTGGATCGTGCTCAGGGCCACGTACACGTCTGCGATTGGGCTCGGGAGCAGTTAAAGGCGCTGCTACCTTTTTCATCGTGTGCTTAGCTTCTAAGGCTAAGCGCTGATAAATAACGGTGCCTTCGTGCTTCCACGCAATTTCTTGCGGCTTGAGTGGTCTAACCACTCGTGCAGGGGACCCCACAGCCAAATGGCCTGCGGGGATCTGCATTTCAGCTTTTACAAAGGCCATGGCACCCACGATGGCATTTTCACCTATAACAGCGCCGTCCATGACCACGCTATTCATGCCTACCATGGCATTTTTACCTACTAGGCAACCATGTAAAATAGCACCATGACCAATATGGCCATCTTCTTCAACGATGACATCCGCCTCAGGAAAACTGTGGGCTACACAATTATCTTGGATGTTAGATCCTGTTTTTAACTGGATCCTACCAAAATCACCGCGCAACACCGCTCCAGGCCCCACATAACAGGCGGCGCCAATAATGACATCGCCAATTAGAGTGGCTGAAGGATGCACATAGGCAGACGGATCCACCACAGGGGTCACGTCATCGAAGGAGAAGATTTGAGCCATAAATTAATGCTCCCAGGTTTTCTTAACCATGGTTAATACATCATACTGCGCAACCACTTCGTCTTTCTGATTAGTGACTACACAATCCCAACGAACCTCGCCGTATTCGGTGTTATCGCGAGGATTAATTTCTTTACATGTGAGCTGCACGCCTAAGGTATCACCTGCATACACCGGGGTGAGGAAACGCAAATTATCTACGCCGTAATTAGCTAACACAGGGCCAAAATCAGGATGAATGAATAAACCCGCGGCAAAGGAAGCCACTAAATAACCATGCGCAACCCGGCCATCAAAGAAAGGGTTGGCACGCGCCTCATCTTCATTCATGTGAGCGTAGAAAGTATCGCCCGTAAAATGAGCAAATTTCTCAATATCCTCTAAAGATATGGTGCGCTTTTCTGTATTTAACTGATCACCAATTTTGAGATCGGCTAAAGACTTACGGAATGGGTGTACCTCGTCTTCTTCTACCTTAGCACCAGTGACCCAGCGCCCAGTTACAGCTGTGAGCATAGACGGGGGCGCTTGAACACCAGTACGCTGCATATAGTGATACACACTGCGTAAACCACCCAACTCTTCACCACCACCAGCACGCCCCGGCCCACCGTGTACCACAAAAGGTACGGGCGCACCATGAGTAGTAGAGCTCTTAGCGCTGTCGCGGTTAGAGACTAAGACACGACCATTAAAAGCGGATACGCCCAATACCAAATGCTGTACCGCTGCCGCATCATAGCTAAATACCGACGTCACTAAGCTACCTTGACCTTTATTAGCAAGAGTAACGGCCTCGTCTAAAGAGTCGTACGGCATCACTGTGCTCACAGGACCAAAGGCTTCTACCTCGTGTACTAGCTTGGCTTTCATAGGCTGATCACAGTACAACAGTACGGGAGAAAAGTAGGCGCCAGACGCCCCAGTATCTTTAGGCTCAGCATCACCAAACCAAAGCGTAGTTTCAGCCAGCAACTCTTGTATGCGCTCTTTAACCTCTGTGACTTGATCAGCACTGGCTAAGGGGCCCATAGTGGTTTCTTTTTTGGACGGATCACCCACCACCACTTTCCCTAGAGCCTCAGACAGGGCTTTTTCTACAGCTTTTACTTGGCTTCTAGGAACCAATACACGCCTAATAGCGGTACATTTCTGCCCCGCTTTGGTTGTCATTTCATTCACAACTTCTTTAATAAACAACCCAAACTCAGGTGCCTCAGGTGTCACTTCAGGCCCTAATATAGAGGCGTTAAGACTGTCTGCCTCCATAGTAAAACGCGTGGAGTTATTGATAATGCTAGGACTGCTGCGTAGCATACGACCTGTGGTGGCTGAACCGGTAAAGGTCACCACATCTTGGCCATCAACTAGCTCTAATAAATTACCAACCGAACCACAAACCAGCTGTAAAGCCCCTTCAGGCAATGCACCCGTGTCTAACATACGGCGTACTAGCAGTTCGGTTAGATAAGCCGTTTGGCTAGCGGGTTTCACAATGGCGGGCACCCCTGCCAAAAGGTTTGGAGCCAGCTTCTCTAATACCCCCCAACAAGGAAAGTTAAAAGCGTTAATATGTATAGCCACGCCTTGTAGCGGGGTATAAATATGCTGCGCACTAAAACTATTATCTCTAGAAAGACGCTCTACCGCACCATCAACTAAAACAGGAGCATTCGGGAGCTCACGACGACCTTTAGAGGAGTAAGCTAATAAGGTACCTATACCCCCCTCAATATCTACCCAGCTGTCTACACGTGTAGAACCGGTATGAGTTGACAGCGCGTAAAGCTCTTCTTTGACTTCTAGCAAAGCTAGGCCTAACTCCTTGAGCATCGCAGCGCGTTCATGAAATGACATAGCGCGCAACGCCTTACCACCTTTCTCACGCGCATAGTCACGAGCGGCAGCAAAATCTAGACCTGTGGAGTCTACTACAGCAATAGGCTCGCCCGTTACAGCGCTTAATAGCGTCTGCCCGGTGCCGGTGCCTGCTGTCCATTTACCACAAACATAGCTCTCAAGGCGTTTGGGCATAGACGATGATGTAGTCATGTAATATTCCTTCTTTAATTAAATTTACTAAGTCTTTATTAGGTTTTAATGCCTAAGCCCTGCAAGGCTTCATTGACACGATTTTGCCAGCGCTGCAATAGTTCAGCATTGTTATCGTGACGTAGACCTAAACGACTTAACACCTCAAAGCGAGAGGAATTCACTTGTCCAAAGCCTGCCGCTACACGTGGCTGCCAGTAATCAAAGCTACTTTGCAGTTGTTCGGTGTGGGAGCCGTCTTTAACTAGATAGGCCAACCCTTCTAGACCTAATTCGGTATGACGTTTTTCTCGGGGGGCAATGTCTCTGAGCACTTCTGCTAATGGCGCATACGAAACGCGTGCTAACTCTTCAATTTGCACATCTGCAGCTAGACCCTGTAGCACATTCATCATCACCGCATCTGCCCAGTTAATGAGCGGGTAATAAAAAACAGATAAACGCATATCGTCCAGCTGTCTATCCGTATGTAGATCACTGTCACGGGGCAATCTGGCAGCCCAATCATGCTGCTCGTAACGCTCTACATCGGTACCAAAGCTGCGCATAATTTCTAGTACACGCTCTGCATGATCTGCTTTCTCAAGCGTAATACGACTAGCCGCAATACGACCTCTGATGCTAGAAGCAAAATTAATAGAGGAAGCAAAGCCCGCTGAAGCAGCCAATTCACTGTCTACAAAGGCTGACATGATACGCATAAGCTCACCTCTATAACGCGCAGGCGCATTTTCAGGAGAACTTAAGACGCCGCCTTGGGCGAGGTAATCTTCAATCTTCATTGTGTCTGACATAGCGACTCCTTTATTCGTCGTAACTGACCACGACGCGGTCACTCACTGGATAACACTGACAGCTCAACACATAACCTTGCTCGACCTCGTAGTCTTCTAGCGCGTGGTTAATTAGCATATCAACCTCCCCCTCTAAGACCTTAGCCTTACAGGTGGAACATACCCCTGCCTTACAAGCATAAGGAGCATCTAAGTTGTTTTCTAGTGCAGCATCAAGCAGGCTTTGACCTTCTTTAGGAAAATCAAAGGTACGGGACACACCATCTAAAGTAACTGTAGCTACAGCGCGTTTAGCAGTAGTACTCCCACTCGCTTCTTTGCTTTGCTGACGACGCGCACGACCAGGTTGAGCGGAAGCAAACAACTCAAACTTAATCTGCTCTTTGGGTAAACCATGATCTTTCAACGCTTCTGCAATGGTAAGCATCATGGGTTCAGGACCACAAATAAACGCCGTGTGTATGGAGGGTAAATTGATCCAGTTATTAAATAAACCTTCACATTTTTCACGGTCTATACGACCCGTGAACAGGTCAATTTCTTGCCCTTCACGATCAAAAATATGAATAATGGACAAGCGGCCCATGTACTTATTTTTCAGATCTTCTAGCTCATCGCGGAACATCATAGAGCTAATTTGCTGATTGGCGTACACCAGAGTAAAACGTGAGTTAGGCTCTTGAATTAACCGACTTTTAATAATCGACAATAAAGGCGTAATACCACTACCACCGGCAAAACCTAAATAATTTCTTGCTGTCTCAGACTCAACGGGAATATGAAAGCTGCCCATAGGAGGCATGGCTTCTAGTACGGCGCCTGCAGCGAGCTCTTCATTAGCCCAAGTAGAAAATGCACCACCGTCTACACGTTTAATGCCAACTTGTAATACGCCGTCTTCCACACCAGAACAAATGGAATACGAACGACGTAACTCTTCACCATCGAAATCTCGACGAAATGTTAGGTACTGACCAGGGATAAAATCGAATATCTCACTGGCTTCTGAACTGGGTTTAAGTGTTACTACTACTGCATCGCGTGTATCGCGATGCACATCTATCACCTGCAGGGGATGAAAGCGTGCCATGATTTCCTCCGATGGCTTGGCTTAGTTAAATACATTTGAAGTAATCAAACGGCTCTAAGCAATCTAAACAACGATAATTGGACTTACACGGAGTAGAGCCAAATTGGCTTACTAAGGATGTGTTATGAGATTCACAGCGAGGACAAGCGACTACAGGAGCCCCTTCAGAGCGGATCCAAATGCTTTTACTGTCGCTACTTTGCTGCGCTGGAGGGGCAATCCCGTAATTACGTAGATTTTCACGCCCTTTCTCACTCATCCAATCGGTAGTCCACGGTGGTGATAACTGTCGCTCTAAGCGTAGATTCTCGATACCGTTTTCACGTAATTTAGCTTCAATGTCTTGATTAATCACTGCAGTAGCAGGGCACCCCGAATAAGTCGGGGTAACCACTACTACTAATGTGTCGTCTTCATAGCGTAGCTCGCGAATAATACCCAAATCTACCAGAGATATAACTGGAATCTCTGGATCAGGTACAGTCTCCAGCCATTGCCACACGTCTTTTAATTCGGGTAGAGATGGTTTCATATTCAGACTCACTACCAAGTACAGCCCGGATAGGCTCGTTGGAGAAATTGCATTTCAGCTAAAATAAAGCCTAGATGCTCGGTATGACGGCCTTGCTTGCCCCCTTTATGCATATACTTGCTCTCAGGAATTGTTAGCGTGGCCTCTTTCATTTTTGCTGTCACATACGCCAACCACTCTTCGTGCAAGCTTTCTGGCAGCGGTGCAATACCGGCCTCAGCTAATGCCACGTCGTAGTCATCGTTAGTAAACATTTCACCGGTATAAGACCAGATGTAGTCTACGGCCTCTTGCATACGTGCATTACTCTCTGCGGTGCCATCACCTAAACGTACAAATAAATCGGTAGTACGCTCTAACTGATAACTCACTTCTTTGAAGGCTTTGGCAGCAATATCAGCAATCTCAGCATTTGTGGAGTCCATTAAGGCACGTAATTGCAAAAAATGCCACGCATCAAAAAAGAACTGACGCGTTAAGGTTTGCGCATAATCACCGTTAGGCAACTCCACAAGAAGGAAGTTAAAAATCTCAGGGCTATCGCGTAAATAAGCCAAATCATCGGCAGTTTTGCCTTCACCACCTAGCTCAGCCGCTAAACCTAGCCAAAACTGAGTTTGACCAATTAAGTCTAATGCTACGTTAGCCATGGCAATATCTTCTTCTAAAACGGGGGCATGGCCACACCATTCAGAAATACGCTGCCCTAAGATTAGGGTGTTATCACCCATGCGCAACAGCTTACGCTGCAGCGCAACATTAGTATCTAATACAGTTGTGCTCATTACATATGCCCCACTTCTTCAGGAATTTTGAAAAAAGTAGGATGGCGATACACCTTAGAGTTAGAAGGCTCAAATAGAGGACCACGCTTAGAAGGTGCGCTCGCCACAATATCATCGGATTTTACCGCCCAGATACTTACCCCTTCGTTACGACGGGTGTAAACATCTCGCGCGTTATTAATTGCCATTTCCGCATCGGGAGCATGCAAGCTACCCACATGACGATGGTTTAAACCGTGTTGACCACGGATAAAAATTTCCCATAAAGGCCAGTCTTGAGACATGATGTGATTCTCCTAATATCGTTCGTTTTAATAGATTAAGATTAAGCTACGCGCTTTTTCTGTGAGTTTTGCTTTTTTTCAGCATTGGCTGTTAGCGCCTCACGGAACCAAGCACCATCTTCCCAAGCTTTAACTCGCGCACCTAAGCGCTCTTTATTACATGGGCCATTACCTGCAATCACTTCAAAGAATTCATTCCAATCAGGCTGAGAGAAGTCATAGCAGCCGGTTTCTTCATTCCATACTAAATTTTCATCAGGAATGGTTAAGCCTAAATACTCAGCTTGAGGTACGGTTTGATCGACGAATTTTTGACGTAACTCGTCATTCGTATTGATTTTGATCTTCCACGCCATGGATTGTTCGGAGTGCACAGAATCTTTATCAGACGGACCAAACATCATAAGCGCAGGGTACCAGAAGCGGTTCAATGCATCTTGTGCCATGGCTTTTTGCTCAGGGCTACCGGCACACATCTTCATCATAATGTCGTAACCTTGGCGCTGATGAAAGCTCTCTTCTTTACAAATACGAATCATGGCACGGCTGTAAGGACCATATGAAGTACGCTGTAAAGGTACTTGGTTCATAATAGCGGCACCGTCTACTAACCAGCCCACTGCACCCATATCTGCCCAGTTTAAGGTGGGGTAATTAAAGATAGATGAATACTTCATCTTCCCTTCGTGCAGCAGCTCAGTTAGATGATCGCGGCTTACACCTAAGGTCTCAGCAGCACAGTACAGGTACAAACCGTGACCGGCTTCATCTTGAACCTTAGCTAATAAAATAGCTTTGCGCTCTAAGGTAGGAGCACGTGTAATCCAGTTACCTTCAGGTAGCTGCCCTACCACTTCCGAGTGAGCATGCTGACCAATTTGACGGATTAAGGTTTTGCGATAGCCTTCAGGCATCCACTCTTTGGGTTCGATTTTTTCATCGCGCTCAATGCGCTCCATGAAGGCTTGCTCTTCCGCAGACATTTCATCGATGCTGCGTACTTTGTCACTTCCAGTGTTAATTACTTGTGCATACATAGGATCACCTTTGTGTCTAAACTCGTTCAATAATTAAAGCAATGCCTTGGCCTACACCTACACACATAGTGCACAAAGCATAACGACCGTTTTGACGCTGCAACTGATAAGCCGCAGTAGTCACTAAACGGGCTCCGCTCATACCTAAAGGATGACCCATAGCAATGGCTCCTCCATTAGGATTTACGTGAGGCGCATCATCTGGCAGGCCTAACTGACGCGTTACAGCTAAAGCTTGCGCGGCAAAAGCTTCATTCAATTCAATTAGATCCATATCTTCAATACGTAGGCCTGCACGTTTTAAAACACGACGCGTAGCTTCTACTGGGCCTATACCCATGATACGGGGCTCTACACCTGCTGCAGCCATCGCCACTACACGGGCAATAGGTTTAAAGCCTTGTTGATTAGCCATTTCTTCAGAGGTCACGATAAGTGCACACGCACCGTCGTTTACCCCAGACGCGTTACCTGCAGTAACAGATAGATCACCGCCATTTACCGCACGTAAGCGGGCTAATTGTTCTACCCCTGTACCAGGACGAGGATGCTCATCTACGGAAACAATGATGGGGTCTGCTCGGCGTTGGGGCACGGTAACAGGAATGATTTCTTGCTGAAATACACCCGCCTCATTCGCTTTTGCCCAACGCTCTTGACTGCGTGCAGCCAGAGCATCTTGATCTTCACGACTTATTTTAAAGTCAGCCGCTACGTTATCAGCGGTTTGTGGCATGGTGTCTACCCCAAAGGCGGCTTCCATTTTAGGATTCGGAAAACGCCAGCCAATGGTGGTGTCGTAAACCGCATTCGCGCGGGAAAAAGCACTTTCTGCCTTAGGCATCACAAAAGGTGCACGGCTCATGCTCTCAACGCCACCAGCAATCATAAAATCACAATCACCAGCGCGTATGGCACGGGCTGCCATACCAATCGCATCCATACCGGAGCCACATAAACGATTAATGGTAGTACCCGGCACACTTATAGGCATACCCGCTAATAAGGCTGCCATGCGGGCTACGTTACGGTTATCTTCACCGGCCTGATTAGCACAGCCATAAATTAAATCATCTACTAATGACCAATCAGCATTAGGATGACGTTCTAACAAAGCAGCTAAAGGGAGCGCAGCCAAATCATCTGCCCGTATAGAGGACAAGGCGCCCCCATAACGGCCAATGGGTGTACGAATGGCATCACAGATAAAAGCCTCAGACATAAACGTCTATCTCCTATTGGGGCCCGTTAGTCAATTAAGTTTAGTGACTGACCGGACGGTTATATGTAAACATTATCTATATTAAAGCACTTCACACATTACACTTCAATAAGGGTTTTCGCTTAAGTTGTAATGTTTCAAGAAAATACCATGCTGTTCAAGCAAAACTCAAAGTAATAAAGCTAAACGCTCAAGGCGTTGATTAACCTGCTCAGTGCGTGCTGCTAAAGCACCTTGATCATTGATGAAATCTGCGCCTACTTTATGGTCTGCGCTATGAGAAAGATCTAAATAAAGACGTGCGAATAATTGACGAGCTGCATGCCCTTCCCAAGACTCAGGCAAAACGCCATCAGGAAAATGAGGAGCTCGTAATGCGATATGACGGTACTCATGTACCATTAACAACCGTACTGTTAAAGCCTTAGCGGGGTCTAAACGCTCCAGCAAAGCCAATACGGGCTGAAAAGAAGAAATAAAACCTTGATAAGCGCTGGCATAAGTGGGTAGGTCCCAATGCTCAGCTACAAACTTACGCATGGCATCATGGCCTTGCAACACATTTGCCTGCCACACTAATACCTGCGGCGGCAGGGGTACATCGTCTGAGCCTATAGCCATGCGTGTATTAATAGCAGCATAACCTAATCTTTTTAAGGCTCGCATATTGGCATCCGCCTCTGGCCCATCTAAATACACCAAACGCCATTGTGCGGCTGCCTGCTGGTTATAAAGTACTTTGGCAGCATAAATAAACTCGGTACGCGCCGCAGCAGTAAGACGATAGAAGCTGCGTCTACCTGCTCGCTCGCCTTGCAATTGGCCGGCTGCCATTAGTCTAGAGACGGCTGTACGCACTAGATTTTCACTAATGCCTACGGCCGCACAACTTTCAATGATGCTGCCTATCCACAGCACACCCCCTCTAGGTTCTACAATATCACCATATAAGGTAACTATAAATGCCGCTGCTCTAATTGGATTGGCTTCTAAAAGCTGATCTATTAACGCTTGGGAGCAAGGGGTATGCTGTAAGGAACTCAAGCTCATTTATTAACCATTAAAAACAGGAACATACTTAAAATGTACCAGTTTTTGCCGCCTCCTTCAGCTTTTCACAAGGAGCTGGGGTTAAATCTTGGGCAGAAAAGTGCTCTAAACGTGCTACTACTTGATCTAAACCGCGCTCTACGGCATCTTGCAGCAAGCCACCACGCCAGCGTGGGAAGCCATAACCGAATATTTTCACTAAATCCACATCAGCGGCACGCTGTGCAATACCTTCCTGCAGGATTAAAGCGGCTTCGTTTACCATTGGCAAAACTAAACAATCCACAATATCGTCTGCTGTCCACTTCTGCTGCGTATGATCAGCGGCTACGTTTTTAATGATATCAGCTACTACCGGTGAAGGAATGGGCTTACGATCCCCTTCGGCGTAATCGTACCAACCGCCTTGGGTTTTTTGACCTAAACGGCCTAATTCACATAATTTTTCAGCTACGGGAGCAAACACCTCTTCGCCACGCTCTATGGCTGCCTTACGTTGGAAGGCTGCAATATCTAAGCCACCCAAATCCTGCGCTTCGAAGGGACCCATCGGCATACCATAAGCACGCATGGCCGCATCCACTTCTGCAGGGGAAGCGCCAGCCAATAGCAAACGTTCTGCTTGAGCACGCAATACACGCAAGATACGATTCCCAATAAAACCGTCACAAATACCGGAGCGTACAGGGATTTTGCGTAACTTGGCAGCTAATTTAAAGGAAGTAGCTAAGGTTTCATCTGAGGTTTCAGGAATGGGCACAATTTCTAGCAACTTCATAATGTGCGCTGGACTGAAAAAGTGCAAACCAATAAAACGCTCTGGTGAGGGGATAATATCTTTAGCTATGGCACTTGGGTCTAAATAAGACGTGTTAGTAGCTAATATAGTATCGGTTCTGCACACTTTGGCTAAACGCTCAAAGAGTTCACGCTTCACTTGCATGTCTTCGAAAACAGCTTCTATGACTAAATCCCGATCAGCTAGAGCACTATCCTCTAGGCTTCCGCTAATAGCTGCCATACGTTTCTCTGCCACTTCTGCGGAAATACGACCCCGTTTTACGCTGTTTTCATAGTTGGCGGTTATACGTTGTAAACCAGCATCTAAGGCGTCTTGGTTGCGCTCTAGTAACACCACTTTTATGCCTGCATCAAGTAAAGCAATAGCAATACCTGTACCCATGGTGCCACCACCTACTACACCCGCTGTAACAATGTCTGCAGCAGGCACACCTTTAAGCTCAGGCGGACGTACGGCAGCACGCTCAGCAAAGAACACATGACGTAAGGCGCGCGCTTGCGCAGAGCCACGTAACTCTAAAAAGGTAGCGCGCTCAAAGGCTTGCGCCGCAGCCACATCGCTTTCGCACGCCTTTTTTACGCACTGTAAAGCCAAGGCTGGAGCTAGCATGCGCTTATCTCTAGGTAAAAAGCGCTCAAACTGCTCCCATTCTTCAGCCGAAACTGTGGGCGCCGGGCGTGATAGCACCGGCAAAGGCAGAGGCTGCGTTAAGGCGTGCTCTAACCAAGCTAAGGCCTGTGCGTCTAAGTCTGCCTCAAAGACGGCATCCACTAGACCTAAATCTGCCGCTTCAGGAGCTTTAATAAAAGAGCCTTTGATAATCATTTCAGCGGCTTTTTCAGCACCCACTAAGCGGGGCAGACGCACACAACCCCCCGCCCCAGGAACCAAACCTAATTTAACTTCTGGCATCCCCATTTGAGCACTTTCTACCGCCACTCGGAAGCGACATGCCATGGCAATCTCTAAACCACCACCCAAGGCGCTACCATGAATAGCAGCTAACCACGGCTTGGTGGCGCTTTCTATGGTGGCCACCACATCGGGCAAATGAGGTTCTTGGGGTGGTTTACCGAATTCATTCACATCGGCACCCGCAATAAAAGTACGCCCGGCACAGCTTAATAACACGCCCTGTACATTTGGATCTGCGTCTAGCTTTTGTACCGCTTCAATCAGGCCGCTACGTACGGCTTGTGAGAGAGCATTAACAGGGGGATTATCCACCTGCACAATAGCAATAGCACCTTTGTGCTCAATAGTGATACTCATACTTTTTTTATCCTAACCATTAATTAAATTCCTAGGTAGGCTTCACGTATACGCGGGTCTTCTATCAGCTCTTTGGCTGAGCCCGACATGGTGATGTTCCCCGTTTCCATCACATAACCTCTATCGGCTATAGACAGGGCACCAAACGCATTTTGCTCTACTAATAGGACGGTGACATCTAGCTCTTTCAAGCTCTTCACCACATCAAAAATTTGTTCTACTAATATAGGAGCTAAACCCATACTAGGTTCATCTAATAACAGACACGATGGACGACTTAACAACGCTCTGGCTATGGCTAACATTTGCTGCTGACCACCGGATAAGCCACCCGCGGCGTCATTGCGTTTTTCACGTAATATGGGAAACATATTGAAGGCGTCTTCCATATCACTATCTACTTTAGCATCCGTGTATAAAAAAGCCCCTAATCTTAAGTTTTCCTCTACCGTGAGACTGGTAAAAATCTGCCTGCCTTCAGGCGACTGTGCTAAACCCCGTTTAACACGCTGGTGAGCAGGAACAGTATTGAGGTTTTCACCTCTAAAGATAATGCTGCCATCTTGTACCGGCTGAATACCGGATATGCATCTTAAGAGGGTGGTTTTCCCCGCGCCGTTTGCTCCGACCACAACAACGATTTCACCCGCGTTGATTTCTAAGTCTATGCCATGCAGCACTTCAATACGGCCATAGTTTGAGCGTAACTGATTAACACTTAGCATATTCTGCGGTCTCCTCTTTTGCTGCAGCGCCTAGGTAGGCTTCAATAACTCGTGGGTGTACGGCGATTTCAGCAGGTGTGCCTTCCGCAATTTTTTGACCATAATCTAACACCACAATTTTATTTGATATGCGCATAACCATTTTCATGTCGTGCTCTACCAAAAGAATGGCAATACCACTAGCAGCCACTTCAGCCACTAATTTCTCAATCTCTTCGGTCTCTACTGCGTTACAACCCGCCGCGGGCTCATCAAGCAAAAGCAACTCTGGTTTTAAAGCAAGCGCTCGGGCAATCTCCAAACGCTTTAAAGAACCATACGATAAAGAGCCCGCCTCCACATCAGCGGCTCGTCCTAAACCAACTCGCTCTAAAAGCTCTCTGGCTTGATCTTCTGAATGGCGCACTCGTTTACGTGCCGAAGGCAACGCTAATAAGTCAGCAAATAATGAACCTTTTTCCTGCAAGTGAAAGCCCGTGGCGACGTTTTGTAGTGCCGTCATGGCAGGGAAAACCTGAAGGTTTTGGAAAGTTCTAGACATGCCACGCCGTGCTAATAAATGAGAAGGCATCCCCGTAATGGTTTCACCATTTAACTCCACCTCGCCTTGCATGGGTAAATAAATACCCGAAAGCATATTGAACAGGGTGGTTTTACCAGCACCGTTAGGGCCAATGACGGAAACAATCTGCCCTTTACCTACCGTAAAGCTCACGTCTTGCACCGCTTTTACGCCACCAAAAGAAATACCTATGCTTTTAACGTCAAGTAAACTCATTAGCCTCTCCCTCGTAGCACTCGTGATAAATGAGGCAATACCCCATCACGCAGAAAAATCATGACCAGCATCATAATTAAGCCCATCACAATTTGCTCATAATCTTGTAGGAAAGTGAGTATTTGCGGTAAGGCCGTTAAAAAGGTAGCGCCAAAAACCGCACCTAATACAGAGCCTGCCCCCCCTAATACCGCCATGGTGACAATCTCTACGGAGTGCATAAAACTAGACACATCTGGCGTAATAAAACGATTTTGCATGGCTAATAACGAGCCTGCAAAAGAGGCGTAAATAGCAGAAATCACAAAACCTTTGAGCTTGTATTGGGCTACGTCTACCCCTACAGTACGTGCCGCAACCTCTGATCCATGCAATGCATGTAAGGCTCGACCTGTGGCACTGTATTGCAGATTTAAAGCAATAATGGCCCCAATAACTAGTGCTAAGCCGCTAAATGCATACCAAAACTCAGAGTTTGTGAACTTGAACCCCCAGCTTTTAAGCAAGGCATTCATGCCTGGATCCTGAACGGCCATACCATCTGGCCCACCAGTAAGCCACGCTTCATTTGTTAATACCATAGAAACGAGGATGCCGAACCCCAGTGTGGCCACTGATAAATAATAACCTTTCAACTTTAATATAGGCCGCCCTACTATCCAGGCCACAGCCCCTGATATAACGGCGCCTAAAAGCGCTGCGGCTAAGACGGGAATACCTAAATACTTCGGTGCAATGGCGCAAGCATAAGCGCCAATCCCAATAAAACCAGCATGGCCCAGACTAATTTGACCCACAAAGCCTATTAATATAACCAAACCTAATACGGCTAAGCTATTAACAAAAACCAAGGCTCCTACACGGAAATAATAAGAAGAAGAGAAAAATAAAGGTGCAATAACAATAAAAAGCACCAATATCAATATGGAGATGTGCTTAGGTGATAATTTTCTCATGGCTTATACACGCTCCATTTGTTTGCTGCCAAACAGCCCTTGAGGCATAAAGAACAGCACAGCTAAAATCATAATAAATGCCGCAGCATCTTTGTATTGAGAGCTAATGTAGCCCGCCGTCATGGCTTCAAGTATGCCTAAGGCTATACCCCCGACTAAAGCGCCTTTAGGATTTCCCATACCACCTAGCATCGCCGCCGCAAAACCTTTAAGTGCCATTGTCATACCAATATCGTAGCTAGTAAGCGTAATCGGCGTCACCAACACCCCTGCCAATGCACCAATCGCCGCCGACACCGCAAAAGACAAGGTCATGATGTAATTCGTATTAATACCCACTAAGAGCGCAGCGATACGATTATTTGCTGTAGCTAATACGGCACGACCTGTAAGGGTGTGATTGAAAAATAACCAGAGCAGAAAGAAAATACCTAAAGCTCCCGCAATCACCCACAAGCTTTGTGGCAAGATAGTGGCACCTAATACACGAATGGGGTCATCGCCAGTAAAGGCGGGAATATTATGCAACTGCTTACCGAGTAAGAGCTGAACTAATCCACGAATGAAAATGGAAGCCCCGATGGTAATAATAATTAAACTCACCACCGGTGCACCGCGTGCTGGCTCAATGGCAAGTTTATTTAAAAGCACGCCTGCGCCCGCTGTGAGGATAATCGCCATCAGAGCGGCTAAAGGTAAGGGCACACCCACAGCATAAGCCGCTGCAGTGATCATGCCCCCCAGCATGACAAACTCCCCTTGGGCGAAGTTAGCCACATCGGAGGCGTTATAAATAATGGTAAAGCCTAACGCCACTAAAGCGTATACGGCGCCAACAGTCAGCCCCGATAGCAGGAACTGCATAAACTCAGACATATCTGTCTCCGGATGATTAGTCTTGTTTTCAAAGAGTAAGAACGACGGCTCTTACTCTTTCACTACTTTTTTAATCTACGATTGTCCACTTACCGTCACGAATTTCCAACATACGGAAAGCGCTTAAGTCTAAACCTAAGTGATCCTCAGGAGACATGGTGTAAATACCCGTTGCACCGACTAAACCTTCTGTGGACTCTAAGGCATCACGAATGGCTGTGGGATCGGCTTTACCAGCACGTTCAATAGCATCCACAATTAGATACAAGGCATCGTGAGCATAACCACCAAAGGTGGATACGGGTTTCCCTGTTTTTGCTTCGTAACGCTCTTTATAGTTTTGTACTAAAGGGCGTTGTGCATCGTCTTCTGCTAATAAATCAGCCACTAATAAAGGGGTACCAGGAATACGTATGCCTTCAGCGGCTTTAGCTCCTGCTAACTCAATAAAAGCATCAGAAGCTACACCATGAGACTGGTACAGAGGAGTATCTAAACCTAGCTGACTGTAGTTTCTAGTCACAATAGCAGGACCAGAGCCTAAACCCAGTACCATCAGCGCTTGGATGCCATCTTTATTATTTAAGTTTGTGAGCTGTGGTGTCATATCAGCGTCAGTGGGGCCAAAAATCTCGTCGCCCACTATGGTGATATCGTACTCTTTCACAATATCGTTACACTGCTTACGCATGGAGGAACCAAAGCTGTCTGAGCCAGACAAAATACCTACCTTGCTAAAACCACGCTCGGTCATATCTTCAAAAATTTTGGCACAAGCCATACGGTCTGTATGCGGTGTTTTGAAAGTATGAGGACGCACTGGCTGAGTGATTTCAATAGCACCGGCTAATGAAATAAACGGAATACCCGCTTCTTCCATAACGGGCATCATCGCCATAGTCGCTCCGGTAGTGGTGCCGCCAATAACAGCTACCACCTCATCATCTTCTACTAAACGTGTGGCAAAGGTACGGGCTTTATTGGCATCACTACCATCATCGTAAGAAATCAAACGTATTTTTTCGCCTAATACACCTCCCTTAGCGTTGATATCTTCTACCATCATCTTCAAGGTTTGATCTTCGGGCTCACCTAAAAAAGATGCAAATCCGGTAGAGGATACGGTTGAACCAATTAGTATTTCAGCATTTACGCTAGGCACTAGGCAGGTTAAAGCCGCTGCAGTAGCTAGTGTAAGTACGCTTTTTTTAGAGGTTTTTTTAATCATGGATGTCTCCTGAATTTGAATATATTAACTTCTTAGGTTTAACCAGCGACAGGACGTCGCCACATAACAGTCCGGAACCGATTTGCTACAAAAGCGGCATCGGTAAAACAAGCATTCCCTGCAGGGTTAGCACCTGTGACATGAAAATCACTAAATGCTGCACTCTGATTAACGTAAATTCCACCCATTAAATTAATGGAAAGATTAACGCCTCCTTTTGCAAATGCGTTTATGGATTCTTGTACACGTTTTTCATTAGTGTCGTATAAAGCGGCCGTAATCGCACCTTTTTTTCGTGCTAATTCTGCGGCACGTTTTACCCCTTCTTCTGCACTGTCTACAGCAACTATAAAAACAATAGGGCCAAAGTGCTCTTCGCTATAAAGTGTTTCATTTTCAGCCTCTACCGAAAGAATTAAAGGCGTAGCGGTACGCGCTTGCTCTAACCCAGAGACGGGTATAGAATCTCTGACCACGGGAGCGGCTTTTTTCATGGCTTGGATACATTCCAAGGTATCTGTGTTAGCGATGGCTCCAGCTACCATGGCTGCACGAGCGGGGTCAGACAGTAAGGCATCAACCGCACCACTTATACCTGCTACGACCTCATCAAAACTTTTGCTTTGTGTGCCTACCTGTATACCTTCACGAGGTACAAATATATTTTGGGGAGCGGTACACATCTGCCCACTATAAAGCGATAAAGAAAAGGCGATATTTTGACACATACCCTCAAAATCATCGGTGGCGGCCAGCACAATACTATTCACCCCAGCTTCTTCGGTATACACCAAAGGGGTAGCAGCCTCAGTACGTAACCATTTACCAAATGTAGACGATCCGGTGTAATCAATTTGCGCCACTTCAGAATGCAGAGCTAATTCCTTAGCTTGCCCTGTACCGGGATTTTCTGCAGCTAATAACACCACATTTGCGGGTAATCCCTGCTCTACTAGCACCTCACGCGCCACTTGCACCGTAATAGCCATGGGCAATGTTCCAGCAGGATGAGGCTTAGCAATCACCGTATTACCGGTCATTAAGTTGGCAAAAAAGCCCGCGTAACTGTTCCAAG
The DNA here is from genome assembly GCF_057475285.1 of Paenalcaligenes sp. DL 309. Classification (NCBI taxonomy): domain Bacteria; kingdom Pseudomonadati; phylum Pseudomonadota; class Betaproteobacteria; order Burkholderiales; family Alcaligenaceae; genus Paenalcaligenes; species Paenalcaligenes sp. DL 309. The sequence goes on from NZ_JBYBKW010000003.1 coordinate 115,586, forward strand.
TAGGGAAAGTTTGACAACCAATAAGCACCGACACACCACGTGGAATCAACGTCCAATGTTTTTCTAGAACGATGTCACCTGCTCTACCTTGTGGTTTAACCCACTGCGCTTGAGCCGGAATACGTGACATTTCATCCCATGCATAAGTGACCGCTTCTAAGCCACGATCTTGGGCGTGAGGCCCACCGGCTTGGAATGCCATAGGAAAGGCCTGGCCTGAGGTATGCATCACCGCATGCGCCATTTCAAAACTGCGGCTATTCAAACGCGCTAAAATTTCTAAACAAATACCCGCACGCTGCTCCAGCGTGGTAGCAGCCCAGGCATCTGCCACAGCCAGTGAGTGACTGACTAAACTGTCTGTGCTTGCAGCAGGATAACGAACACCGAGCTCACCACCGTAAGGGGATTGCTCTGCTCCTACTCTGAACTCTTCAGGGTGCTCAGGTAGGGAAAAATCTTGATTTAACTGTGCCTCATAAGCAGCTAGGCCCACATCTTTAGCGTCCTCGCCATAAAAGCGACCACTGGGAATCTCTGGATACGCTGACCAGAATCCGCGCTGCTGCATGGCGGTTAGGGCCGCTTCTAAGGTTGCGCGATGTTGTTCAAATAAACTGTGCATATTGAATTTTCCTCTGGCTACGTTTCTAGAAAGAATAAATATTATTGACCGACTGGACGGTTTATGCAATAGTAAGAACCCGAATAGCACAACCTTGATAAAAAATAATAAAGTCAAGGTTTCGAGCATAAAGTTAATTCGTGAAATCACATAAGGAGACAGTGTGACTGAGGCTACAACCACCCCAAACAGTGTACTTAGCACGGTAGAGCAAGGTGTATTGCACCTAACTTTAAATCGTCCTGAGAAACTCAATTCCTTCAATACCGAGATGCACCTCGCATTGCGTGCTTGCTTTGAAAAAGCCGCAGAAGATGACGAAATCAGAGCGGTGCTATTAACAGGCGCTGGCAGGGGCTTTTGCGCCGGTCAAGACTTAGGTGATCGCGACCCGCGTAAGGCCGAATCCGCACCCGATTTAGGCCTCACTATTGAGAAATACTACAACCCTTTAGTTCGTCAAATCCGTGCTTTAAACAAACCTGTGATTTGTGCGGTTAATGGCGTGGCTGCTGGCGCCGGCGCCAACCTAGCATTCGCATGTGACATTGTTTTTGCCGCCCGTTCAGCCCGTTTTATTCAGGCTTTTGCCAAAATTGGCCTAGTGCCTGATTCTGGTGGCACGTGGAGTCTTTCCAGACTCTTAGGTGAAGCCAGAGCTAAAGCCTTGGCACTTACCGCCGCTCCTCTAGATGCTGCTACAGCAGCTGACTGGGGTTTGATTTGGCAGGCCGTTGACGACGACAAGCTCCAAGAAACCGCCACTCAGTTAGCGCAAGAACTCGCACAAGGGCCTACTTTAGGGTTAAGCTTAATTAAACAAGCCATTCACGCTTCTGCCACAAACAGTTTAGATGAGCAGCTAGATTTAGAGCGTGATTTACAACGTCAGGCAGGACATAGCCACGATTACGCCGAAGGCGTATCAGCATTTTTAGAAAAGCGCGCCCCCAAATTCAAAGGAAATTGAGATGAATGTAAGCTCACTTTCACCTCAAGCCTTAGCACAGGCGTGCGCAGCGGCTATGTGGGAAGATGATCACGCCACTCAACACTTAAATATGCAATTGATAAATGTAGATGCTGGCACAGCTAGCATCCGCATGACCATCCAAAAAAGCATGCTCAATGGTCATGGCTCTTGCCATGGTGGCTACTTGTTTACCCTAGCAGACTCGTGTTTTGCTTTTGCCTGTAACACCTACAATCAACGTACCGTTGCTCAACATTGTTCTATTACTTACCTAGCACCTGTTTTCGAAAAAGACGAGCTCACAGCAACTGCTAGTGAAGTGAGTCGAATAGGTCGCAGCGGTATTTACGACGTAACAATCCGTAATCAGCGGGACGAACATGTAGCGGAGTTTCGTGGTCACTCACGTACGATAAAAGGTTCATTATTAGCTACTGACTAGCCCCCATCTTATAAAGTCGCAGAGGAAAAATCATGGAAAGCATGGAAAGCCTAACCCCAAGAAAAGAAGATTTAGACCCTATAGAAATAGCATCTAGAGATGAAATTTCTGCCTTACAGCTAGAGCGTATGAAGTGGTCCTTATCTCACGCTTACGAGAACTCACCATTTTATAAAGCTCACTTTGATGAAGCCGGTGTACACCCTTCAGATCTGAAATCATTAGCTGATTTAGCTAAATTTCCTTTTACTTGTAAAGATGATCTGCGTAAAACCTATCCTTTTGGCATGCTAGCAGTGCCGCGAGAGAAACTATCCAGAATTCATGCTTCATCAGGCACCACAGGCAAGCCCACTGTAGTTGGCTACACCCCTAACGATATTGATGTGTGGGCCACAGTCGTTGCTCGCTCTATTCGTGCTGGCGGCGGTCGTCCAGGTGATATTCTGCATAACGCCTATGGCTATGGTTTATTTACTGGTGGTATAGGTGCTCATTATGGAGCAGAAAAACTAGGCTGTACTGTAGTGCCTATTTCAGGTGGGATGACTGAGCGTCAAGTGGCTTTGATTAATGACTTTAAGCCACGCATCATCATGGTTACGCCTTCTTATATGCTCTCCATTCTGGATGAGTTCCACCGTCAAGGCCTTGATCCACGAGAATCCTCTTTACAGATAGGTATTTTTGGTGCTGAACCTTGGACTAACGCCATGCGTAAAGAGATTGAGCAGCTATTCGATATGAATGCCGTAGATATCTACGGCCTATCAGAAGTGATGGGGCCTGGCGTGGCCAGCGAGTGTGTAGAAACCAAAGACGGTCTGCATATTTGGGAAGACCACTTCTACCCAGAGGTCATTGATCCTGTGACTGGTGAAGTATTACCTGATGGTGAAGAAGGTGAGTTAGTTTTCACTACTCTCACTAAAGAAGGTTTACCTATTATTCGTTATCGTACTCGTGACTTAACTCGACTACTACCAGGTACGGCGCGTTCTATGCGTCGTATGGAAAAGGTAACTGGCCGCAGCGATGACATGATTATCTTGCGCGGTGTTAACGTTTTCCCCACACAGATTGAAGAGCAGATTTTCAAATGCGCTGGCTTAGCCGCTCACTATCAGATTGTACTGAGCAGAAGCGGTCGTATGGATAGCATGACCATTAACGTGGAGTGCCAATCAAAATCTAGTGACATAGAATCTAGAAAACGCTCAGGCAAAGAATTGGCCCATCATATTAAAAACGTCATCGGTATTACGGCTCACATTAATATTACCGACCCTGGAACCTTGCATTCTGAAGGCAAAGCTAGACGTATTATTGATAATCGCCCTAAGCGCTAATTACCTTTTAGGAAGGAGTGGCATGACTCGTGCACGCGCAGCTGATTTCGAAGAAAAACAGCTGCATATTCTCAATAGTGCTGCAGCTGTGTTTGCAGAACTGGGCATGGAAAAAGCCTCCATGTCTCAGATTGCTCTACGCAGCGATGTCTCCAAGGCCTTGCTTTATCACTACTATTCTAGCAAGGGAGCGTTGATTTTTGATATTATTCATAGCCACCTTAAAGCACTTAGCGAATCAGTAGAGCAAGTAGCCAAAGAAAGCCAGCACGATCTTCCTGAGGTACGTTTGCGTAAAATAGTATCTCAAATTTTGGAATGCTACCGTGATGCAGACAATCACCATAAGGTGCAATTGAATTGTCACGGCTCATTACCAGAAGAGGAAGAGTTAGAAATTAACAGACTAGAGCGTAAAATAGTCTTACTTGTAGCAGACACCATTCGCGAAATAAATCCTGAGATTAATGACGCTCGCCCGCTATTAAAGCCGGTTACTATGTCACTTTTTGGGATGCTAAACTGGGTTTATATGTGGTTTAAACCCGATGGTCCTATTACGCGCGAAGAATACGCTGATCTCGCTACCACCTTAATCCTCGAAGGCTTAAGAAATATACGCTGATAATCAACGTGAGGCTTACACTAGCTCCACCTAAGCCGCACTTCTGCGGCTTAGGTGGAGATTATTGATTAATTTAGCTTTTGATATTCGCCTTTTTGTTTAACACCGCTCGTATGGTATCTGCCAACTCTTCCGCAGCAAATTTCACCACATAGCCATCGGCACCCACTCGGCGCACATGTTCTTCGTTTGTAGTCCCTGACAACGAGGAATGAATTACCACTGGAATGGTATTCATACGTGAATCCTGTTTTATGTTACGTGTCAGCGTAAACCCATCCATTTCTGGCATTTCTAGATCAGAAAGCACCAAGCTCACTTTATCCGTTATCTTCTTACCTTCATTTTCTGCTGTTTGGGCTAAAACATTAAGACGATCCCACGCCTCTTTGCCTGATTTAACCATCTCATAGGGCACTTCCATAGCTTGTAGAGCCTGCTCTAATAAGGTGCGTGCTACAGCAGAGTCATCGGCAGCTAAAATCATAGAGCCTGGCTTAAGATTTACTTTATTTGTTACCGCTTTTAATTCCTCCTGCTTTTTGTACTCCACAGGCGAAATCATTTGTAAAACCTCTTCTACATCTAACACCTGCACTAAACGTGTCTCGCCATTGGCTCCGTCCTCCAACCTAGCAATACTGGTGACTAAACTACGTCCCACATCGCTGGCTTCCGCAGAAATCACCTTATTCCAATCTAAACGCACAATATCCTCTACGGCCTCTACCGCAAACGCTTGGGTAGAACGTGCGTATTCCGTAATGATCATAAGATTTGGTTCTTTTGCGGGCTTACAGCCCACAATACCTGGCAAATCAAAAACCGGAATCACTTGATCGCGTAAATGCACTACTCCTAAAGAGAACTTCGGCGCACCAGCAATAGAAGTAATGGAAGGGATGGTGACAATTTCACGAACCTTAAATACATTAATGCCAAATAACTCAGACTGATCTTGGGCGTTTTTACAACCAAGGCTAAACAACAACAGCTCAAACATATTAGAGCCGGTTAAGTTCGTGCGCTCGTCGATTTCACTTTGAGCTGATTTCATAATAAACCTTTATTCATAACAAACATTTAGTTACATGTAGCCTGTGTAATTATACGCTTAATGTGCACCTGAAGTGCTTGAATCCCCTTTTTGGCCTTGAGTTCCTATGATGGCCGCGGCCAAACCAATGGTTTTAGTAATGCGCAATTTCATGGTGTCTTTAGCCAAACCACTCAAACCATAGCGATCAGAAATCTCATCGGTGATTTCATGAAGTAAATCAATGGTCTCTTGGGGATTACCCGTTCTGCCCGCAAACATAGCAATATGTGCAGCCATTAGGGCTTGATCGGCAAAAGCGATGCCAAGAAGAGTTTGCTGATCTTGTATATCTTTATCTGTTTCTTTACTCATAGGGTTCTTTAAGATGGTTATGATATGGACATTGAAATAAATCAATATAGCAAAGTGTACCGCACAACCTAGTCCTTAATAATGCTGAGAGTGATCTTCCATGTGGCTTCGTACAATACTTAATTTAAAACCGGCTAAGTGGCCCGTAGGGCGTAGTCTACGCCTTGCTATAGGTATAGGGACGCCCTTAACTATAGGTTTACTAAGTCATCATATTTTGCTTTTTCTCTGGTTCACCTTAGGGGTTATGATGCAGTCCACTGGTGAAGGCACTGGCTCCTATCGCTCGCTAGTCAGAATGACGCTCATCTCTGCTCCTATTGGAGCCTTAGGCTACTTTGCCGCTGATTTATGGCAGGTTTCAGGCCCTGTGGCTATTGCCACGCTAACAGGAGTTGCTTTTGTGGCGGGTATAGTTAATAGTTACGGCGCGGCCTATTCTAAGGGCACCTTACAAGCGCTTTTAGGAGCTTCTCTAGCTTTTGGACTAGGCCCAGAACTACACGGAGTCATTGCCTCATGGGAAATGGCTCTACTTTATTTATGCGGTACGGCGTTCTATTTATTGTTACTGGGCTTAGAAGCGCTTATAGATAAGCGACGCCCCCAACGACAACTCTTAGCAAACTACCTACAAGCGCTAGCTACTTTTACCCAAGCCCATGCTAATGCTCTCCAAGACCCAAACACTAGCACCTTGCAAGAAACCGCTAGAAGCACGGTTATTGATAATTACGAATTACTCTACGGTATATTAATAGATACCCGCACTGCTAATACCGTGCGTTCTAAAGAAAATCAAAATAATGCCGCTATCTTACAAGCCACAGACAGTATTTTCTCTCATATTTTGGCTCAATCTAATATTTCTACTCTGCAATCCTTAGCCACTTGGTTGCAGCAACTGGCTACTGCGGTTTTACACAAAAACCCTTTGCCTATGACGCCTGAAAACTTACAAACTGAAGAAGGTCTTTATTTACGAGTTCAAAATTTAACACAAAGCATTGCTGCCTTAGATAGCATCACACAACGTGCTTCACGTGAGTTTCATCTAGCGCTAAAAGGTCAAATACCGTGGCAGCGCTTATTTGACCATCTGATAGTAGGGCCAGAAGTCATCAAATCCGCCGGCATTTTAGCGCTTTGTATGGGTCTTGCTTTTTCCATGAAATACGTGGTGCATGGCAACCATTGGTACTGGGTGCCTTTAACCGTTTCCTTGGTGATGAAACCAGAGTTAGGCTCTGTATTTGTACGTGCGGTTTTACGGTTAGTAGGTACTGCATTTGGCGTAATTATAGGGTCTATTATTTTAATGTTAATGCCTAAGGGCTTAGCCATGGTGTTTGTCATTGTCGCCATAGCCGCCTGCATGCCTTGGGCTATGCAACGCTCTTATGCGTTATTGAGTTTATTTATTACACCAATGGTATTACTACTAATTGACATAGTTACCCCTGGAACTATTAATGTGAATTATGCAGGCCAACGCATAATGGATACAGCTATTGGTGGTGCCATTGTATTGATTTTTGGCTATTTTATTTGGCCTCGCTCTCATGAAAAACAATTGGCCACTTCATATAAAACCGCTATGAACACCTTAGCCAACTACCTTCAGCAAGTATGTACAGCAGCCCCTGCTCTCCAAGAATCACGCCGTCTTATCTATAGCCAGCTCTCAAACTTACGTGCTCAGTTGCAAAAACAACTCTCTGAACCCCCTCCTGCTAATAAAGAGGCAGCCAAATGGTTTCCTATTATTGCAAGTGCTGAGCGTATAGCAGATCGTATTACTATTTACGCTGAAAGTCGTGCACAAGGTGAACCCTTACCTAATAAGGAAAATACAGCGCTGGTTGTGCAGCAAATGTTAAACGTGACGGAGATGCCAAATCCGGGGCTAACCGTTCAAGACAATCCTCTTTTAGATGAGGTGCTTAGCGAGCTAAATACGATTTCTCGTCTAATCCATACAACACAATCAGTGTCTTTACGTCCACACATGGCTAAAAATGCTTGATTGCTTCCCTTTTTTATCCTAAGGTTAGAATCAACTCAAACAGGCACCCTTGTGGTGGTGTGTTCTGGGCAGCCGCTGAACCTATTGCTCACTTCATTACTGAACCGCCTATGTATGGCGACGAGACGCTTTCCTCCACTCAAGTTGCCTATAACGCCTTAGCGCAAAGTTTCATGCACTGGGGATTTTTAGCTTGGGGGATTTTTAGCTTGGGGGATTTTTAGCTTGGGGGATTTTTAGCTTGGGGGATTTTTAGCTTGGGCTATTTTGGGTAGCTTAACAGGTGTTATCTTTATGCACCTACACTACGACAAAGGCTTACCTTTAAAACCTCGCACCTTGCTCTACCCTATCTTTGGCGACAAGGTCATGAAGGGTTGGTTGGGCACCATTGTAGATGTGTGCTGCGTATTAGCTGTAGTAGCCGGTACCGTAGGGCCTATTGGCTTTTTAGGTTTACAAGTAAGCTTTGGCCTTAACAAACTATTTGGTATACCGGATGTGTACGGTACGCAGATTGCAGTGTTAATTGGTTTAACCATTATCTATACCATTTCTGCTATTAGCGGTATTCATCGTGGTATTCAAATACTAAGCAGCAGTAACGTTATTTTAGCGGCTATTTTAATTCTGTTTATTTTCCTTTTTGGTCCTACCGCGTTTATTGTTGATGGTTTTATTAATGGCTTTGGTATCTATATTAATGAATTTATCCCTATGGCAACGTTTAGGGGTGATTCAGGCTGGTTAGGTGGTTGGACGGTCTTCTTTTGGGGCTGGTTTATTGGTTATGCGCCCTTAATGGCCATGTTTGTGGCGCGCATTTCACGCGGTCGTACTATTCGTCAAGTCGTTACCTTAATTGCCATTTTAGCCCCTGTGGTTACCACTTTTTGGTTTACCGTTTTAGGCGGTAGTGGCTTAGCGTTTGAAATCGCTAACCCGGGTGTTATTACTGATGCTTTTGGTAATTTTGATTTGCCTGCTGCGTTGTTTGCAATGATAGATCAACTACCCTTTAGTTTTATTATCTCCATATTATTTTTAGTATTAACCACGATATTTGTGGCTACTACAGGAGATTCCATGACTTTTGCTGTTTCTATGGTGATGACAGGTACGGATCAACCACACCCTGCTATTCGCATTTTCTGGGGCATTATCATGGGTTTGATGGCAGCAATTCTCATCTATATGGGTGCAGGTGGTATTGGTGCGTTGCAGTCCTTTATTGTGGTCACGGCCGCTCCCGTGTCGTTAATTTTATTGCCTACGCTTTGGGTCGCTCCACGTTTAGTAAGAAATATGGCGCGTGATCAAGGCCTATTAGCCAGCAATTAAATTAAGTCGCTTATACTACATTTTACTTTAACCATCTGGGGCCCCCTATGTCTGCACAAGAAAATCCCATTCGCTCAGCACCCTTTGAAATCAGTAGCACTCCTTATGCTGACGGCGAAGTGGCTGAGTCTTACCAGCTTAACCACACGCCCGAATAAATCTTCTACCCATAGATGTAGCCTTTACCCAGACTCATGACTAAAAAGTGGCTTGTTTTTTAATAAGCCACTTTTTTTGCGTTATTATGCACTCTACTTCACTCTATTTCCTTTAGGAGAACGGCGTGCTGCGTCAGGTAGGTGTTTTATTTTTAACGTTCATGTTGTTAAGCCCCGCTCATTTAAGCTGGGCTCAGACCACAGAATCTTTTCTAAACCCCAAAGAAATTCAAAAAATCCATAAAAAAGCGAATAATGGCGCTGCTAAAGAGCAAATGTCTTTAGCTGTGATGTATTTTTATGGCACAAATGTACGCAGAGACTATGAGTTAGCTAAAAAATGGTTAGAAAAAGCCGCCGCCCAAAATGAGCCGTATGCTCAAACCTTCTTAGGTGGTATGTATGCCGCAGGTATAGGTGTAGGTCAAGACCCTACTGCCGCCAAGGAATGGTATGAAAAAGCCGCCCAACAAGGCTACACAGAAGCCGAGCTCCGCCTAGGCGTACTTTATTACAAAGGCCAAGGTGTGCCTCAAGATTATGCCTTAGCTAAAAAATGGTATGAAAAAGCCGCGGAGAAAGAAAACACCGATGCTCAATTTAATTTAGGCGTACTTTATTACTCAGGTCATGGTGTATCTCAAGACTTTCATCAAGCTAAAGTCTGGTACGAAAAAGCAGCAGAAAAACAGCACTCACATGCCCAATTTAATTTAGGCATGCTGTATTATCGAGGTGAAGGGGTGCGTCAAGACTACCGCATAGCCAAAGATTGGTTTGCACAAGCCGCCCATCAAGACAATGCTCTTGCTCAGCTTTATTTGGGTATGCTTTATCACAGAGGGTATGGTACAGAACTAGATAATCAACAAGCCAAGGATTGGTTTGGCAAAGCTTGTGATAATGGTATTCAAAGAGGTTGTGATTACTATAGACTTTTGAATTAAAGCAAACAACAACAGGTAACAATATTTATGCTGGAATTTTTTCAGACCTTAAGCTGGGCCGCAGTATTTCAAATCATTATGATCGATATTCTTTTGGGTGGTGATAATGCCGTGGTTATTGCCTTGGCATGCCGAAATCTACCCAAAAAACAACGTATGCAAGGCGTACTGTGGGGTACTATAGGTGCTATTGTTTTGCGCGTTATTCTTATTGCTTTTGCGCTTACGCTACTCACAATTCCTTATTTAAAGATCATAGGTGCCTTACTTTTAGCGTGGGTGGCTATACGTTTATTAGTACCCGAAGAAGAAGAGCACGGTAACTTAGGTAGCAGTGTTACCGTGTGGTCTGCGGTTAAAACCATTATTATTGCAGACTTAGTAATGAGTTTAGATAATGTGATCGCTATTGCGGGAGCAGCACAGCTAGCTAGTCCTGATCATCAATTAGGTCTAGTCATTTTTGGGTTATTAGTCAGTATTCCAATTATTGTGTGGGGCAGCACCATTATTCTTACGCTCATAGATCGCTTCCCTTCTATTGTGATGTTTGGTGCCGGTTTATTAGGTTGGATTGCCGGTGGCCTCTTAGTCACAGATATTGCTTACGTTAAGTACTTTGGCGAGCCTAGCACCTCAGTGCGTTATGGTGCTCAAATCGCAGGCGCGGGTATTATTCTTGCGTTGGGTAAGTTTTTAGCCAGTCGCCAAAAGGCTAAAACCATTTCTTAAATTTATTCCTATCTACACCCGCTGGCACATACCACACACGCTTTAGAGGATCCCAGCGGGCCCCCAAGGCTTTGGCTTCATCTTTTTCTGCGAACGACACGCGTAAATCCAGTCTATTGACCTCAGTGGGCGGAGCGGTTTTGGTATTTATCGCAGCCGTTTGTACCGCATATTGCTGCTGTTGCAACTGCGCTAAACGCCGTTGAGCAGGAGCTTTGTTCTGTTCTAGCTGTAAGGCTTTTACATAATCACTACGTTTATATTCTGCCTTAGGCACAAACAAACTCAAACGCTTTTGAGCACGTGTAATAGCCACGTAAAAGAGATTTTGTTCAATTTGGCCACTATTTTTAGTGGAAGGAAACTCCCCATGTGCTAAGAATGGCACCAACACATGCTCATATTCTTTACCTTTAGCCTGCGCTACACAAGCTATCACTACGGCTTGACGTGCTGTTTGCTGAGTACTGGGTTCATGTTGTGCACACCATTTATAAAAATCCGCAACATTTAATGCTAAATCTTTAGCAATTTGTATAAAGCCCGCTATGGATTTCTGAATCACTTCAGCTTGATGATCCAGCACATAAATGCGCTTGGCTACACTCACCATATCCACTCGTTCACACAAAATTTTAAGTACCTCATGCGCGGGCATGTGGAAATTGATTTGCTGTAAATACGCTAAAGCCTCTTCTATACGCCAACGACCTTGTTCTGAACCCGTGCGCTGTATTTGTCCTTTATAAAAAGTACTTAGCAGCTGAGGCATGTCTGCTATTTCAATAGCAGCCTCTTCCAAAAACTGCTCATTTAACGCGATCTCACTAAATAAAGCCAAAGCCCGTACAATTTGCTGGCGCACTTGTAGTGAACTAATAGCGGCTAAATCATTTAACGCTAAGGCAATTAAGCCACGCAAAAATAAAATTTCATCGCGTTGTAAATAGCCCTTCATGCCTAAAAGCTGATAAGGGATATTTGCCTTTAATAAGACATTTTCTAAAGCGGTAGACTGATGTTCATCTCGTAATAGCACCGCACACTGCTCTAAGCGCCCCCCTTGACTATGCCAGACCTGAATGGCTTGCAATACAGGCTGTACAGTTTGTTCGGCCTCTAAGTCCTCATACTGATGTAGCTGTATTTGGGTGCCTAAAGGCAGCGCACTATCTACTTTTTTATTTTTAAATGCTGCTACCGCATAGGCCAAATAAGGACCATGCCTGTAGGTATAGCTTAGTGGGTAAGTTTTTATTTGCTCAAAATAAGTAGTGAAACGCTCATGTAAATAACTGGCGTCAGCGGCTAACTGTTTATAGATCACCTGATCTCGATCACCAGCCGCCACTAAATAGGTTTGTGGACGCGACAATAAGGCACGTAAAATTTGAAAAGAGGCCTCATTGGCATCATGCAGCTCATCGACCACCAGCAAATCATAATCAGGTAATAATTGTAATAAATCGGGTGTTTCTAATAAGGTGCAAGCCAAGTCATAAGTACCATCAAAAGGCCCTCTAAAGAGCACTCCCTCATACGGACTTTGACGCACTTGCTCGTAATATTGCGTCCATAAAAAATCGCTATACGTAACGCCTACCAGCAAGGCTTTTTCTTCAGCATTCTCATCGTCATGCAACTGCAAGCTCATGCTGGCCTTTAGACGTAGCTGACTTTCAAAAAACTGGCTAAGCGCTACATGATGCGTACGAAAGTCTAACTCTACCAGCTGCTCATGATGTTCATAATGTTGGCTTAAACGCTCTAAAGCATCGAGAGCAATGGGTTTCATTTCATGCAAGGTGCCTAAAGCGGGAGGTCGGCTTTCTTCCCAAAAAGCTAAGGTCTGACGTGCAAAGCCCTCCACCGTATGTAAAGCCAACTGCCGCACCATAAAAGGTGCCACGCCTATATCTATTAAACGCTGTTGCAACACTTCCAAAGCTTCAGAGGTAAAGACTAAAGCCAAGATTTTTTGGGGTGCCAAGCCGCGCGCTAAAGCCTCTGCAATACGCAGGGCTAAGGTGGTGGTTTTAGCAGCGCCGGCATTGGCTTCAATCAAACTAATACGGTGGTTAGAGCACTGTATAGCCTGTTGTTCTGCCGTAGCAGTAATACCTTTGGGAATAAAGCGCGGCGCAGATTTCATAATACGCCCACTAAACGGAAGCGCGTTGGGCTAATACGTCTAAATTACTCAACGACACTCGGTGCTGTTCAATAAGAGCTAAGGTACCGTTATGATACATCTGCGCTAACTCATCATCACTGAGTTCGGCGATTTTATCGTTATCTACTACCCAAACTCCTGCTAACTGTTCTGTTTTGTCACCTACGCTAGTGGTAATGGTGCGTGGCATTAACAGACCCTTCTCTTTAAGACGCATCACCCAAAGCTGTGTTTGTTCGGATTCAGTATGTAAAGTGCGTAAGGCTTGGGTTAGCTGCTCTAGGTATTCCGAGGCTTCTCCTTCTTCAAAAAAGGCGATACCTTCGTCACTGTTACTCGTATTAACATTCGTATTTAACCCAGGGTAATCTTGATCCACATACACCACATAACGCTGCTGCGTTTCATCCACACCTAATTGGAAGGGGTGCTTTTTGGCAAAAGCAGGAATGTAATGATAAGGCTCCCAACTTTGGTCTGCATGCACAAACCAATTGTCGTTTGGCGTTAGGCTAAGCAGCACCACTGGCTGCAATAAGGTTTCTTCGGCATTGGCTGCAATAAAGACAATGGGATAGTTTTTACATGCTAACTCAAACTCGCTTTGAGTCACCGGTAAAGCATTCATGCTTTTCGCAAAACCATAGTGATTCGTTTGCAAATCTATTTTTAAGTGCTGTGTAGTAGGACTACCATCTAAAGCAATATGTTTTGACATAAAAACCTCTTTCAAAAAACAACCACCCCCGCAGAGGTGGTTCAAGGTATGGAATGTTATTTATTTAGTTTGGGGCTATTAGTTATTTAATGCCGCACTAGCAGCATCTAAGCGCTCTTTCAGTTTATCTGCAGGCAACCAACCATTAGCACGTGAGCCATCTTCAAAGAAAATAGCCGGCGTTCCTTGCACTCCTTGCTCTAGACCAAGCTGCAATAAATCATCAATAGGATTATCACACGTTTTTTCGGCGGGTTTTTTACCGTCTTGCATCCACGCATTCCAAGCAGCAGAACGATCATCCGCACACCAAACATGCTCAGAGATAACTCGAGACTCAGGGGTTAAAATAGGAAACAACAACGAATAAACCGTGACATTATCAATCTCATTTAACGTTTCATGTAAACGTTTACAGTAAATGCAATTTGGGTCTTCAAAAATAGCAATTTGCTGCGAACCATCCCCTTTTACGGTTTTAATGGCTTTATCTAGAGGTAATTCAGTGAAATCAATACGGTTTAGTTCTTCGATGCGCTGCGCAGTCAGGTCTGTGCGTGAGGCCACATCGATTAACGCGCCTTGAAAAATAAAATCTAACTCGGCATTGGTATAAATGATGTCATTACCGGGCAATCGTAATTCTAAAATGCCATCAAAAGGAGTGCCTAACACCTCCTCCACTTCAATGCCTTCAAATTCTGTCTCAAAGCGTTTTTTAACCTGCTCTAATTGTGCCGTAGTAGCGCTGCTTATTGAGGAGCTGGTTGCCTCATTCGCCCACACACTGCTAACACTCAGACCCATTGTTAATGCAACCACACCGGCTGCGAAGCGCAACTTCATTGTAACTCCTATTTATTTTCTATCCGTTCACTGCATTAGAATTAGGTACTAGTTTTAACGGGACTTACCCGCTGCCTCTTCGATTAAATAACGTTTAATAAAAGGCACCTTATTTACTAGATTCATACCCACATTACGCATCAAAGCCGCAGGTGCTCCGGGCAGCTTAAATAATTGATGCAAGCCGTGCGTAACACACCGCATGGCTAATATAGGCTCCGCACGGGCACGCTTATAACGCGCTAATACCCGTTGCTCACCGACTGACTGGTAAGAGGTTTTGTCTGTTAAAACGCGTATTAGTTCCTCAACATCACCTAAACCTAAATTTAAGCCTTGACCTGCTAAAGGATGTACACGATGAGCCGCATCACCTACCAAGGCAATACGCGGCGCAATCATATCGCTGCGTTCTAGGCTTAGAGGAAAGGCAAAGGGTTGGCTACGCAGACTTAATTGCCCCAAGCGGTGCTGCGTTAAAGCACTGAGTAACGCTTGGAGGTGGGTGGTTTGCTCTTTTGCAGTTAAAGCCATGAAATGATTAGCCTGCTCTTCTTCTACAGACCACACCATAGAAACTTGCGGCCCTTCAGCAGTATCCGGCAAAGGCAGTAATGCTAAAACTGCATCACCCGTAAACCATTGGTAAGCAATATTTTGGTGAGGTAACTCTGCGTTTAAATGCGCTACCACGCCAGTGTGTTTATAAGGGCGACTATGATGTGCTATATGGGCTTTTGTGCGTACGGCAGAGCGTGCGCCATCTGCGCCTATAATTAGACCTGCAGCTAGTTCAGTACCACTTTTCGTTTTAATACCCGTTGCGGTAAAGTTCTCAAAGAGATCCGCATGCCACGAGATGTTATAGACTTGTAATGCTTGATATAAAGCGCGCTCTATTTCACCGGACTCTACAATCCACGTTAGATTAGATTCCGCATTTTGCCAGGCGTCTAACTGCAAAAAGCCATCACTATCCCCATAAAGCTTCATGCCTTTTACTGGCGTGATACGTTCTGGGCGCATTAAACCCCAGACGCCCAACTCATTTAAGAAGCGTTGACTAGCCATAGATAAAGCATATACGCGCGGGTGATACTGCTCAGTCTTTAGTTCTAAAGGTTTATAAGCCGGGGCCACTATGATGGCCGTAAATCCTGCTTTTTTTAAACCCAAAGCACAAGCCATGCCGGCAATGCCGCCCCCGCAAATTAAAATCGCTTCGTTACTCATCATCGTGCGCTAGGAGTGCCGGCATCTTTAGGCCATAGCACCCACATCTCCCCGTTTTGTTTCATGCGTCCCGCTTGAGCACCGGCTGCCTCACCTGTACCCCAGTAGAAATCTGTGCGTGCTGCCCCCTTAATGGCCGCCCCAGTGTCTTGAGCAAACACCAACTTACGTAAGGGCTGCTTAGAAGCCGGATAACTAGTAGCTAAAAACACCGGTGTACCTAAAGGCACAAAGGTGGGATCTATGGCTACAGAACGTTCGGCAATTAAAGGAATGCTGTAGGCGCCTTTAGGCCCTAAAATCGGATCAGTAATCTCTTCCTCGTTAAAGAACACCATGGCTTTATTTACATTCAGCATCTCATGAACGCGATGAGGGTTATCTTGAGCCCATTGCTTAATGTTTTGCATGGAGGTTTGCGCTAAAGGCAACTCACCTTGATCAGCCAACCATTTGCCTATAGAGCTATAAGGGTGGCCATTATGATTACCGTAGGCTAGGCGCACTGCTTTACCATTATCTAATAGCGCACGACCTGAGCCTTGTATTTGTAAAAAGAAAGCTTCTACAGGATCGGCTGCCCACACCAATACTTCAGGCTGACGTGCGGCGTTAGCAGTAATTTCACTGCGGGTATCATAGGGCACCACTCTATCGCCATCCACAATTTTACCGCGTATACGTTTACCTGCTAGCTCTGGATATAAACCACCTAAATCTATAGTGAGTAAATCATGGGGCACGGCGTACAACGGCCATTGATACTCACTATGCTTTCTTTTAGAGGCTTTTAACAAAGGCTCGTAATAGCCTGTAACGGTGTTTTTAGCGATGTTGCCTTTTTCATCGAGCAAACGCCAAGGCTGCAAGTGGCTTTCTAAAAATTGACGAATCTGTTGGGTGTTAGTGCTGTCTGTACTGATGTCACTGTTTTGGGCCGCCAAACACACTGGCTGCCAAGCTCGGGGCGTAGCACGTGCAGGCATAGATAGCGAGCCACTCACGGGACGCATTAAGCCCTTACAGTTATTTATAAAACCTTTCCACACCAGATGTAAATCATCTTTTTGCCAATCCGGCAACGCGCCCCAGCCCAATGCTTGAAATTTACTGGCTAAAGGTCGTGGGGGTGTTTCTACCAAATTAGCCAATTCAGGCACTCGTAGCGGTAAAGCGGCCACATCTTCTTTAGGCGTAACTGCTCCTAAACCCGCTGGCCGTGTGGAATCAGAGGTAGTGGTAGAGCAGGCAGATAAAAATACTGCTAACAGCCCTAAGCTAACGTTTCTTAATGCAGTCATTACAGCCTCAGTAAAATCGGATTAATGTAGGGTACGTGGTGTGGCTAAGACAAACTCATCAATGGCTACATCAAAAGGAATGCCATTTTCACCCACAAAATGAAACTCCCCTTTCATGGTGCCAAAAGAGGTGGGTAATGGGCACCCACTGCTATACTCAAAACTTCCACCCGGCGCTATTAAGGGCTGTTTGCCTACCACACCTAGACCACGCACTTCTTGTGTGTTTTGCTCAGCATCAGAAATCACCCAGTGACGACTAATGAGTTGCGCTGCTTGAGTTCCATTATTTGTTATTTTTACTTTATACGCAAAGAGAAAATGCTGTTTCTCGGGCTCAGACTGCTCGGCTAAGTACTGAGGGCTAACCGTAACCACAATATCATCAGACTGCATAGATATACCTTCGCTCCTTATCTGTTTACTGTTTGCTATTCGCTGTTTCTGTTTACAATAGGGTATTGTACCTTCCTTTTTATACTGTACTGCTATGTCTCATTCTCATATACAACCTGCACGTATCGCACCTAGTATTTTAGCGGCAGATTTTGCACGCTTAGGCGAAGAAGTACGTGATGTGATTAGCGCTGGCGCTGACTGGATTCAC
Organism: Paenalcaligenes sp. DL 309; assembly: GCF_057475285.1. Lineage (NCBI taxonomy): Bacteria > Pseudomonadati > Pseudomonadota > Betaproteobacteria > Burkholderiales > Alcaligenaceae > Paenalcaligenes > Paenalcaligenes sp. DL 309. The sequence goes on from NZ_JBYBKW010000003.1 coordinate 133,093, forward strand.
TTCGACGTCATGGATAACCATTACGTACCCAACTTAAGTTTCGGCCCCATGGTGTGCGCTGCACTGAGGCCTCATACCGAGGCTCCCATCGATGTGCATTTAATGGTTGAGCCAGTAGATAGTTTGGTTGAACCCTTTGCTAAAGCGGGTGCTAATCTCATTAGTTTTCACCCGGAAGCTTCTAGACACCCTGATCGTACCTTAGCTTTAATACGTGATCTAGGCTGTAAAGCCGGTTTAGTATTTAATCCCGGCACCCCTTTGCATTACTTAGATTATTTAATGGATAAGGTGGATCTCATTCTGTTAATGTCCGTGAACCCTGGCTATGGCGGGCAGAAATTTATTCCTAGCACCTTAGATAAAATTCGTCACGTGCGTACGCGTATTGATCGCTGGATAGATGATGGTGGTCAGCCTATACATTTAGAGGTAGATGGCGGAGTTAGCGCGCAAAACATTCGTGCCATTCGCGCAGCGGGAGCAGATGCTTTTGTGGCGGGTTCGGCTATTTTCAGTAAAGATAACTATGCTGCTGAAATTGAAGCCATGCGCGCAGAAATTACCGCCGCTGATAGTATGAGTGCTTAGTATGCGTTACTCCGCTGTATTATTTGATTTAGACGGTACCTTAGTGGATTCCGTGCCCGATATTGCCCACAGCATTAACCATATGCTCAGTGATCTGGGTCACCCTACGCTCAGCACTGAGCATATTAGCCTGTTTTTGGGCAAAGGCATGGAGCACCTAATTTGGCAGGTATTATTAGAAGTTAACGAAGGTCTTACACCTTCTGCCACCGACTTTGAAAAAGCGAAAACCTTATTCGCTAAGCATTACTTATGGCAATCTGCCCATTCCGTTTCCACTGTATTTGAAGGGGTAAGAGCAGGTTTAGAGGCTTTTAAGACAGCAGGTTGTAAACTGGCTGTGGTCACAAACAAACCTATAGAGTTTGTACCCTTACTACTTCAGCAAATGGACTTAGCTAAATATTTTGAGCTACTTGTGGGCGGAGACACCTGCGAACAGAAAAAACCGCACCCCATGCCTTTTCTATATGCTTGTGAACAACTGCGTGTACTGCCTTCCGAAGCCTTAGTCATAGGTGACTCAAGTAACGACAGCATAGCGGCGCGTCAAGCCGGTATAGACGTACTCATCGTGCCTTACGGTTATAACGAAGGTCAAAGCGTGCAATCTTTGGATTGTGATGGTATAGTTTCTAACATTGCTGAAGCGGCGCACTGGGCCGCACAGCCTAAAAACAAATAAGTAATTACCAAATATATTTTATGACAATGACCCTAAACACTTATTCCATCTATGGCGCCTATTGGCGCTGGTGGTGTTAGTGTTCCGGGTCAGTAATAAAATAGTGCGTACGTAGTGGTTTTATCCCTTACGTAATCAGCCCGGAACTCATTATAGAGCCGGGCTTTTTTGTATCTATAGTCCGGCTACTAAACAAAGTAAATCACGTTTTCTTTCTTAAACTTTTAGTAGGCTTGGACTTAATATGACAGAAATAGAATTTAAAGCCCTCGGCAATCAAGGTTACAACCGCGTTCCCCTAATCGTAGAAACCTACGCCGATTTAGACACGCCTCTTTCCATTTATTTAAAACTCGCTCATAACAGCAGCGAACACGGTGCTAATAGCTGCTTAATGGAATCCGTAGTGGGTGGGGAGCAGTTTGGCCGCTATTCCTTCATAGGCTTACCTGCTAAAACTCTTATTCGCGCTACTGGCACCACCACTGAGGTGGTGCACGAGGGCGAGGTGATAGAAACTCACGAAGGCAATCCTTTAGATTTTATTGAAGCTTATCAAGCGCGATTTAAGGTGGCTTTACGCCCAGGCATGCCGCGCTTTTGTGGTGGCTTAGCCGGTTACTTTGGCTATGACACCATTCGTCATATAGAGCCCAGCCTGGGTATTAATGCCAAACCTTTCCCTGCAGGCCAACGGGGCACACCTGACATCATGCTTTTACATGTTGATGAGCTAGTCATTGTAGATAACTTAGCCGGGCGTACTTACCTCATTGTGTATGCCGATCCCACCAAAGCAGAAAGCTACACCAAAGCACGTCGCCGCTTACGTGATTTACGCGAAAAACTACGCCACCCCGTGACTATTCCCTACGCTTATGCCAGCATGGAAACGTCAGAGAAACGTGATTTTTCTAAAGACGATTACTTAGCTGCCGTGGCCCAAGCCAAACAATACATTAGCGACGGTGAAGTCATGCAGGTACAAATCGGCCAAGTCATCACTAAGCCTTTCCGTGACGCCCCCTTATCTTTATACCGTGCTCTACGTTCTATTAATCCTTCGCCCTATATGTATTTCTGGAATTTTGACGACTTCCAAGTAGTGGGCTCTTCTCCTGAAATTTTAGTGCGCCATGAAAAAAATGTAATTCATGGTGAAAGCAAAGAACACGTCACCATTCGCCCCTTAGCGGGTACCCGTAAGCGTGGCGGTAACCCCGAAGAAGATGCTGCTTTAGCCGCCGAACTTAAGGCCGACCCTAAAGAACGCGCTGAACACGTCATGCTCATTGATTTAGCTCGTAACGACATTGGTCGCATTGCCAAAGCCAGCACGGTAGACGTTACGGATACGATGAACATAGAACGCTACTCCCATGTACAACATTTAGTCTCTAATGTATGCGGTGAGCTGCAAGAAGGCCTAAGCAATATGGATGTGCTCAAGGCCACTTTCCCTGCCGGCACCCTAACTGGGGCCCCTAAAGTGCGTGCCATGGAGATTATTGATGAACTAGAACCCGTGCGTCGTGGCATTTATGGTGGGGCCGCTGGCTACCTTAGCTATGGCGGCGAGATGGATTTAGCCATCGCCATTCGTACTGGCGTGATTCAAGACGGCATGTTGTATGCACAAGCTGCCGCCGGCATAGTGGCAGACTCTGACCCAGAAGCCGAATACCAAGAAACGGAAACCAAAGCCCGCGCCATGCTACGTGCTGCCGAACAAGTGCAATTTGGCTTAGACGAGCCTATTTAATAATAAACTCCAAGGGGGAGACTCATCATGTTATTTATGCTCGACAACTACGACTCATTTACCTATAACCTCGTGCAATATTTTGAGGAACTAGGCACATCTGTGCAAGTAGCCCGTAACGATCAATGCACCATTGCTGATATTGAAGCCTTAAAGCCAGCGTACATTTGCATTTCCCCAGGGCCGGGAAGACCTGAAACAGCTGGTATAAGTTTGGAGATCATCCAGCATTTTGCAGGTAAACTGCCCATTTTAGGCGTGTGCTTAGGTCATCAAGCCATTGCCCAAGCCTTTGGTGGGCACGTCATTCATGCTAAAGAAGTGATGCATGGCAAAGTCAGTGCCATCACGCATCACAACAGCGATGTATTCCACGGTTTACCCAACCCGCTAACCGTCACCCGCTATCATTCCCTAGCTGTAGATGCCACCCGCTTGCCAGACTGCTTAGAAATTACAGCACAAACGCCAGATGGTGAAATTATGGGCTTGCGCCACAAAGAGCTGCCCATTAGTGGTGTGCAATTTCACCCAGAATCCATACTGAGTGAATGCGGTTATGAGCTACTTAAAAACTTCTTGAGACAACAGGGATAAAAATAAAATGATGAAAAAAGATAACACCATTACTCCCAGTGAAGCCTTGGTGCGTTGCATTGAGCACCGAGAAATTTTCCATGACGAAATGTTGCATCTAATGCGTATGTTAATGCGCGGTGAAATGCCGCCCGTTATGGCCAGCGCCCTACTTATGGGCTTACGCGTTAAAAAAGAAACCATAGGTGAAATTGCCGCGGCTGCCGAAGTGATGCGCGAATTTGCTCTACCTGTGATTACGCAAAACCCCGATGAACTATTAGACATGTGTGGCACAGGAGGCGACGGCAGTAATACCTTCAATATATCCACCGCTGCTATGTTTGTGGTGGCAGCCGCTGGGGTGAAAGTTGCAAAACATGGGGGGCGCAGTGCTTCTTCCTCTTCGGGCAGTGCCGATGTGTTAGAAGCCTTAGGAGCAAATTTAGATTTACACCCTGAGCAAGTTGCACAAAGCATTGAAGACATAAACATAGGTTTTATGTTTGCCCCTGCTCATCATTCCGCCATGAAAAATGTAGCCGCTATTCGTAAAGAGCTTGGAGTGCGCACTATTTTCAATATTCTGGGCCCTCTTACCAACCCTGCGAATGCCGCAAATCAGCTCATGGGCGTTTTTCACCCGGATTTAGTCGGTATTCAAGTACGTGCTATGCAGCGTTTAGGTGCTAAACATGTGCTGATTGTGCATGGTAAAGATGGGATGGATGAAGCCTCTACTGGCGCGGCCACCTTAGTGGGTGAACTCAAAGATGACAAAGTCTATGAATACGAGATACATCCTGAAGATTTTGGCATGGCCATGAGCTCAAACCGTAGCTTACGCGTAGAGTCCAAAGAAGAGTCCGCCCTAATGATTAAAGAAGCCCTAGCAAACACAGAAGGTACCGCTCGTGATATTGTGGCCTTTAATGCGGGTTTAGCTATTTATGCCGGTAATGGTACGGATTCTATAGAGTCCGGCTTAAGAATAGCCTTTGATACAATAGCCAGCGGCGCCGCGCGCGCTAAATTAGACGAATTTTGCACTTATACACGGAAACTATAAGCATGAACGATATACTCGCCAAAATATTACAAACTAAAAAAGAAGAAGTGGCCGCCGCCCGCCAGTTGCGCAGTGAATCTGATGTACTACGTGAAGCCAAAAACCGCCAAGATGTGCGGGGTTTTGTGCGCGCTTTAAAGTATAAGATCAGTCAAAATCAGTCTGCAGTAATTGCAGAGGTTAAAAAAGCCTCACCCTCTAAAGGCGTAATTCGTGAAGCCTTTAATCCGGCAGACATTGCCACTTCTTACGCCGCTCATGGCGCCGCCTGCTTATCGGTGCTTACCGATATGCAATATTTTCAAGGAGCGTATGATCATTTACGCCAGGCTAGAGCCGCCTGCGCACTCCCTGTGTTGCGTAAAGATTTTATGATTGATCCCTACCAAATTATCCATGCACGTGCCATTGGCGCTGACTGCATTCTTCTTATTGTGGCAGCACTTAGTCTTAATCAACTGCTGGAGTTTGAAAGCATAGCCCACGAACTGGGTATGGATGTGTTAGTTGAAGTGCATGATAAAACCGAGTTAGATATGGCTTTGCAAATGAAAAGCACCATGATTGGCATTAACAATAGAGACCTGCGTACCTTTGAAACCAGTCTACAAACAACTATAGACCTCTTAGAGCACATCCCAGAAGATAAACTGGTTATTACAGAAAGTGGTATTCTTAATGCTGAAGATGTGAAAATCATGCGCAATCACAATGTGAATGCGTTTTTAGTGGGTGAAGCTTTTATGCGTCAACCCGATCCTGGGGTAGCGCTAGAGCAACTGTTTTTTAATTGAACAACTTTTCTCTATGCAAATGCAACAACTAGGGCTGCTTAGTCAGCCAGAAACGCTTAATCAGTTAACGGGTTCTCTAGAGCCCTTGGTTGCGGCATTATCTCCAAAATGGCAGCAAATCCTAGAGCAAGAGCCTTTGCACTCTAAGTTGCGACTTTTGGATTATTGGCTTCAGCAGCGTATATCTACGGGGGCGGTGATCTACCCCGCCAACCCTTTTTATGCCTTAACGCTATGCGAGCCCGAAGACATTAAAGTGATTATTTTAGGCCAAGACCCTTATCACGGCCCCGGTCAAGCACAAGGCTTGGCTTTTTCAGTACCTGATTACATCACTTGCCCCCCTAGCTTACGTAATATCTATAAAGAACTACATCTAGAATACCCAGAAACGGCTAATTTACCACCTCGTCATGATCTCACCCACTGGGCTCAGCAAGGTGTTTTATTAATTAATAGCACGCTTACAGTAGAAGACGGTAAAGCGGGCTCTCATGCCAATAAAGGGTGGGAACACATCAGCGACGGCATCTTACAGCATGTATTGCAGCTGCCCACGCCTAAAGTATTTATGCTGTGGGGCAACCACGCCCAAGCTAAACAATCTTTAATAGATGCCGAAGCCACTGGGCCAATATTAAGTCTGCATTCAAATCATCCCTCACCCCTAGCTGCCAAAAGAAAACCCACTCCCTTTATAGGGAATGGGCATTTTAAACAATGTAATCAGTGGTTAGAACAGCAAGGTGAAACCGTCATTAACTGGCTGTAGGAAGTTGACGCGCGGCGTCAACTCTACGGGGGGGTTAGGCGAACTAAGCGGTGGTTCCTACGACTCCAGCGGCGGCGGCTTGATCATCCGCATGATAAGAAGAGCGCACCATGGCACCGATAGCGGCGTGGGTGAAGCCCATGGCGTCGGCTTGCTCTTTGAGGAAAGCAAACTCATCAGGCGTTACGTACCGTAGTACTGGCAAGTGATGCCCTGACGGCTGTAAATACTGACCAATAGTCAGCATATCTACATTGTGTTTACGTAAATCACGCATCACTTCCAAGATTTCTTCGTTGGTTTCACCTAATCCCACCATCAAACCCGACTTAGTGGGCACATCCGGGCAACGCTCTTTGAATTGTGACAGTAGCTTTAAAGAGTGCTCGTAATCTGCACCGGGGCGAGCCAGTTTATATAAACGTGGCACGGTTTCTAGGTTGTGATTCATCACATCAGGCGGCGTTTCTTGGAAAATATCTAATGCTTTATCTAAACGCCCCCTAAAATCAGGTACCAGCACTTCAATAGTGGTATGGGGAGAGTACTCTCTAGACTTAGCGATACAGTCTGCAAAGTGCGCAGCACCGCCATCACGTAGATCATCGCGGTCTACAGAAGTTACCACTACATAGTCTAGCCGCATAGCACCAATAGCTTTAGCTAAATTGATGGGTTCATCGGTATCTAAAGGATCGGGTCTGCCGTGACCTACATCGCAGAAAGGGCAACGTCGGGTGCATTTATCACCCATAATCATAAAAGTGGCCGTCCCCTTGCCAAAACATTCGCCAATATTTGGACAAGAAGCCTCTTCACATACCGAAAACAAATTACGCTCACGCAAAATAGTTTTGATATCGTAAAAACGAGAGTTAGGCGCCGCGGCTTTAACTCGAATCCATTCTGGTTTTTTTAAGCGCTCAGTTTGCACAATTTTAATAGGCAAACGCGATGTTTTATCTTCCGCTTTTTGTTTGCTGCTAGGATCGTAAGCACGTGGGCGTACGGTTGGTTTAGGAGAGTTCAGAGTAGTCATAAGTGTTTTTGGTGTGTGCAGTGTTTGCGCTAAGAGTAAATTGATCTCTTAGCTGTAAAGACAAGACCTGACCAACCTGATCCAAAGTCAGTACTTGGCCACAAGATCGCATATCGGTTGTACCTAAACCCTTATAGCCACAAGGATTAATGCCAGTAAACGGATTTAAATCCATATCCACATTTAATGACAAGCCGTGGTAGCTGCGACCATTACGTATCTTAACACCCAGCGCCGCAATTTTTACAAATTCACTGGGTGCGTAACGGCTATTTAATACCTGAGCACCACGTACATAAACACCGGGTGCTTTTTCTTTACGATAGGCGCCAATACCAAAATACGCCAAAGTATTAATTAGAGCCTCTTCAAGCTTGGCTATGTATTGCTTCACATACAAGCCCTGTCTACGCAAATCAATCAAGCAATACGCCATCAATTGCCCGGGACCATGGTAAGTGACTTGACCCCCACGATCAGTCTGCACAATAGGAATGCCCTGAGGGTTAAGTATGTGCTCTGGCTTAGCGGCTTGGCCTAAGGTATAAACAGGCGCATGTTCTAAATACCAAATTTCATCTGGGCTATCTACATTACGCCCATTGGTATAGTCTTGCATAGCTTGCCAAACGGTTTTGTAATCAGGCTGCCCACTAAGCCAACGCTGTTGAAGTTCCATATGCAAAGTAGTTTATAAAACGATGGAAACCATAGGGTGCCCGTGTACCGCTTTATAAATGGCATCCAGCTGCTCACGAGAGGTAGCCCAAATATGAAAAGTTAAGCCTACGTAATTACCTTTACCACTGGGGCGCATTTCTACCGTAGAAGCATCAAAATCCGGAGCGTGCTCTTGCACCACCTCAGTTAAGGTTTGGGCAAACTCTGGGTGCGCTTTACCCATCACTTTAATAGGAAAGTTACATGGGTATTCAATCAACGAGTCTTCGGGTTTAATTTCCATACCTTTTCCTTTAATCGTCTAATTCAGCAATAAGCTCATCGTACCCAGCACGTAATGCCTTATAAATGGCTCCAGGCTTGCCAGTGCCTACGGGGTTTCCGTTATATTCTAAAATAGGTAGTACTTCTTTGGTGGCCGAAGTGAGCATCAGCTCATCGGCAGTGGCTACTTCCTCTTCAGCAATAGGGCGAGCCTCAAAGGGGATGCCGGCATTAGCCGCTAAATCTTCCAGCAATCTATAACGTATCCCTTCTAAGATAAGGTTATTGCGTGGTGGCGCTAACAACACACCATCTTTCACCACCCAGATATTTGTGGAAGAACCTTCGGTCATAAAACCATCTCTAAACTGTATGGCCTCATCTACACCAGCATCTACCGCCTGTTGACGTGCTAATACATTGCCCAAAAGGGATATAGACTTAATATGACACATAAGCCAACGCACATCAGGAATACCAATAGCGCTTAAGCCGGTCTCCCGTACTTCATCGGGGCGCTCAAATGGGCTCACCATGCAAAATACAGTGGGTGCGGTATCTGTCGGGAAAGCATGGTCTCGTTTTGCTACGCCACGAGTAACATGTATATACACCATGCAGTCGGCGCCACGCCCGGAACGCGCCAACATATCTAATACCAATTGCTCCCAGTCTTGATGGCTGTAATCCACCTCAAGGTCTATAAGCTGCAAACTGCGCTCTAAACGGCTTAGATGCTCTGTTATACGAAAAGGTTTACCTTTATAAGCGGGCACCACATCATAGATGCCATCACCAAATATAAAGCCACGATCTAACACGGATACTTTTGCATCACCTAAACGTACATAATCACCATTCAAATACACAATGGTATCGGGGTCTACGCCTGTTATCATCCTTGCCTCATTTTCATCATTAATAATTCATTAATCATAATTAATTAAACATCATACGTACTTTATCTATCATACGGCCTACAAAGCCTGCCTGAGGCACGCTATTAAGGGTAAGTAGAGGTTCAGTGGCGATGATTTGATCATCTAAGCTAAAGGCCACTGTGCCCACCTGTTGATCTTGGCCTACAGGTGCCATTAAAGGCTGAGTATAGTGGGCCATAGGCTCTATTTCATCAGTACGTCCACGCGGCACCGTAACCCATACAGAACGCTTTAAGCCTAAGCCCACTGTATCTACTTCACCTTCCCAAATACGAGCGGTAACTATAGGTTGATTGGGCTCGTAGAGTTCAATGGTGTCAAAGTTTTGATAGCTCCAATTTAGTAATTTTAAGCTATCTTCGGTGCGTGCAGCGTCATTTGCCGTACCTGTTACTACCGTAACAATACGCCTGCCATCGCGCAATGCGGTAGTAACTAAACCGTAACCTGCAGACTTAGTATGCCCTGTTTTCAAGCCATCTACTGTACTGTCTAACCATAACAAGCGATTACGATTAGGTTGTTTAATATCATTATATTCGTATTCTTTTTGGCTGTAATAGTGTAAAAACTGCGGGAAGTCTGTGACTAAATTTCTAGCCAAGGTACCTAAATCTCGCACTGACGTTAAATGATCCGCATGTGGTAAACCATTACTGTTTTCAAAATGGGTATCCGTCAATCCTTGGCGTTTTGCTTCTTCATTCATTAAGGCAGCAAAAGCGCTTTCACTGCCAGCGATGGCCTCAGATAATGCCACAGTGGCGTCATTACCTGATTGCACAATTACCCCTTGCAATAAATCACTCACCTTCACTTGAGTGTTAGGGTTAATGAACATGCGCGAACCTTCTGTGCGCCACGCCGTCTCTGAAACGTGCACTTCCTGATCTAAGGAAAGGCGCCCAGAATCAATAGCAGAAAACACCAAATAAGCCGTCATGAGCTTAGTTAAGGAAGCCGGCTCTACACGCTCATCAAGATTATGAGCCGCTATAATTTGATTGCTATTAACGTCTAAGCTTAACCATGCTCTGGCACCCAAAGTGGGAGCGGGAATGGTGGAGAGCTCACTAATTAAAACGGCCTCGTTCACCCCTGGCTCTCCACCTTGGGCAAATAAAGCCACAGGAGCAAAAGCCAGCGTAAGTGTCACCAAACAGCGGCGTAAAGAAAATCGACCTGCGGGGGCTAATGTAAACATAGTTTGGCTTTGTCTTAATGTATGTCTTTAAAGGAAGTAAAAATAAGAATAAGGAATACCTATCATTGTAATCGCAGCAGACCTAACTGCCACTGCGTAGCTACCAAATCTCGTAACAAAATTAATTTACCATGGAAGAAATGACCGGCCTCAGGTATTACACTGACGGCTAAATTGTGTTTTTTAGCAAAGGCCATGCTTTCTGCTAGAGGCACGACCTCATCGGCTTCACCATGAACTAAATAGGTAAAGCTGGGCACCTGTAAGCGCTCTGCTTCTATAAAACGGAATCGCTCTACCGCACAACCAGCCAAGACCAGAGCCTGCGGAGTGCGCCGCCCATTTTGCTCTAAGAGTGCATACAGCTGCGCTGCTACCGATGAACCAAAGGAAAAACCACCTAGCATGAAGTGCCCAGCTGCTAAGCGGGGAAACTCCTGCTGAAACTGCTGCACCAAGTCAAACATATCTACCGTCTCGCCACGCCCCTCATCAAAACTTCCAGCAGACAGTCCCACCCCTCTAAAATCTGGCCTCACCACCACTAAACCTAACTGTGTAGCAGCTTTACTCATAGTGGTTACCACTTTGTTATTGCGAGCACCGCCATGCAAAGGATGGGGGTGCAGAATCAATGCCCAACCAATAATTTCTTGATCCGGCTCAGGCCAATCCACAGCACAGTCAATTTGCCCGACTTTGCCTTGATATTGCACAGTCTTAATACGTTCCATAGTAAATTTAATGCCATAATAGAATGAATATTTCTCTATTCTACTCAATTCACCAATTTTTTTTGTATGTTATCCACTCACGGTTCTGCCGCCCTTGGCTTAGCCTCACCTGCTGCACTTTGTGAGCAATTAACGTCTGCGCTGCCCTTTTTTCCCTCTATTGCATGGGTGGAGCGTACAGATTCCACTAATAGTGATTTATTAGCGCAAGCACGTTCCCGTAATGGGCAACTTATGCGTCCATGGCTGTTAGGGGCCCACTTCCAAGACCGTGGACGTGGGCGTGCAGGGCGCACCTGGGAAAACCGCACCGGCTCGCATCTTATGTTCTCTTGTGCTTTTGATGTGTTTTTAGCGCCGCGCCAATTAGCCACCTTATCACCTCTGGCAGGCGTCGCTGTAGCCGAGGCTTTACGCTCTTTTTTACCTCTACATGAAGCGCCTAAGCTCACCTTAAAATGGCCCAATGATATTCAATGGCATCAAGCTAAGCTTGCCGGCATTCTTACCGAAGTTACTCGGGCTGGTACCTCTAGCTTAAGTAAAGATCATCATGTGGTTATTATTGGTATAGGTATTAATTTGAATGATGCCCGCGCCCTCAGTGCCTCTTTGAACCGTAAGGTAGCGGATTGGGGCGGCATAGTGGCCGAGATCCCACAGCTAAAAAACATTAGCGCTGCAGATATTACTGTACGCATTGCTAAAGCTTGGTATCAGGCGCTGAATGAAGTCACCGCCTATGGTTTTAAAAACTTAGTGCAACGCTATAAAAAAGTAGATGCCTTAGCAGGACAACACCTCACCATTACTGATAAAAACCAAGTTATATTGACCGGCATTAGTGGCGGCATTAACGAGCAAGGCCAGTTACTCATTCGTCAAGGTCCACAAACTCATGCTATTTCAGTAGGTGAGGTTTCCGTACGTGCTCTTGAAACCCAATCATCACCATGACTTTACTTATAGATGTAGGTAATACCCGTATTAAAGTGGGTTACAGCAACTCTTCGCTCTCTTTGGCTATAGCTCACGAAGATTTCAAGCAAATAATGCCTTGGCTGCAAGACCATGCTTTAAAACCTAAAAACGCTTTAGGTATTTGTGTGTCCTCCATGGCGCTGGCGCAAAAAATAGAACGTTTACTTCTAGCCATAAGCTGTTCTATACAATGGCTAGATGCCACCTTACCTTGTCCTTTAGTGCATAATAATTACGAATCGCCTCAGCGCTTAGGTGCAGACCGTTGGTTAGCGCTTATAGGAGTACTACACCAGCAGCAAGCCTATAAAAACCGCCCTATTATTCACGCCAGTTTTGGGACTGCAACTACCGTAGACACCATTATGCCTAGCAGCAGCCCAGAAGAAAAAGCACAGTTTATAGGTGGTCTGATTTTACCGGGTCCTAAACTCATGTACGATAGTTTGGCACTGAACACCGCTCAATTAGGGACGGGCAACGGCGCTATACAAGATTTCCCTAATAACACGCGGGCAGCTATTAGTAGCGGCATAAGTGGAGCTCAAATTGGTGCTGTGTTACGACAATGGCACCTAACTTGGCATAAGCAACTAGGTTCTCCCTTATTAGTTTGTAGTGGCGGCGGTTGGGAGTTAGTTAAAGAGGAGTTAATCCAGGCCTATAAACAGCAATTACTCTTATTACACTTACCCATTGAAATTCCTCTTTGGCAGCCTACACCAGTCTTAGACGGGTTAGACTATGTTGCTAAGCAAAAAAATTAAAACAGGAAAAACATATGCGTATTTTGGTATTACTCGCCTTATTTTTTAATTTGTTTTTATTGGCTTATGGACAAGGTTTTTTTGGTACCCCACCGGCTGATTTAGGCACAAGCCCCACGCCAAAGCCCTTCTTTAATCATGCCAACATCCATATTGATACGTCTGTACAGAAATAACATGAAGGAATAGGAAATGAAACCCATTCGCAAAGCTGTTTTTCCAGTCGCTGGTTTAGGTACGCGCTTTTTACCGGCGACTAAAGCCATGCCCAAGGAAATGCTACCCATCGTAGACAAACCGTTAATTCAATACGCTGTAGAAGAGGCCATTGCAGCAGGAGTGACGGAGCTTATTTTTGTGACTGGCCGCAATAAACGCGCCATTGAAGATCATTTTGATAGGGCGCCTGAATTAGAAGCTCAGCTAATTACGAGTGAAAAAAATGCCCTGTTAGAAGCCGTTAAAAATGTTATACCCGCGCACGTAAGCTGCATTTACACACGTCAAGCTAGCCCTCTGGGCTTAGGTCATGCCGTCTTATGCGCAGCACCTATTGTGGGTAATGAGCCTTTTTTAGTGCTATTAGCTGATGACCTCATCGATGCTTCTCCAGCCGTTTCCTTACAAATGGTAGAAGCCGCACATCAACATAATGGCAGCATTATTGCCGTACAGAATATAGCGGCAGCAGACACTGATAAATACGGTATTGTTTCGGGAAAAAATGTAGACAATAAAACCATGCGTTTGGATAATATTATCGAAAAGCCTGCGCCTGCAGATGCACCTAGCCAATGCGCTGTGGTAGGCCGGTATGTATTAGAGCCAGAAATTTTTGATCATTTACGACGTACACAGCCGGGTGTGGGTGGTGAAATTCAACTCACTGATGGCATTGCTAGCCTCTTAAAAACCAAAGCTGTGTATAGTTTTGAGTACGAAGGCCAGCGCTACGATTGCGGCAGTAAAGCCGGTTTTTTTAAAGCAACAGTAGAGTTTGGGCGTAAATACCACGGTTTAGTGACGGATTAGTACAACACTTAAGCCTTACTACCGCTCTATAGTCCCTACTATTCTTCTATTCCAGAATCCGCAATCAAACGGCGTAAGATTTCTTTTAAAGCGTTTACATCTAAAGGCTGTAAGCGCTCTACTACCTCCGATTCATGTTTTTTCGCTGCTGTAATTAAATCGGAAATCAGTGTTTTACCTGTGGGGGTAATCTCCACCAACGTCACCCGTCTATCACCATTGTGCGCCACCCTATGCACATATCCTGCTGCCACCATTTTATCTACTACCCGCGTTACCGTAGGCTGCTTGCTAGTGGCTATGCGTGCTAAATGCCCCACACTCACTACCCCAGCACCAGACAAAGTGGAGAGCACCCGCCATTCCGTAATAGTTAAGCCATTCTTTAATACCACCTGATGAAACTCAGTAGAAATAATCTGGCTAGCCTGTGCCAATAAGGCAGGTAAATAGTTGTCTACAAATACAGAAGCTGTTGCCACACGCACACCTTAAAAAATAAAAATAAATCGGCTTAACTATACTCAAGCCTCCTCAATTATTCATTATCTAGTCAAAAAAACCCGCTTTATGACTTAAATATAGGGAAAACCATTACGATTGATATGTTGAGTCCTAAACATATTCATATGAAAATAATAGGTATAGCGAAACAACTGCTAAATTTATTATTGCAGTACCCACGAGGAGTACAACAATGGCTGAACGCTCATTTGTAGAAGAAGTCAAAAAGTTACGTATAGGAGATGGTGAAATTTTTAGTGGCGAGGGTATTCTCGCTGTCACTAAAGCTTTGCTAGAGTCCGGCGTATCATATGTGGCGGGTTACCAAGGCGCGCCCATTTCCCATTTGATGGATGTACTGGCAGATGCCCAAGACATTCTAAAAGACCATAATATTCACTTTGAAAACAGCGCCTCCGAGGCCACAGCAGCAGCGTCTTTAGCGGCTTCTGTTAACTACCCGTTACGCGGTGCCGTTACTTTCAAAGCCACAGTAGGTACAAACGTTGCCTCTGATGCACTCGCTAACCTCGCTTCAGGCGGAGTAAAAGGTGGTGCACTCATTATTGTGGGTGAAGATTACGGTGAAGGCTCATCCATTATGCAAGAGCGTAGTCATGCTTTTGCCATGAAGTCTCAAATTTGGATGCTAGACCCCCGTCCTAACCTACCCTGTATTGTGCAAGCGGTTAAAGATGGCTTTGATCTCTCTGAAGCCAGTAATACCCCAGTTATGCTTCAGCTGCGTATTCGCGCTTGTCACGTACACGGTCAATTTGTGGCCTCTGATAATAAGCCCGCCAAATTCACGCTCAAAGAAGCCATGGAAACTCCTGAGCGTGATGTGGAGCGTATTGTATTGCCTCCCGCCAGCTTTCTTCATGAAAAAGAGAAAATCGAACAGCGTTGGCCAAACGCCATTAAATTCATCGAAGAGCGTCAGCTAAACGAGTTTTTTGGCGATGCAGACGATGATGTGGGCTTAATTATCCAAGGCGGCGGTTACAACAGTGCTATCCGTGCCTTGGAACATTTGGGCTTAGCCGATGTCTTTGGTGAGTCTAAAATCCCAATGTATGTCATGAACGTGGCATACCCACTGATTGATTCTGAAATTCTACGTTTCTGTGAAGGCAAACGTGCAGTTTTAGTCTTAGAAGAAGGTCAGCCTAACTTTGTAGAACAAAACATCTACGCCATCTTAGGTCGCGCCAAATCCACTACCACTATCCATGGTAAAGATTTTCTACCTTTAGCCGGTGAGTACAACACCCAAACCATGCTCAAAGGCATGCGTACTTTCCTGGAGCATTACGGTCGTATAGAACCTTTACCTGCTCCTAAGCCACGTGTGGTAGCTCGTGTAGAAGACCCCACTCAAACCTCGGTTAAAGCTGAAGCTAAAGTAACTCAACTCAACGAAGTGGTTGAAGCCGCTGAAGTGAAGTCCATGAGTGCCTTAGATGAAAACATCCAGGCCAGACCCCCAGGGTTTTGTACTGGCTGTCCTGAGCGCCCAATCTTTACCGCTATGAAGCTGGTAGAGCGTGAGTTAGGTGAACATCACGTTAGTGCAGACATTGGCTGTCACTTATTCTCCATCTTGCCACCCTTTAACCTAGGTAATACCACTATGGGTTATGGCTTAGGTGGTGCGAGTACCTCGGCGTTAAACGCAGCTGACTCAGACAAACGCGCTATTTCCGTCATGGGCGATGGCGGCTTTTGGCATAACGGCTTAACTTCCGGTATTGCAAATGCGGTATTTAACAAAAGCGACAACCTCACCATTGTGGTGGATAACAGCTACACCGCCGCTACGGGTGGTCAAGATATTTTGTCTTCCACCGCTAAAAACGATACGCGTAGTACAGGTCATCTCATTGAAAAAGCCGCTAGAGGCGTGGGCGTGAATTGGTTGCGTACTGTAACGCGTACCTATGATTTAAAGAAAATGACCAATACCTTGCGTGAGGCCTTAACCACTAAAGAAAAAGGGCCTAAGGTATTAATCGCGCAAAGTGAGTGCATGCTAAATCTACAACGTAGAGAAAAGCGTAAAACACGTAAATCCATTGCTGAAGGTGAGCGTGTGGTGCGTGAGCGTTTTGGCATTGATCCAGATACTTGTACGGGTGATCACTCTTGCATTCGCTTATCGGGCTGTCCTTCATTATCTATACGCCCTAATCCTGATGCTTTACGTACCGACCCTGTTGCCACAGTGATGAATAGCTGTGTGGGCTGTGGTCTATGTGGTGAGGTGTCCCATGCCGCCGTTTTATGCCCTTCTTTTTACCGTGCCCAAGTCATTATTAACCCGAATGGTATGGATAAATTCCGTGAAAAGTTACGTAAAAATGTGATTGGCTGGTTCCAACGTCGTAATGCAGCTAAGCGTGCAAAGTACGCATTTTAATCCGCTAGAAACAAAGGTCTAATTCAATGCAAGTCAAACCAATTAAAATAGCTATATTAGCCATGGGCGGTGAAGGTGGTGGTGTATTAGCTAACTGGATCGTTGATCTAGGTGAACATAATGGTTACATAGCCCAAACCACCTCTGTGCCGGGAGTAGCACAGCGTACTGGTGCTACTATTTATTATGTGGAGTTATTCCCCACTAGCGCCATCCAGGACGGCAAGTCTCCAGTGCTCGCTCTGATGCCTATGCCAGGTGATGTAGACGTGGTCTTAGCTTCCGAACTCATGGAAGCTGGCCGCGCCGTACAACGAGGCTTAGTTACTGCTGATCGCACTACCTTAATTACCTCTACTCACCGTGTTTACACCATTGCAGAAAAAACCGCTATGGGTGATGGGCGTGTAGATAGTGATGCACTTATTGCTGAAACCAAAGCAGCCGCTAAACAATACATCCATTTTGATATGGAAAAAGCCGCTGAAGACTCAGGTAGTGTTATTAGCGCTGTACTGTTTGGGTCACTGTCTGCTTCTGGGGTTTTACCGTTTAGCCGCGAGCAGTTCGAGCAAACCATTGAACGCGGTGGCGTAGGTGTTAAGCCAAGTTTACGGGCCTTTGCCACCGCTTATAGCCGTGTAGGTAACGCCAAAGCCGCTGATGAGGATACAGACGCCAAAACATTAGATGTGGCGGCTGTGCAGCCTAAAAACCCCAAAGTTGCCGCTCTGGTTGATCAAGTACGTAGTCAATTTCCTGAAGAGTCTCAAGCTATTGTGCTAGAAGGGGTACGTCGTCTCATTGATTTCCAAGACATTGCTTACGCACAACTTTATCTTGATCGTTTAATAGCCCTTAAAGCCAAGGCTAATGCCGATGACGTGGCTTTAATTCGTGAAGCAGGTCGTTATTTAGCTCTATGGATGTCTTTTGAAGACGCGGTACGAGTGGCGGAACTTAAAACTCGTAGTAGTCGTTTTGAGCGCGTAGAAAAAGAAGTGCGCTTAGACGAAGGCCAAATTCTGGCCATTAACGAATACATGCATCCGCGTATTGAAGAAATCAGCGAAATAGTACCCTCTGTCAAACTTGGCAAATGGCTGTTGAATCCCAAAAGCTGGGGTCACCGTTTGGTCAGTAAATTTACCCAAGAAGGCCGTGTTATTCAAACCAGCTCCTTGCGCGGTTTCTTATTACTCAATACGTTGAGCGGTTTAAAAAAATGGCGCCGTAAATCACTACGTTACCAAGTAGAACAAGAACGTATTGAGAAATGGTTAGCACGGATTGCTAAAAATGCTGCCTCCCACCCGGCGCTAGCCTTAGAGATAATACGTGCACAACGCTTAGTCAAAGGCTATGGTGACACGCATCTTAACGGTCTGAAAAATTTCCATACGCTAATGGATACTTTAGACCGTCATAGCACCCGTGTGTCTCCGAGTATTTTGCAGTCCATGTGTACCGCTGCGCTAGCCGA
Organism: Paenalcaligenes sp. DL 309; assembly: GCF_057475285.1. Classification (NCBI taxonomy): domain Bacteria; kingdom Pseudomonadati; phylum Pseudomonadota; class Betaproteobacteria; order Burkholderiales; family Alcaligenaceae; genus Paenalcaligenes; species Paenalcaligenes sp. DL 309. The sequence goes on from NZ_JBYBKW010000003.1 coordinate 151,391, forward strand.
TGAGCACGGCAAAGAGTTAAATAAAGTATTGCAACATCACGCTTTAGCTTAAGTGTGTGGCTTAGATGTGGGTTTACTATGGTTAACCATAGTAAATGAATATTTTACTTCTAAAGCATTTAGGGTAAAATAATTCACATTTACTAATGATGCACAGGAATACGGCATGAAGCAGAATGCAGCAGTGGCCAGTGAAGTGGTAGAACACGATAAAGACAGTGGTTACGAAGGCAGACTAAGCCCTCAGGACCCTGCAAGCCTTCGATTATGGTTACGCATGATGACATGCACCAAAACCATTGAAGACGAAATTCGTCGTCGCTTACGCACTAAGTCAAATATTTCTTTAGCGCGTTTCGATTATATGGCGCAGCTTTATCGTTACCCTTCTGGGTTAAAAATGGGTGAGTTATCACGGTACCTAATGGTAACTGGCGGCAATGTTACCGGTTTAACTGATGAGCTTTCCCGTGAGGGACTGGTTTCACGAGAAAGCAGTCCCACTGATCGTCGTGCATGGCTTTTACGTTTAACGCCCAAAGGCAAAAAAACGTTTGAGACAATGGCTAAAGAGCACAATGCATGGATCGCCGAGCTATTCGATGGTTTAGATCAAGAAAATATTGAGCTAATTCATCATCACTTAGGGCAGTTACGCAGACATTTATTAACCTTAATTAAATAAGGCATAAGCATGGGCTCAACCTTTTACACAAAAAAACACCGCATTCGTTTTTCTGAATGCGATCCAGCGGGTATCGTTTTTTATCCACAATACTTTGTCATGTTTAATGACTGCATAGAAGAGTGGATTGATTCCTTTCTCCCGGGCGGGTACAGCGGCTTAATTGCGGAAAGAAAAGTCGGTTTGCCTACAGTTAATCTTCAGGCTAACTTTCGCTCTATCAGTCAAATGGGCGATGACGTTGATCTTAAAATCGGCGTCAAACAAATGGGTAGTCGCTCTTTCCAGCTAGTTTGGCAATGCATAGGTAAAGACGGTGTGTTACGCATGGAGGTAGAGCAAGTCATCGTCACCACTTCTTTAGTCACGCATCAAGCCATTGAAGTACCCGAGTTTCTGCGTACTCCCATGCAAAAATACCTCTTAGCCGAAGAAACAATTGCATAAAAGCAAAAAATTAAAGCTTACTTTTGATAAAGATCACTACATTCTCTTTACCTAGATGCTTTACTTATATACTATTTATTAATAAACATACTTAATAACCATACGGGACAACTATGAAAATCGTATGTATTGGTGGAGGCCCAGCTGGCCTGTATTTTGGCCTGCTGATGAAGCTACAAAACCCAGAAAATGAAATTGTTGTGCTTGAGCGCAACCGCCCTTACGACACCTTCGGTTGGGGCGTGGTGTTTTCAGACGCGACTATGGATAATTTGCGTGCAGCAGACCCAGTCTCTGCACAAACCATTGGTGATGCGTTTAACCATTGGGATGACATTGAAACCCATTTCAAAGGTCGTGCCATACGCAGTAAAGGTCACGGTTTTATCGGTATTGGGCGCAAAAAACTACTCAATATTCTACAAGCACGCTGTGAAGAAGTGGGTGTAGAGTTGGTTTTCGAAACCTTAGTCGACGACGAAGTAGAGATTGCACGTAAATACCAGGCAGACTTAGTCATCGCCTCTGATGGTATTAATAGCCGCATTCGTAACAAATACCCTGAAAGTTATAAGCCAGATATAGACGAGCGCGATTGCCGCTTTGTATGGTTAGGCACGAAAAAAGTCTTTGATGCCTTTAACTTTATTTTTGTTGAAAATGAGCACGGTTGGTTCCAAGCGCATGCCTATAGATTTGAAGATGGGCTTTCCACTTTCATCGTAGAAACTCCGAATGAAACGTGGGAGAAAGCAGGCATTGAGCACATGAGTCAAGAGGATGGCATCAAGTATTGCGAAGAGCTCTTTGCTCCTTACTTAGATGGCAACCCTCTCATCAGCAATGCAGATCACTTACGTGGTGCTGCTATCTGGATTCGTTTCCCACGTGTCATTGCTAACGAGTGGGTACATTGGGAAAACATTGATGGTAAAAATGTGCCTTTTGTTCTTATGGGCGATGCCGCTCACACGGCGCACTTCTCTATTGGCTCTGGTACTAAACTAGCCCTAGAAGATGCCATTAGCCTAGCTCAACATCTTAAAGATGATGCCACCGTAGAAGAAGCCTTAGAAGAATACGCAGCCGTACGTAGCGTTGATGTATTACGCATTCAAAATGCGGCTCGTAACTCTACTGAATGGTTTGAAAACGTAGAGCGCTACGCAGATATGGAGCCAGAGCAATTCACCTATTCCATGCTCACACGTTCACAGCGTATTTCTCATGAGAATTTGCGTTTACGCGATCCGGAAGGCATAGAGCAGTTCGAGCGTTGGTATGCCAACTATTCCGGCATGGATTTAGCTGCAGATCAAACTCCGCCTCCACCTATGTTTACCCCGTATGCGTTACGCGATTTACAACTTAAAAATCGCATTGTCTTTGCGCCTACGTTAACTTATCAGGCCAAAGAAGGCGTAGTGCAAGACGCTCATAATACGCATTACAGCGCGCGCGCTGAAGGTGGCGCAGCCTTAATCATGGCAGAAATGACAGCGGTTAGCCCTGAAGGCCGAGCCACTACTGAATGTCCTGGTTTATGGAATGACGAACAACAAGCCGCTTGGGCCCCTATTGTAAAAAATGTACAAAGCAAAGGGGCTGCTATGGGGGTACAACTAGGTCATGCTGGCCGCCGTGGTGCTACTGAAGTCACTGTAGATATAGATCGAGCACAAATGGATGAAATCCGTGATGCTTTTGTGGCTGCTACCCAGCGCGCCGATGCCGCCGGTTTTGACTGTATTGAACTACAAGCCGCGCAAGGGTATTTGCTCTCCACCTTCATCTCTCCACTCACTAATCAACGTACCGATGAATACGGTGGTAGCTTAGAAAACCGCCTTAAATTCCCATTAGAGGTCTTTAGTTCTATGCGTGCTGTATGGCCTGAGGGCAAACCTATGATGGTACGCATCGCTGCTACTGATTGGGCCGAAGGGGGTACTACGGTAGATGATGCCGTAGAAATCGCCCGCGCTTTTAAAGCTGCCGGGGCGGACCTCATTGATGTGTCTAGTGGTGAGGTCGTTGAAAACGAGCAGCCCGTTTATGGCCGCATGTACCAAACGCCGTTTGCAGATCGCGTACGTAACGAAGCCGACATTGCCACCATGGCCGTAGGCGCAATTACAGAAGCCGATCACGCCAACAGCATTATTGCCGCTGGCCGTGCTGATTTATGTGGCTTATCCACGGCTTTTATGAAAGACCCTAACTGGCCTCTAACCGAAGCGGCCAAACTGGGCTATCAACTAGTCTAAGGAGACTTCTCATGACAACCAAAGACAGCAATTACGACTCATACAATGAAGACGTTATTGGTCGTGCTAACGTCGAAGCAACCCCAGAACGCGTTCAGTACTATAAAGAGCTTGAACAGTTTGAAACCGGGGCCTTATGGAATGTAGCAAACAAAATTGAGCCTTGGGAGCCCAAATCTGAATCTGTGCCGGTGTTATGGCGTTATCAAGATTTGCGTGAATATGTATTACGCTCTGTAGACTTAGTCACCCCTGAGCAAGCGGGTAGACGTGTTATTTATTTAAATAACCCCGGCCGTCAAGATGTAGCCGCAGCGGTAGGCTGGCTCTATTCTGGCTTACAAGTGATGCACCCCGGTGAGGCCGCCTCCGCCCATTGGCACTCCTCATCTGCCTTACGTTTTATTATGGAAGGCACCGGTGCTTATACTATTGTAGATGGTCATAAAATGACCTTAGGCGGCAATGACTTCGTACTAACGCCTAATGGGGCTTGGCATGAGCATGGCGTGAGCGTTGAAGGCTCCACGTGTATCTGGCAAGATGGTTTAGACATTCCTTTTGTGAATGCCATGGAAGCCGGTTTTTACGGGGTACACCCAGACCTCTCGCAGGCAGTGACCTATCCCGTAAACGACGCCACGCATATTTGGGGCGGTCCCGGCTTAAAGCCCACCCTACACGATTGGCAAAAGCCTTACTCCCCTCTCTTAAAGTACGAGTGGGAGCCCACCTATGAAATGCTCTTGCGTTATTCTAAGGTGTCTGATGGCAGTCCTTTTGATGGCATCATCATGGACTACACTAACCCCTTAACCGGTGGCCCGGTAATGGCCACTATGGGTGCTAGCATGCAAATGCTGCGCCCTGGCGAGCACACCAAAGCCCACCGTCACACAGGTAGTATTATGTACCAAGTGGCTAAAGGTGAAGGCTATTCCATCATCAACGGCAAGCGTTTTGACTGGCGCGAACGTGACATTTTCTGCGTACCATCTTGGATGTTCCACGAGCATGTCAATGGCTCCAGCAGCGATGATGCTTGTTTATTTTCATTCCATGACCTACCTGTTATGCGTGCTTTAAACCTTTATTACGAAGAAGCCCTCGCTGACAACAACGGTCATCAAATTATTACTGAATAACCTTTTTGGAGATTAAAAATGCGTCTTGTTACTTATCGCAGTGAAGTGGCTGCAGCCGGCCGTCTAGGTGCTATTGTTGGTGACCTAGTTGTTGATTTATTTGAGTTTGGTTTAGCTATTGGGCAGCCACTACCCGACAATATGCTTGATTTTATTGATATGGGTCCAGCTGCTGTTACAGCCACCAGCAATTTGCTCAATGACTACGCTGATGATTTGCCTTTGGGAGTAACCATTCCTTTAGCAAACGTTAAGCTATTGGCTCCTATCCCACGTCCGCGTAAAAACATTTTTGGTATTGGTCTGAACTATTTAGAGCACGTGGCAGAGTCTAGCCGTACCTTAGATACGTCAAAAGACCTACCCAAAGAGCCGGTTATTTTCTCTAAGCCGCCTACCACTGTTATTGGCCCTGATGATTCCATTGGTCACAATGCAGACATCACCCAACAAATGGACTGGGAAGTAGAGTTAGCCGTTATTATGGGCTCTAGAGCGCAGCGTGTCAGCAAAGAAGACGCCTTAGATTACGTTTTCGGTTACAGCGTTATGCTTGATGTGAGTGCACGCGATTGCCGTCGTTCAGGCCAGTGGATCTATTCCAAAGGTCAAGACACTTACGCACCCTTTGGTCCAGTCATTGTTACTGCTGACGAGCTCACTGACCCCCATAACCTCAACCTAAGCTTGACGCTAAATGGTGTGACAAAGCAAGACTCCAACACCAAGCACATGCTCTTTGATATTAACCACCTAATTTCTGATATTAGTGCTGGTATTACCCTAGAGCCCGGCGATATTATTGCCACCGGTACTCCTGAAGGCGTAGGTGCTGGCCGTGACCCACAAGAGTGGATGTGGCCTGGTGATGTAGTGGAAGCCACTGTTGAAGGTATTGGTACACTACGTAATCCAATTGTTAACGTTACCCCTAACGTTACTTCTAACAAATAATTTCGGAGCAATGCATGCTTGAATTACCTAAATTCAAGGCTGCAGCTGTTCAGACTGCGCCCGTGTTTTTAAACACGGACGCAACCATTGAAAAAGCCTGCCGCCTCATTCACGAAGCCGCTGATAATGGCGCGGAACTCATTGCCTTTCCTGAGGTGTTTGTCTCCGCTTACCCTTACTGGAGCTGGGTGATGAACCCAGTAGAAGCCAGTCCGTGGTTTGAAAAGCTCGTTATGTCTGCGATTACGGTTCCTGGCCCGGAAATCCAGAAAATTGCTCAAGCCGCTCAACAACGTGAAGTTAACGTTGTGATTGGTGTTAACGAGCGTGACCCAAATAGCTTTGCCACTATTTACAACACCTTAGTTACCATTAACCACGAAGGCCGCATCATTGGCCGTCATCGTAAGTTGGTACCTACGTGGGCTGAAAAGCTCACCTGGTCTAATGGTGATGCTTCTTCTATGCGTGTGCATAACACCAGCATTGGGCCTTTGGGTTCATTAGCATGTGGTGAAAACACCAACACCTTAGCGCGTTTTAGCTTATTAGCGCAGGGTGAAATGGTACATACAGCTAACTACATTGCGCTACCTGTAGCACCCAAAGATTACGATATGGCTGAAGCCATTCGCTTGCGCGCCGCAGCGCATTGCTTTGAAGGCAAAGTGTTTACCGTGATTTCTTGCTCTACCGTACCTGAAGAAGTCATTGAGCTCATGGCTGAAACGCACCCTGAGTCACGTGAATTACTCGCACGCAAAAACAGTGCTTTCTCGGGCATTATTGGTCCAGATGGTCGTACTATTGGTGAGCCTCTCATTGATGATGAGGGTATAGCTTACGCCGATATTGATTTATCTAAGTGCATACAGCCTCGCCAAATGCATGACATCACAGGTCATTACAACCGCTTTGACATCTTCAATCTGCAAGTCAATCAACGCGCTATGACCGCCGCAACCTTTACCAATGATAACTTTTGCGATGATGACCTAAACCCTGATCCTGAGAACGCGGATTTCAACGATAAATAAGCCTCAAGATCAACAAAATCTACAATACATACGGAGACAAACCATGAGTGATGCACTGAACCTCATGATCCAAGCCTTAGACAATAAGCAGCTAAAAATTATTGATCTAACCCACACGCTAAACGAGGAGTTTCCTTGCCTGCAGTTGCCGGAGCAATTTGGTCAAACCGCGGGTTTTAGCAAGCAACGTATTAGTAAATACGATGAAAGTGGCCCCGGTTGGTACTGGAACAACTTCACCTGTGGTGAACACACTGGTACTCACTTCGATGCCCCAGCGCACTGGGTTTCTGGGAGTGAGCAGCCAAATAGCACGGTAGATAAGGTACCAGTTGAAACCTTTGTACGTCCTGCTGTGGTCATTGATGCCAGTGCAGAAGTAGCCAAAGATGACAACTGGATTCTCACGCCTGAGTTTCTTGAGGCTTGGGAAGAAAAGCACGGCCGCATTCCACCCAACACATGGGTGTTCCTGCGTACGGATTGGTCTAAGCGTCTAGAGCAAAGCCCGGAAGCCTACGTCAACATGAAAGAAGACGGCCCTCACACACCAGGACCCTCACAAGCTGCTGTGGAATGGATGATTAATGAGCGTGATGTGCTCGGTTTTGGTGTTGAAACCATTAACACCGATGCGGGTAAATCCATGTCATGGGATATGCCACTACCGTGTCATACCTTAATGCATGGTGCCAATCGTTATGGTCTGCAATGCATGCAAAACCTCGATCAATTGCCTCCTACTGGTGCGTTGATTATTGCTGCACCGTTAAAAATTGAAGATGGTTCAGGTAGTCCATTGCGCGTTTTAGCAATCGTTAATAATTAATATAACTAATCAATAATTCATCGATTAAACGACTAAACGACTCGTGCTTAATCGTTGTAGTAATTTGGGGCCTCTTTGAAAAAAGGGGCCTTTTTTTGTTTCTGTTTTATCTAATGGTTTTCCATTAAATTCGACAGAATATATTGATTACTAAACTATTCACTCATAGAATACATTCAAGAGAATACGTTTATTAATTTATCCCCATTGTTTAAAAGGCGCACGATGCAACCATTTGACCTCGTTATTCGTGAAATCCACGACGCTTCACCTTTAATTCGCGAGTTTGTACTTGAGTCTACTAAAGGCTCTGCTCTGCCCGTGTTTGCCCCCGGGGCACACATACAGGTACAGATCCCCGAGCTAGAGGATTACCGTTGCTATTCACTCATCGTTACCGCAACTGATTACGACTGGAGCGCGGCCCCTCAACAATATCGTTTAGGCGTGCGCTTGGAAGAAGACGGTCACGGCGGCTCCAAATGGATGCATCAACGCCAAGTTGGCGAGGTGATTCAGGCTAAAGGACCTATTAACGATTTTACTTTACAACAAGCTGCACCGAATGAGAGCGAACTGGTGCTGATCGCGGGTGGTATAGGTATTACACCTATAGCCAGTATGGCACATGCGCTCAAACAGCATAAACGCCCTTTCACATTACATTACAGTGCTCGCAGTCAAGATCAATTGGCTTTTGCCGATGAATTACAAAATCATCTTGGTGAGCAACTTGTTTGCTATACCAATGATAGTAATCAATTTGATCTTAATGTACTTTTTGACAGCATAGATCCTAAACAACACATTTATGTGTGTGGGCCACAAGGCATGATTGACGCGGTACTAGCAATAGGCCAAGAGCGCGGCTGGCCACGAGAAAATATTCATTTTGAGCTTTTTATTACTGCTGCAGCCCAAGAAGGTGACCAACCTTTTGAGCTAGAGCTACGTTTATCAGGCCTCACCTTTACCGTTCCTGCAGACAAAACCATACTTGAAGTCTTAGAGGAAGCCGGCGAAGACCCCATGTATGACTGCAACCGCGGTGAGTGTGGCGTCTGTACTGCTGAAGTCTTAGAAGGAATTCCTGACCACCGGGATTATTTCCTTACGGATAAAGAAAAAGCGGAAGGTAAAGTCATTCAAATTTGTATTTCTCGCTCCAAATCTCCAAAACTTGTATTAGACATGTAAGAGGTAACTGCCATGAGTCATAAATATCGTAATAACCCCGAAGCCATTCGCCAACTCGTTCGTGACACAGAGGTCCATAAAGACCTCTACATTGATGACGAGTTATTTGACCTAGAAATGGAACAGCTTTTTGCTAACTCTTGGGTGTATGTAGGCCATGCTAGCCAAATTCCAAATAAAGGGGATTTCTACACCACTACTGTAGGGAATGAAGAAGTCATTATGGTACGCCACAATGACAACAGCATTAAAGTGCTCTATAACCGCTGCCCTCATAAAGGCGTGAAAGTTGCGGGCGAAACCTGTGGTAATACGGGTAAGTTTTTTCGTTGCCCCTACCACGCTTGGACCTTCCGTACCGATGGCCGTCTCTTAGCCATTCCATTAAAAAAAGGCTACGAAGACACCGGTTTTGAATGTTCTGAGGCTAGCCAAGGTATGGCGCCAGTAGAAAATGTAGAAGTCTATAAAGATTTCGTTTTCTGTCGCTTAAATCCTGAAGGTGAAAGCTTCGAAGACTTTTTCGGTGAATCGTTAACCACCATAGACAACATGGTAGAGCGCTCTCCTGAAGGTAAGCTAGAAATTGCAGGTGGTGTGATGCGTTATATGCACAACTGTAATTGGAAGATGTTAGTAGATAACCAATCGGATACCTGTCACCCCATGGTGGCTCATGAGTCCTCTGCTGGTACCGCCATTAAAGTATGGGAAGACGCCCCCGAAGGCACGCCTAAACCTATGGCGGTAGAGCTATTTGCGCCTTTTATGTCACCTTATGAGTTTTATGAAAACATGGGCATACGTGTTTGGGAAAATGGTCATGGCCATACTGGCGTATCTGATTCCATACACGCCGAATACTCCGATGTGGGCGGTTACTTTGATCAAATGGTAGAAGCTTATGGTGAAGAACGTGCCAAAGAAATCTTAGGCGATGTGCGTCACAACACCATCTACTTCCCTAACATCATGATTAAAGGCCCTATTCAAACGCTACGCGTCTTTAAACCCATTGCGGCCGATAAAACGTTAGTGGAGTCCTGGACCTTCCGCTTAGTGGGCGCCCCAGACAAACTCTTAGAGCGCACGCTTATGTACAACCGTCTCATCAACGCTCCCACTTCTGTGGTGGGCCACGATGACTTGGAAATGTACGAACGAGCTCAAGCAGGCTTACAAAGCCGCGGCCGTGACTGGTTAAACGTAGGCCGTCTCTTTGATCCTGCGGAAGTGGATCAGAAAAATGTGGTGGTGAATGGCACTAGCGAAGTGCAAATGCGTGCACAGTTCCGTGCGTGGTTGAAATTCATGGACGTTGAGCAAAAGGACTAAATCAAATGACCCAAATTACACCTCAAGACCTAATTGATTTTGTTTATAACGAAGCCAACTTATTAGACGAACAACGTTTTGACGAGTGGCTAGACCTGTTTACAGAAGATGCTTATTACTGGATGCCATTAGCGCACGGGCAAACTGATCCCATTTTGCATGCCTCTTTACTCTACGAAGATAAGTTACTGCTTAAAGTACGCATAGAGCGTTTAGCGGGACAGCGCACCTTTTCTCAGCAGCCTAAGAGCCGATGCCATCACCTATTACAGGCACCACGCGTGCTGGATTTTGATGCCAGCGCGGATGAGCATCAAGTACGCACCGCTTTTCATTACACCGAAACCCGTGATGACAGCCAAACCATTTATGTAGGTTGGGCTACCCATCATTTGGTAGTAGAGAATGGTCAGCTACGCATGCGTTTAAAACGAGTCGATTTACTGAATTGCGACGCGCCTTTCAGCAATATTCAATTATTTATGTAAGGCAGGAGAACGTAATGGCAGAAACCATTTACACCGCATTCAAACATACTACTGAGCAATGGCCTAATAATGACTTTATGATGGTTTTGCCAGAAACCGCTGAGATCTATGGCATTGAAGCTGGTGCTCTAAGTTACAAAGACGCATTAACTGAAATTGATAAACTCGCCGAGCAGTACGGTCAAGCAGGTTATGCTCATGGCCACAGAGTGGGTATTCTATTAGAAAACCGTCCTGCGTTCATTCTGCATTGGTTAGCTTTAAACAAGTTAGGCGTTTCTATAGTTCCTATTAATCCTGATTTACGTATTGCCGAGCTTGAGTACCTGATTGGTCACTCAGAAATGATACTCGCCATTGCCATTCCTAGCCGTCATGAGGATTTACGCTTAGCCGCAGAAAAAGCCGGTCACACCATGGGGATTATTAGTCCTGATGAGTTAGCGCCTAATGCTAGCACCGTACCTTCTCATGGTACTAAAGCGATTACCATCGATAGTGAATGTGCCTTAATGTATACCTCAGGCACCACAGGCAGACCTAAAGGCTGCATGCTATCCAATGCTTATTTCCACTACTCAGGTGAATGGTATGCCGATGTAGGCGGTTTGGCCACTTTACATAAAGGTAGTGAGCGCATGCTTACCCCTCTGCCTTTATTCCATATGAATGCCTTGGCTACCTCTACCATGGCAATGATCAAAACGGGCGGTTGCATGATTGTATTGGATCGCTTCCACCCGCGCACTTGGTGGGATTCAGTACGTAAATCTGAGGCCACGGTCATCCATTATTTAGGTGTGATGCCTGCTATCTTAATGAAATTAGAAGCCTCGGAAAGTGACACCAATCATCAAGTACGTTTTGGCTTTGGTGCTGGTGTAGATGGCAGCTTACATGAACCTTTTGAGACCCGCTTTGGTTTCCCGTTACTTGAAGCATGGGCCATGACGGAAACGGGTGCCGCCGCTTGTATTATTGCTAATGAAGAGCCACGTTATATAGGCACCAACTGCTTTGGCAAAGAAAGTGATCAGGTAGAGGTGTTACTGGTAGATGACGAAGGCAATCCAGTACCAGAAAACACAAATGGTGAGCTATTAGTGCGTCACGCCGGCGACGACCCACGTCGTGGTTTTTTCTCAGGTTACTGGAAAGATCAAACCGCTACCGATGAAGCTTGGGAAGGCGGTTGGTTCCATACCGGTGACATCGTTATGCGTGACAGCAATGGCTATCTGCACTTTATTGATCGCAAACGGAATGTGATCCGCCGTAGTGGTGAAAACATCGCTGCCGTGGAAGTAGAAAACGTCATGCAACAACACCCTGCTATACGTTCTATTGCGGTAGCTGCTGTGCCAGATGCCATTCGCGGTGATGAGGTGATGGCACTTATTGTGCCTCATGAGCCCGTATCCACACTAGAAGCCAAACAGCAATTGGCCGAAGACATCGTTACCTGGGGGCTTAGTCAGCTGGCCTACTTTAAAGTACCAGGCTATGTGAATTTTGTGGAAAGCGTACCCCTGACTTCCACCAATAAAATTCAACGTGGCGAGCTTAAAAATAAAGCCCTAGAGCTACTTGAGCATCCTGAGTGCATTAATACTAACCACCTCAAAAGACGTCAGGACGTTTAGTAATGGCTAACTCTACTCGCACTCCTTATGCTGATGTGGTCTTAGTTTGTCCGGTGACTATTCCTTATGAGCGCTTTTCTGAACAAAGCGCTCATCGTTGGTTAGGCACGGCACTCAAAGAGCTAATCGCTCAAAGCGGCTTAAAGAAAATGGATGTGGATGGTGTTTGCGTATCAAGTTTTACGCTAGGCAGCGATACCGCTGTGGGGCTGATGCAGCATTTTCAAATGAGCCCACGCTGGTTAGATCATATCCCCATGGGTGGGGCCAGCGGCGTGGTGGCAATGCGCCGTGCGGCTCGCGCTGTGCAATGCGGTGATGCCAGCGTGGTAGCTTGTATTGCGGGTGATACCAATCAACGGGAATCGTTTAAAAACACGGTAAGTGGTTTTTCACGATTCTCCCAAGATGCGGTCTACCCCTACGGCGCTGCTGGTCCGAATGGCAGCTTTGCCCTCCTTACCGATTACTACATGCAGCACTACGGCGCCACCCGTGAAGATTTCGGCAAGTTATGTGTAGCACAGCGCGAAAATGCCTTACGCAACCCGCACGCTCTCATGAAAAAGCCCTTAACCTTAGAGCAATATATAGAAGCCCGCCCCATTGCTGAGCCCATTCATTTATTTGATTGCGTCATGCCTTGTGCCGGAGCTGAAGGTTATTTAGTGATGCGCCGTGAGCAGGCGGAACAATTAAAACTGCCTTATGTGGAAATCTTAGGCACCATTGAACGTCATAACGCTTACTTCGATGATGCGGTGCAGCATCGTGGCGGTTGGGCCATGGATATAGATGAACTCTACGCCATGGCCCAACTCACCGCCAAAGACATTGATTTCTTAGAAACCTATGACGATTACCCCGTCATTAATGTGCTGCAATTTGAAGACTTAGGTTTTTGTGCCAAAGGCGCAGGACCGGCGTTTATTCGTGAAAACACCTTCACCATAGAGGGCAGCTTCCCCTTTAACACCTCAGGCGGTCAGTTATCTGTAGGCCAAGCCGGTGCCGCGGGGGGTTATTTAGGTTTAGTACAAGCCCTACGTCAGCTGACGAACAGCGCAGATCAAACCCAAGTTGCCGAAGCCAGCGTGGGCATGGTGTCTGGTTTTGGCATGATTAACTACGATAGAGGCATTTGTACTGCTGCCGCTATTTTGCAACGAGGTGACACATGAGTAACGCAAAACCACCAAAAGCGCGCAGTGCAGCGGCCAGTGGCCTAACAGAAGCGGCTGAGCAGGGCGTATTTAAATTACAAGTATGTGCTACCTGTCAAACGGTTCAATACCCGCCTAGAGATGTATGTAGTCACTGTTTAAACGATGATTTGCCTTGGCAAGAGGTTCCTAATGGGGCTTCTGTGGTGGCTAGCAGTACACTCCACCACAGTAATGAGCCTTATTTTCAAGAAAAAATGCCTTGGCGTATTGCTACCGTCAAACTAGATTGCGGCCCTGTTGCCATTGCACACCTAAACGATCACTTAGAGACTGGCTCACGAGCCGTACTTTCTTTAGAACTAGACCCCGCTAATGTTGGCGTATTGGTCGCTAAGAGATAATTTCCATGACTACTCCTTATACCGTTATTGTTACCGGCGGCAGCGCTGGTATTGGTGCAGACCTTTGCAAACATTATGTAGAGCAAGGCTATACCGTCTTATCTTTAGCCCGTACTGCTTTGGACTGGGAGCACGAGCGCTTAATTAATATACAGGTCGATTTATTAGATGAAGAAGCCACAGCCACTGTAGCCGCTGATATTGCCTCTCACTATAACGTGACCCATTTTGTGCATAATGCAGGGGTAATTTGGCCTAATCTGCTCGAAAACGTGGCCCTCAAAGAACTGCAAGGGCTAACTCAAATTCATTTGGGCTCGGCTATTCAAATTATGCAGGCTATTTTACCAAGCATGCGCCAAAAACAATTTGGCCGCGTAGTCCTCATGTCTTCACGTGGTGCGTTAGGCTTACAAACGCGCACCGCCTACGCCGCCACCAAAGCAGGTATGTTAGGCATGGCACGCACGTGGGCTTTAGAATTAGCAGATCAAGGTATTACCGTAAATGTAGTGGCGCCTGGCCCCATTCAAACACCCATGTTTTATGACGTGGTTGATGCAGGTAGCGACAGAGAAAAAAACATTGCAGCCGGTATCCCTGTAAAACGTTTAGGCCGTGTAGATGATATCACTCGTGCTGTGAGCTTTTTTACTGATCCAGACAACAGTTTTGTAACAGGACAAACGCTATACGTTTGTGGCGGAGCAAGTATTGGCACCTTAACTATTTAGGGGAAATAAAAGGTTAACTTAAGGGTTATTTTCTATTTACGCGAATTGGTTAACTAGTAAACTATTCATAACAAAACATTAACCCTTTCCTTTTTACTTTGTTCCTGATGGAGACAACATGGACAATGATCTACCAGATATGCAGTTGGTTCGTTCCTCTGGCGGTCTGATACGTGTGCTGGAGTCTGTGCTGGACGCATTCTGTGCGGTGCTGCTTGTACTGATGACCTGTATTACTACCATAGATGTGGTGGGGCGCTATGTGTTTCACTCACCTATGCAAGGGGCTTATGAAAGCAATGAGTTTTTACTTGCCGTCCTTATTTTTGCTGCAATTCCCCGTGTTACATGGCATCATCAGCACCTCTCCGTAACTATACTAGATAGCTTTCTCTCGCCCGCTATACGTAATATACAACAACGGTGTTTGTCGCTTATTTCAGGGGCGGGTTTACTCATACTTAGCTATTTTTTATGGCTGCATGGTCTGCAGCTAAATAGTTATGGCGATATGAGTAATGCTTTACAAATACCCATTGCACCTTTTGCTTTCTTTATTTCTATCTTTACTGCTATTGCCGCATTAGCCGCATTAGCCCATCTCTTTTTACCTGTACGCCAGCCCTAAGCCACAGAGGTATTTCGCATGTTAGTTTCTTTAATTGGTCTAGCTGTATTAATGGCTAGCCTATTCGTAGGTTTACCCATTGCATGGGGCATGTTGCTGGTTGGCACCCTTGGTTTTAGTTATTTTACTGGTATAGAAGCCGCCTACACCATGGCGGCTCAAACGGCCTTTGATACCGGTATGAGCTATAGCTTCACCGTATTACCCTTATTTATTTTAATGGGTAATCTAGTTAATGCCTCCGGTTTATCACGAGATCTCTACACCGCTGCCAATGCCTTTATAGGCCATATGCGCGGTGGGCTTGCTATGGCTACCATTATGGCCTGTGGTGCTTTTAGTGCCCTGTCTGGTTCTAGTATGGCCACCACTGCGGCCATGAGCCGCGTTGCCATGCCCTCCATGCGTAAATACGAATACGATGACCGCTTAGCTACAGGCAGTATTGCCGCGGGCGGCACCTTGGGTATTTTAATTCCCCCTAGTGTAATTATGGTGGTGTACGGCATTTTGACTGAAACCGATATTGGTAAACTGTTTGCCGCTGGTTTCCTGCCAGGCTTTATTGCCCTTCTCATGTATTTACTCACTGTGGTGCTACTTACCACTATCAATCCCAAACTGGGTAAAGGTGGTGAAAAGAGCACCTGGGCACAGCGTCTACACGCCACCAAGGGCATATTTGCCATCTCTGTGCTGTTTATTATTATTATGGGTGGTATTTACGGCGGTGTTTTTACACCTACCGAAGCGGCTGGTATAGGGGCTTTTTGTACTTTTCTAATTACCTTAAAGCGTCGTGGCTGGCAGCCAAAGCTCTACTTTACGGTTCTGGTTGAGGCGGCTCAGACCACCACGATTATGTTTGCCTTAGTGATTGGTGCGCTCATTTTCACAAACTTTCTCACCATCGCTGGTTTACCTAATCAATTACTTGGCTTTATTAATGGCTTAGATATTTCACCCTTAATGGTGATTGTAGTTATTTGTATTATTTATTTAATTCTGGGCTGTTTCTTAGAAACCATGTCCATGGTGATGCTTACGGTTCCTATCTTTTACCCTATCGTCGCCTCGTTAGGTTTTGATTTGATCTGGTTTGGAATTGTTGTGGTGGTAGCAGCAGAAATCAGTCTTATTACTCCGCCCTTAGGACTCAATATTTTTATGATTAAAAATGTGATGCCTGATATTCCTTTAGGAACGGTTATACGCGGCGTTACCCCCTTTGTTATTACCGATATCATCCGCTTAGCACTTCTTGTATTAGTCCCTTGGATTGTCCTAGTTATCCCTAACAGTATGTAAGCTATAAACACAAACACAAACACAAACACAAACACAAACACAAACACAAACACAAACACAAACACAAATATAAATATCGGAGTAGACATGAAACTTATTAAAAAAATCAGCCTAGGACTTAGTTTGAGCTTAGCCGCCCTAATCCCCTTAGGCAGTGCCCAAGCAGAAACTCAAGTGTTGCGTTTTTCTAACTGGCAATCACCCACCCATTTCATTACTACTGACATGCTTTTACCATGGGCAGCAGAAGTAAAAGAAGCCACCGATGGCCGGGTGGAAATTGAATTCACCAACCCTTTAGGTAAACCGCAAGCCCACCTAGACTTAGTACGTAACGGCATTAGCGATTTAGGCATGTCTGTACATAGCTATACAGCTAGTCGTTTCCCATTAGTTGAGTTTGCAGAGCTCCCCTTCACTACTGAAGACAGCGGCGTTAACTCTGTAGCCTATTGGGACACTTATCAAAAATACATGCTAGATGCCGACGAACATCGTGGTGTAAAGCTGCTTGGTGCCTGGACCAGCCCGGCTTCCGTTATATTGACCTCTAAAGAAAATATCACTAGCTTAAAAGACGTAGATGGCATGAAGCTGCGCTCACCTAGCCCGCTTTTTGACAATGTAAGTAAAGAGCTAGGCGCCACGCCTATTAGCGCTCCTGCACCGGACGCTTATGAAATGCTCTCTAGAGGGGTAATAGATGGCATGTATTTTCAGTATGATCAAATTGAAAACTTCAAACTGGAGCGTTTGATTAAATCTGTGATTGCCGCCCCCGGTGGGTTTGGTAAAACCAGCCAGTATCTTTTCATGAATGAGAAAAAATGGGATGCTTTAAGCGACGAAGACAAAGCCGCTATTTTAAGTGTTTCTGAAAAGCACATGGCTAAAACTTTTGGTGAGAAGTGGAATAAATCTGAGCAAGACGCGATTAAAAAGCTCACCGCAGAAGGTTTACAAACTTACTACATAGAAGGTGAAGAGCTAAAGAACCTCAAAGAAAAACTCGCTTTTATAGAAAAAGAATGGCTTGAAAAAGCAGCGACAAAACAAGTAGACGGTGAAGAGGTTTTAGACTTTTATCGAACTCAAATTAAAGAGCTAAGCAATTAATGCAGTAATTACTGTTATTAATAAATAAATTAATAACTTAATAACTTAATAACTTAACCAAAAGAGACAAAAAATGAAACTCATTAAACGATTAAGTGTCTGCTTAGCTCTTGGTTTAGTCGCGCTCAGCCCATTAAGCAGCGCCCAAGCCCAAACAGAAACTCAAGTTATCCGCTTTTCAGACTGGCTCCCGCCAGCTCACTATATTGTTAAAGAAATGTTGGAACCTTGGGCTGAAGAAGTCAACACGGTAACGGAAGGGCGGGTGCAGATAGAATCCATCAACCCCTTAGGCAAACCCCAAGCCCATTTAGATTTAGTGCGCAATGGTGTAGCTGATATGGGCATGGGTATACATAGCTATACGGCAAACCGCTTTCCCTTAATCGAATTCTCCGAACTGCCTTTCACCACAAATAGCAGTGAAATTAACTCCATCGCCTATTGGGATACCTACCAAAAATTTATGCTAGATGCCAACGAGCACCGCGGCGTAAAATTGCTTGGCGCCTGGACCAGCCCCGGCATCATTATTCTCACGAATAAAGACAATATCACCAGCCTAGAAGATATTAAGGGCATGAAACTTAGATCTCCTAGCCCATTATTCGATAATATTACTAAAGAGCTAGGCGCCACTCCCATTAATGCCACAGCCCCCGAAGCCTATGAAATGCTTTCTAGAGGCGTTATTGATGGCATGTACTTCCAACATGATCAAATTAAAAACTTCAAATTGGAGCGTTTAGTTAAATCAGTTGTGGTGGTTCCCGGTGGGTTTGGTAAAACCAGCCAGTACCTTTTCATGAATGAGAAAAAATGGAATGCCCTGAGTGCTGAAGATCAGGCGGCTATTCTAAACATTTCCGAAAAGCAAATGGCTAAAAACTTTGGTGAAAAATGGGATATTTCTGAACAAAATGCCATTAAAGACTTAGCGGCAAATGGATTGAAAACTTACTATGTAGAAGGCGAAGAGCTCAAAGAGCTCAAAGATCGTCTGGCCTTTATTGAAACGGATTGGATTAAGGCAGCTGAAAAGAAAAACGCTGATGGTAAAGCAGCCTTAGAATACTATAAAGCTCAAATCGTAGAACTCAGTAATTAATACAGCAATTGATGCTTCACAGGAGACAATACATGAAACTCATTAAACAATTAGGTGCTTGTTTAGGGCTTAGCCTAGCAGCACTCACCCCATTAAGCATGGCTCATGCCCAAACAGATACGCAAGTCATACGTTTCTCTAACTGGTTACCGCCAGCCCACTATATAGTCAAAGAAATGTTAGAGCCTTGGGCAGAGCGCGTAAATGAAGCCACTGAAGGTCGGGTAGAAATTGAATTCATTAATCCTTTAGGTAAACCCTCAGCGCATTTAGACCTAGTTCGTAATGGTGTGGTGGATATGGGAATGAGTGTGCATAGTTACACCGCCAGCCGTTTTCCTCTAATTGAATTCGCTGAGCTGCCCTTTACTGTGGAAGACAGTGGCATTAACTCCGTGGCTTACTGGCGCACTTACGATAAGTTCATGAAAGATGCGAATGAACACAGGGGTGTTAAGCTTTTAAGTCTATGGACTAGCCCCGCCACCGTTATTTTCACTAATAAAGATGAAATTACGAGCCTAAAAGATGTAGAAAACATGAAACTGCGCTCACCTAGTCCTTTGTTTGACGATGTTGGAAAAGTCTTAGGTGCGGTTTCTGTTAATGCAAATGCTTCTGATAGCTATGAAATGCTCTCACGCGGTGTAATTGACGGTATGTACTTCCAATACGATCAAATGGAAAACTTCAAGCTTGATAAGCTTATTAAAAGTGCCGTTGCTGCCCCAGGTGGCTTAGGTAAAAGTAGCCAATACTTAATGATGAACGAAAGAAAGTGGAACTCGCTCAGCGAAGAAGACAGAGTTGCCATTGAGTCGGTATCGGGTGAGTTTGCGGCTAAAGAGTTTGGTACAAAATGGAATGATTCCGAAGTCAAAGCCATTAAAAAACTAACTGAAAACGGCCTCAAAACTTACCGCGTTCAAGGTGAGGAACTAAAACAGCTTCAAGAAGACCTCGCCTTTATTGAAGCAGACTGGATTGAGGCCGCTGCTAAGAAAAATGTGGACGGTAAAGCAGCATTAGAGTATTACCGTGCTCAAATTGAAGAGTTAAAAAATCAATAATATGTTAATTTAGCTCTTATCGTTTAAAAAATGCCCGCTGTGCTCTGAGCACAGCGGGCATTTTTATTGGGGTTTTCCCTAGAAAAATCAAGTAGTTGCGTAATCTGTATAGCCTCTGCCGAAACTGTATAGACCCTAAGCACTCACTCCCCTAGTATCTAAATTATTGATAGCTAAAGCAATTAGCCTTCAGGATCACAGCAAAAAGGGAGACAAGATGAAAGGCTTAGAAAATAAGGTTTATATCATTACTGGTGGCGCCACGCTCATAGGCACTGGCGTGGTAGAGGTATTACGCAGTTATGGCGCAAAGGTAGCCGTCTTCGATATTGACGCTAAAGGTGGTGCAGCTGCTGCTGGCAATGATTCCACTGTAGCTCGCTTTTGGGAAGTCGATATTACCGATGATGCTGCCATCAAAGCAGCCACGCAAGAAGTCCATAAGCACTTTGGTCGTGTAGACGGTTTAGTTAATTTGGCCTGTTCGTATTTAGATGAAGGCATTAATTCCAGCCGTGATGATTGGCTCACCGCTTTAAATATTAACGTAGTCAGCGCGGTAGAAATGAGTAAAGCCGTACGTCCGTATATGTTGCAACAAAAAGGTGGCGCTATTGTTAACTTCACTTCCATCTCTTCTTCTATTGCCCAAACAGGTCGTTGGCTTTACCCCGTTTCCAAAGCCGCCTTACTTCAGTTAACGCGTAGCTTAGCCGTAGATTTTGCTGCCGACAATATACGTGTTAACTCCGTATCGCCCGGTTGGACTTGGTCCAAGGTGATGGATGAAATCACCGGCGGCGATAGAGCGAAAACCGATCGTGTGGCTGCCCCTTTTCATATGTTAGGCCGTGTGGGTGACCCCGAAGAAGTCGGAGAAGTCGTGGCTTTCTTATTATCAGACTCTGCCAGCTTTGTCACCGGTGCTGACTATGCCGTAGATGGTGGGTATTCCGCCATGGGACCTGAACAAAATGTACCTGCTATTCCTAAATTAGCAGAATAAAACCCAAGGAGATAAATTATGCGTAAAGTTGCAATTATTGGTGGTGGTCAAGCTGGTATGCCCGTGGCCTTTGGTCTTTTAGAAAAAGGCTACGAAGTCACCCTCTATACAAATCGTACCCCTGAACAAATTCGTGATGGCCGTGTTATGTCTAGCCAGTGTATGTTTGCGAATGCCTTAGATGTAGAACGTAGACTCGGCATTAATTTTTGGGAAGAGGAATGCCCACCCGTAGAAGGCATTGGTTTTGCCCTCCCTAACCCCGATAAACCCGACACCAAAGCCGTAGACTGGAGTGGCCGCTTAGACCGTATCGCCCAAGCCACTGATCAACGCATCAAAATGCCGGTGTGGATTGATGAGTTCGCCAAACGTGGCGGTAAAGTGGTTTTTGAAGATGTAGGTGTCGAAGAGTTAGAGCGCATTAGTACTGAAAACGAGCTCACTTTATTAGCCGCGGGTAAAGGCGATGTGGTGCGTCTGTTTGAGCGTGACGCCAGCCGCTCTCCTTTTGATAAACCACAACGGGCCTTAGCGTTAACCTACGTACATGGTTTAGAACCCACCCCCGAATACTCACGTGTTTCTTTTAACTTTATCCCTGGTGTGGGCGAGTACTTTGTATTCCCTTCCTTAACCTTATCCGGCCCTTGCGATATCATGGTGTTTGAAGGTGTGCCTGGCGGCCCTCTAGATCGCTTTCGTGATGCCAAGTCTCCCGCAGAGCACTTTGAGCGTAGCGTGTCTTTTCTCCAAGAGTTTTTACCGTGGGAAGGTGACCGTGCCCGTAATTGTGAGCTCACTGATGCCCAAGGTTACTTAGCGGGCAGCTTCCCTCCCACAGTGCGTAAACCCGTACTCACCTTACCTTCTGGTAATATTGTGTTCGGTATGGGGGATGCCGTGGTAGTGAATGACCCTATTACGGGTCAGGGGTCTAATAACGCTGCCAAGTGTGCTCAGGTATATTTAGATAGTATCTTAGCGCGCGGCACAGAAGCATTTGATCGAGAGTGGATGCAAGATACTTTCGAGAGCTATTGGAGCTATGCCAATAAAGTGGTGGCGTGGACTAACTCTATGTTATTACCTCCTACCCCTTCCTCATTAGCCCTCTTGACAGGTGCAGATCAAAGCCAAAAGTTAGCTCACTTTATGGCGAATGCTTTCGACCATCCACCGGTGTTATTCCCAGCGTGGACTGATCTACCCGAAGCCCAAAAACTGATTGCATCTAAGTCAGAAGAGCTTGCTAGCGCTTAATCTAATCGTATTATTTGCATTACAGGAGTTAACTCATGTCTACATCGGCCACTCTATCACCTCAAAGCACTGTCAATTTATTTGATAGCAGCACTTTTAGGCAAGCACTGGGGCATTTCCCTACAGGCGTTGCCATTGTTACTACGCGTGCCGCTGATGGCCGGCCGGTGGGCTTGACCATTAACTCTTTCTCATCGCTATCTTTAGAGCCTCCCCTAGTGATGTGGAGCTTAGTGAATCGTTCACCCAACCTCAGTACTTTTGAAAACTGTAATTACTTTGCGATTAACGTCATTAGCCAAGCACAAACCGATGCCGCTCTAGGTTTTGCCAACTCTAAAATTGAAGATAAATTTGCTTTAGTATCACATGCCGATGGCGAAGAAGGCGTCCCTTTGATAGATGATTGCGTAGCCACCTTTGTGTGTGAAAACTACCGTCAGTACGAAGGCGGCGATCACACCATTTTCATAGGACGGGTGGTGCGCCATAGCGCTATTACCGAACACGAGCCAGCGGTGTTCCATCGCGGTAAATTTACGCGTATAGACCCCTAAGGAGCGCTTCATGTCTCAAGCTCACGATGTGGTGATTATAGGCAGCGGCATGAACTCCTTAAGCTGTGCGGCGCTCTTAGCGCTTAAAGGGCTTAGGGTTACCGTTTTAGAACGTAACTCCGTTGCTGGTGGCTGCATACGTACCGAGGAATTATTTCCTGGCTTTACTCATGATGTGTTTTCTAGCTGGTATCCGCTTTTTGTAGGGGGCGCTGCTTATGCTGAGCTCAAACAGCCCTTAGCTGATGCGGGCGTACATTTTGTTAGTGGTGATTACAGCACAGGCTTAGCCACCCCTAATGGCACCGGGATTGCTTTGCGTCAAGACATGAAAGATACCGTCAACCAGTTAAATGCCTTGCAAGCTGGTGATGGCGATGCCGTTGGACAAGCCGCAGAAAACATGTTTGGTGCAGACGCTCCTCTCGTTTTTGGCCTCATGGGCGGTGAACCTTATAGTTGGGAAACCAGCAAGCTGGTATTCAAATCATGGCGGCAACGTGGTGTAGATGGCATGATGCAGTTTGCTTCCCAATCTTTAGAAAATTTTCGTCGTTGGTCTGAGCGTGAACTGCAAAACGATCTTTCCAAGGCCATGATAGCGCCATGGGTGTTACACAGTGGTTTAGGCCCTGACGAGGCCAGCTCAGCCCTCATCGGCAAACTTACCTTTTCGGCGGTAGTAGCCGGAGGTATGCCAGTGGTACAAGGCGGCAGCTACAACATCGTTAAAGGCTTCATTAAAATCATTGAAGAGAATGGTGGCCAAGTCTTAACCAATAAACACGTAGATAAAATCTTAATAAACAAAGGGAAAGCCACAGGCGTGCAAGTGGGTAATGAACAATATCTGGCTAATAAAGCTGTAGTAGCAAACGTCACCCCAAATCAGCTTTACGAGCAGTTGCTCCCTCAAGATCAAATCGCTCCCACTTACAAAGCCCATGCTAAAGCCTATAGATATGGCCGTGGCGGCATGCAAATCCACTTTGCACTTAAAGAAAAACCACAGTGGATTAACGCAGAGCTCATTCATGTGCCCATGGTGCATGTAACGGAAAGCATGGAGCAGGTCTGCGCTTCAGTGGTGGAAGCCAATAACGGCTGGCTACCTACTAAGCCTACCTTAGCAGTAGGCCAACCAGTAGCCGTAGACAGCAGTCGCGCGCCCGATGGCTCATGGATACTTTGGGTGCAAATGCAAGACATGCCCTCTAAAATCACTGCTGATACCGCCAATGAAATCTCTGTACCTGCTGATGGTAAATGGACAGATGCCACCCGTGACGCTATGGTGCAACGTGTTATTACACGCTTAGAAACGGTAATGCCTGGCTTTAGTCAGCATATTGTTGGCCAAAAAGCCTTTAGCCCAGCCGATTTAGAACAAGCCAATATAAATTTAGTGGGCGGTGATCCCTACTCTGGCGTGTGTTCTCCAGATCAGTTTTTCTTTATGCGCCCCTTTGCGGGTGAAGCTAAGGCGCGTACAGGTAAAACTCCCATTGCTAACCTACATCACATTGGGGCTTCAGTGCACCCCGGTCCTGGTTTAGGTGGTCAATCGGGTTACTTAGCAGCTCAACGTATTGCAAAAAAATAATCTCTTAGATTTAGGGATAGGAGCAGCAGTAGGTGTAAATTTAAAGCGTATTAGCTACGAATACGCTGTAGCGTTTGGCCGGGTGTTTCACCAAAACGTTGCTTATACTCAGCACTAAAACGCCCTTGATGAAACCCCCAACGCAAGGCCACCTCAGCCACCGAAGGGGCGGCCGCTTCGGTATTCAGCAAATCAGCACGCGCTTGATCTAAACGGATCTGGCGCAAGTATTGCATAGGGCTCAACCCAAAATACTCTTTGAACCCTACCTGTAAGCTGCGTACACTTACATTAGCTAAGGCGGCTAGTTCTTCCACCCGTACTGCTTGATCTGCATTTTCGTATAAATAATTTTCTACTAAACGTATGTGTTTAGGTAACACTTTGCCGAATGGACGCGGTTTTTGTGGCTGCAATAACGGCGTATGCACCCCTAAAAATGTAGTGGCTACTAGCTGTTCTAATTGAGCCACCAATAAAGGAGACTGCAGCACAGAATCGGCATTACGCGCACAATCCACTAAATAACGTTGCATTAGCTGCCAGTTAGTAGAGCGATGGCCCTCTAAACGTACGGGAAACACTAACCCCGAACTAGGCACAGAAATATCCATGGCCTCAGCTAAACGTTCAATTAAGAGACGGTCAATTTTTAGCATTAGCTGCTCATTATTGGCGTACCAAACCATATCTATTTCTGTATTAGGGTTAAGTACAGTAGCCACTTTAGGTGACGACTCCACTTCCTCTGTGCCACAACGTACTAAAGCCCCCCCATACTGAGGCAACTGTATTAAATAAAACCCGGCTAATTCATCTGGTTGAATACGCACATCCGCACCATATCCCAAACGCATCAAAGAAAACTGCCCAAATTGCGCGTGCCGTAAACGTGTTTGCAATGGCTGGAGGGCTTTTTTTAAACTTAGACGGTGTGGGGTAATGAGGGTGCTAACGGAGGACTGCACCTGATCAATGTTTGATGAGATGACACGATCCCATTTAGTAGGAATAGACATAGGTGGCTGCACTCATGAAATCTGAATCATTCTATTGCCGACTAATTATTTTAGTTGTAAAGTATATGTAACGCTATCGGGACATTCCCGCATATTTTTATTTAGGAAAAATACTGTGCAGAACCATTATCACTCTTATGAACCTCTCAAAGGCCATGGTCTTAAGCATGACCCCATTGGCGGTATTGTTGGCCCCCGCGTTATTGGTTGGTTAGGTACTCAAAACGCTGCAGGTGAAGTCAATCTTGCTCCATATAGCTTTTGTTCTTTATTCAACTACCAGCCACCTATAATTGCTTTTTCTAGTGTGGGTTACAAAGATAGCGTGCGTAATGCCATTGAAACGGGGGTGTTTACTTGGAATTTAGCCACTAAAAGCTTAGCCGTCCCCATGAATCAAAGCAGCACCATGCGGTCTGTGAATGAATTTGAGTTGGCTAAACTTACGCCCATAGCCAGCCAGCTCATTGCTGCACCGCGCGTGGGTGAAAGCCCGGTATCTATTGAATGTAAAGTTACCAAGCACTTTCAAATGACAAATCACGAAGGTGAGCTTTTAGATACCTGGATGGTATTAGGCGAGGCGGTGGCTATTCATGTAGACCCTGTCCTGATCAAAGAAGGGATTTACCACTGCGCCTCAGCTCAACCTATATTACGTGGCGGTGGTGCCGGTGATTACTATGTAATTAACGACGACACCCTTTTCGATATGCGCCGCCCTAAATAGACTGGGCAATCAAAGCCGTCACTGCTTGTCCTACTTCTGTAGTGCTAGCAGTGCCACCCAAATCTGCCGTGCGTGGACCATGCTCTAGGCTGTGTTCAATAGCTGCCATCATATCGTTATAAGCGGCTTCATAGGTAGCATCATCCTCACCTAAAAAATCTATCATCATGGCAGCAGACCACAGCATAGCAATGGGATTAGCCACATTTTTACCCGCAATATCTGGTGCGGAACCATGTACCGGTTCAAATAAAGAGGGGAATTTACGCTCGGGATTTAAATTGGCTGAAGGCGCAATACCTACTGTACCCGTACATGCCGGCCCCAAGTCTGACAAAATATCACCAAACAAGTTTGAGGCCACCACCACATCGAATTGCTCAGGCTGCAACACAAAGCGCGCTGCCATAATATCAATATGGTGCTTATCCCAACGAATGTCAGGATAGTGCTGTGCCATATTTTCTAAGCGCTCATCCCAATAGGGCATACTAATAGCCAAACCATTTGATTTTGTGGCTGAACTCAGATGCTTAGCTGGCCGTGTTTGCGCCACTTCAAAGGCGTACTTCAACACTCTATCAACGCCTATACGGGTAAAGACCGATTCCTGAATAACCACTTCCCTATCTGTGCCTTCAAATAGTTTGCCACCCAGATTTGTGTATTCACCCTCGGTATTTTCACGTATCACTACAAAATCAATATCTCCCGGCTTTTTATTCGCTAAGGGACTCTCTATTCCCGGCATCAAACGCACCGGTCTCATATTGATGTATTGATCAAAGTCACGACGAAACTTCAACAATGAACCCCAAAGTGAAATATGATCGGGCACAATATCAGGCCAACCCACCGCACCAAATAAAATGGCATCAAAATCTTTGATCTGCTCAAACCAGTCATCTGGTAACATTTGACCATGCTGCTGGTAGTATTGTGCACTAGACCAATCAAAGTGCTGTAGCTCTAACTCAATATTATATTTTTTAGTAATGGCCTCTAATACACCTAAAGCTTCAGGCATAACTTCAGTACCTATACCATCGCCTGCAATTACTGCTATTTTATGTTTTTTCATTTTCTTTCAATCCTATAAAACCCGCTAAAATTCTTATGCCAAATACTACTCCAACCCCTCGACCTATTCCAACTACTGACCCACAATTCTCCAGTCAACGTCAGTTAGTTATAATCATTTATGCGCTTTACGGTGCAGCCTTCTTTTTAGGGGGTATTCCAGCCATTGTGGCGATTATTATTAACTACCTAAAACGTAATGAGATTCAAGATCCTATGCTAGCTAGTCATTTCACCTGGCAAATTCGTAGCTTTTGGATTGCTGTAGGTCTAGCTCTATTAGGCGCTGCAACCACTTTTATTGGTATAGGTTTTATTATTTTATTTGCAACGGCTATTTGGAACATTTACCGCCTAGTACGTGGTGTACTAAATATACTTGATAACAAACCCATGCCTACTCCTCAGTAAGTAATTCCTTGAAGCTATGACCTCATTCAACTCTATACAGCCCTCCCTCACAGATCTGCCTGCTTGGTCAGAATTCGTTCAAGCTGTTCATTTGGCTCAGCCACACCTTAAAGAAAAAAACATTCTGCAAGCGGCGGGCTTGAGTATTGATTTCAGTGGGCAACGTCAAAGTGCTGCTTTTTATGAGGCGGCTGAAAAGTTATTAGCTCAACGAAACTTCAAGCAACAACAGCACACCTTATTGCACGGCGGTATCGCTAACATCACCGAAAAACGAGCGGCCTGGCACAGTATATTACGTACCCCCGCCCCTACAGCTGAAGTTATCGCTGAACGTGAGCGGCTGAATGCTTTTATACGAGAAGCGGATACGGCCAGACGTTGGCGTAACATAGTACATATTGGTATCGGAGGCAGTGATTGGGGAGTGCGCCTGAGCGTGAGTGCTTTTGGCTATACCAAGCTATGGCGTAATGTGCGTTTTATAGCCAATATAGATGGTCATGCGGTAGAAGCGGGCTTAGCCGGGCTTAATCCTCATGACACCTTAGTGGTAATAGCTTCAAAATCGTTTACCACTGCTGAAACCTTAGAAAATGCCGCCCGTGCCTTAGAGTGGCTGCAAGCAGCCAATGTTCATCAACCCCACAAGCAATTAGTAGCCATTACGGCTAAACCCGAGCGTGCTGCTGAATGGGGTGTATCGCCAGATCATATTTTTAAGCTCTGGGACTGGGTAGGTGGCCGTTTTTCACTTTGGTCTAGTGTGGGGCTTACTACTGCTCTGAGTGTGAGTAGTGATGTTATTGCCGGTATGCACGCTGGTGCTGCCGCTATGGATTCTCACTTTGAAAATGCCCCTTTAGCTCTCAATGCACCTATACAAATGGCCTTGCATGGTGTGGCAAATCGCAGTGTGTTAGACATTGGCTCTTTAAACATCGCCCCCTATGATTCGCGCTTGGGTTATTTAGTGCCGTATATACAGCAATTAGAAATGGAATCCTTAGGAAAATCGGTGGATACAGCCGGTAATCCAGTACCGGTAGCCACTGGTCCAGTGGTATGGGGGATGCCGGGCACAGACGCCCAGCACACGTTCTTCCAATGGCTGCATCAGGGCAGTGACGGCGCTGCCGTTGATTTCATTATTTGCCAAGAGGCCGATCATAAATGGGAAAATCATCATCAAAGCCTACTAGCTAACTGTTTGGCCCAACGCGAAGCCATGTTGCGCGGTAAAACCGTAGAGCAAGCCTATGCCGAATGCCTTCATCAAGGCCACAGCCCTGAAGAGTCGGCGTGGTTAGCTAAACATCGAGTCCATCAAGGTGGCAGGCCTAATACCCTTATTGTATTACCCCGTCTTACTCCTTATCACTTAGGGGCGCTGATTGCCTTATATGAACATAAAGTATTCGTACAAGGCATAATTTGGGGGATTAATCCTTTTGATCAATGGGGTGTGGAATACGGGAAAAATCTCGCCACAGACATCATTCACGAATTAAGCACCAATAAAAACAGCCCGTTAAAGCATCAAAAACACGATGCCTCAACGAGCTATTGGATAGAACACTTTAAGGGCTAGACCCTCCACCCGTAGAGGTCGGGCCTTGCCCGCGATGTATTTACTCCATCAACCCCCTCAACACATACTGCATAATCCCCCCATGGCGGTAGTAATCCGCCTCAGATGGAGTATCAATACGCACGATGGCCTCAAAGCTAACATCGCCCGCTTTCACCTGTACGGTCTTTGGCACGCTGCCGTCATTCATTGCCGTTACCCCTGTAATCTCAAAGCTTTCATCACCTAGTAAACCTAAGCTCTGCGCATTTTGACCTTCTGGGAATTGCAATGGTAATACCCCCATTCCTAGCAGATTAGAGCGGTGAATACGCTCATACGACTCAGCAATCACAGCGCGTACTCCTAAGAGTAAGGTGCCTTTAGCTGCCCAGTCGCGCGACGAACCTGAACCGTATTCTTTACCCGCTAAAATCACCAAGGGAATATCATTTTTTATGTAATTCCTGGAAGCATCATAAATAGTAGCCACTGGTGCACCATCTTGGGTGAAATCACGGGTATAGCCTCCCTCAGTACCGGGAGCCAATTGATTACGTAAACGTACGTTGGCAAAAGTACCGCGAATCATCACTTCGTGGTTACCTCTACGTGAGCCATAGGAGTTGAAATCTTTAGGCTCCACGCCATGCTCAGTCAAATACATAGCCGCTGGTGTCATGGGTGCAATGGCACCGGCTGGACTAATATGGTCTGTAGTCACTGAATCGCCTAGCTTGGCTAATACCCGTGCACCATGAATATCAGTTACAGGCTGTGGCTCGGCAGGCATGTTTTCAAAATAAGGCGGGTTACGCACGTAAGTAGACTGCGGATCCCACTCAAACTGCTCACTGTCTGGCGTAGGTAATGCCTGCCAACGCTCATCGCCCGCAAACACATCTTTATAACCGGAGGTATACATAGCTTCGGTAATGGATTTTTCTACCACCGCCTGAATTTCTTCGGTGCTAGGCCATAGATCTGCTAAATAAACATCATTGCCATCTTTATCGGTGGCAATCACATCATTATGTAGATCTATATTCATGGTACCGGCAATGGCATAAGCCACCACTAAAGGCGGTGACATGAGATAATTCATTTTTACCTGTGGGTGAATACGCCCCTCAAAGTTACGGTTACCAGATAACACCGACACCACGGTCAAATCTTTTTCATCTACTGCAGCAGCAACCTCGGGAATCAATGGCCCTGAGTTACCAATACACGTGGTACAACCATAGCCTACCAGATTAAAACCCAAGGCATCTAAGTACTGGGTAAGATCAGCTTTTTCATAATAATCAGTCACCACACGTGAACCCGGCGCTAAGCTGGTTTTTACCCAAGGCTTACGCGTTAAGCCTTTCTCATGTGCCTTTTTAGCCACCAATGCCGCGGCAATCATCACACTAGGATTAGAGGTATTAGTGCAAGAGGTAATGGCAGCAATTACTACCGCACCATCATCTAGCTCGTACTGCTGGCCATCCGGTGTGGTGACATTCACGGTACGCACATTTTTTGTAATTTGCTCGTGTGAAGGGGCATCAGAAGCCGGAAAGGACTGCTTCATGTTCGCCTCATAATCGGCTTTAGTTTGCTCCGCTTGCATGGCTGCCAACTCTCTGCGGAAAGCAGACTTTGCCGAAGTCAACGGTACACGATCTTGAGGACGTTTAGGCCCAGCAATAGAGGGCACAATACTAGATAAATCTAATTCTAAACGTTCAGAGTAAATAGGCTCGTGATCTGGATCGTGCCATAGGCCTTGTGCTTTTGCATACGCTTCAACTAATTCTAGCTGCTCTTCAGAGCGGCCGGTAAGACGCATATAATGAATAGTTTCCTCGTCTATAGGGAACATAGATACCGTGGAACCGTATTCAGGGCTCATATTACCTATGGTAGCCCGATTAGCGAGTGGTACGGCACCCACGCCTGGACCATAAAACTCTACAAACTTACCCACCACACCATGCTTGCGCAACATTTCGGTAATCGTCAGCACTAAGTCTGTGGCAGTAACCCCTTCGGGTAAAGAGCCATTGAGCTTAAAGCCTACCACGCGCGGAATTAGCATAGAAATAGGCTGGCCTAACATAGCGGCTTCAGCCTCAATACCGCCTACACCCCATGCCACAACTCCTAAGCCGTTTACCATGGGGGTGTGGGAGTCTGTACCCACACAGGTATCTGGATAGGCTTGTACCACCCCTTCTGCACTGTCTTCTTTGGTGAATACTAAACGCGATAAATGCTCAAGGTTTACTTGGTGCACAATACCTGTGCCCGGTGGTACCACTTTAAAATCATTAAAAGCGTCTTGCCCCCAGCGTAAAAACTGATAACGCTCTACGTTACGTTGGTATTCAATTTCCACATTACGTCTAAAGGATTCATTATGAGCAAAATCATCCACAATCACCGAGTGGTCAATAACTAATTCTACGGGCACTAATGGATTAATACGCTTGGGATCGCCACCTAAGGAAACCATGGCCTCACGCATAGCGGCTAAGTCCACTACCGCCGGCACTCCGGTAAAATCTTGCAACACCACGCGGGCTGGGCTAAAAGCAATTTCATGATCTGGATCCGCTTTAGGATCCCAGTTTGCCAGAAAACGGATGTCATCTGCGGTGACATTGCTGCCGTCTTCGGTACGTAATAGGTTTTCTAAGAGAATTTTTAAACCATATGGCAGACGACTTACGTCTATACCTTGGTCTTGTAGTGCAGAAAGTTGAAAAATCTGATATGACTGTGAACCCACAGTCAAATTTTGACGCGCATTAAAGCTATTTGGATGTGACATAGTGAAACCTCCTTGGCTAATTGGCTGATCTCTATATCATACACGGTTCAAAAAAAACGACTAGAATCAAAGGATAATATAACGGAGGATTTAAATGACAAATACGACTTTTAGCAGTACTGACAGCATCCGCACCAAATTCTCAAAAGCTATGTCATACATGTATCAAAAAGAAGTTCCTCAATATAAAAACCTATTGAAACTTGTACAAGAGGTCAATGAAGAAAGCTTAGCTAAAAATGAATCATTACGCAAAAAACTGCAAAATCACAATCAATTAACTCGCTTAGATATTGAACGTCATGGCGCCATTCGAGTTGGCACAGCAGAAGAACTGTATACCTTAAGACGATTGTTTGCTGTGCTCGGCATGGAGCCGGTAGGTTATTATGATTTAACCGTAGCCAGCGTGCCTGTACATTCCACAGCGTTTAGACCCATATCGAACACAGCTCTAGCAAAGAACCCATTCAGAATATTTACCTCATTACTGCGCTTAGAGCTGATTGAGGATAAAGAATTGCGTGAAAAGGCAGCCACCATTTTAAAAAGTCGCACTATTTTCACTCCACGCTGTCTGGAGCTTATTCAACAATTTGAAAAAGCCGGTGGCTTAACCCTAAAAGAATCCGATGAGTTTGTAACCGAGGCAGTCTATACCTTTAAATGGCATAACGAAGCCACAGTAGACCTTGAAACCTACACCGCATTACGCGCAGCCCACCCCCTCATTGCAGATGTGGTTTGCTTTAAAGGCCCTCATATTAATCATTTAACGCCTCGCACACTGGATATTGATGCTGTACAAAATCGTATGGCGGCTTATGGTATGCAAGCTAAGCAAACGATTGAAGGCCCACCTGCTCGTCAATGCCCTATTTTATTACGGCAAACCAGTTTTATGGCATTGAATGAAGCCATCTATTTTTCTGGGGCACAGAATAATAAAGGGACACACTCCGCCCGTTTTGGGGAAGTGGAGCAACGTGGTATTGCTTTAACCGCTAAAGGCCGTGCTTTGTATGATTCGCTTATTGCTAAAGTAAGTGAACGCAGCCAAGATTTACCCAAAGAAAATTACGCCCAAGCCTACCAAACGCTATTAGCCGAAGTTTTTACTGAGTTTCCTGATAACTATGATGCCCTACGTCAGCAGCAATTGGCTTATTTTTCTGCCAGTCCAAACGCTGACGCTATAGCTAAAAAAGCACCCGCTCCGGATGCCGATTGGGACAGCTTAATACAAAATGGTTATGTGGACTTTACTCCTATTACCTATGAAGATTTTTTACCTGTGAGTGCAGCCGGTATATTTCAATCCAACTTAGGTAATGAAAAACAAAATAAAGATTATCAAAGCGCTGCTAACAAAAACACCTTTGAAACGCATTTAGGGCAAGCGGTACATGATGAAATTCAACTGTACGAAGCATTACAAGCAGAGTCTATACGTCTGACTCAAAAACAATTAGTGGGATAATACCTGTACTATTGCTCTAGCCCAGCTTCATTAATTACCCCCATCATTTTTATGAAACGTCTTAGCTTTTTTCTGCGTATTCCTGTCTTATTTTTACTAGGCAGTAGCTACATAGTGCTTCGGCTATTACCTGGTTTACCCACAGGTGATGCGCGTTTAGCATTAATCATAGGGATGGCGTTTGTCTATTTAACGGTAATTGCAGGTTTCATGATTCGGCACGATATCAGCACACCCAAAACCGATAAAATCGCAGGGATCAGCTTTCTTTTTCTAGGTTTGTTTTCTTGGCTTTTTGTGCTGACAGCATTGCGCGATGTAGTTTTACTCATTAGCTGGGCTATAAATGCTCCATACAGCCCTATAAAACAAAACAGTGTGTGGGCAGTTTTAGGCTTAAGTCTTATAGCCACCTTAATAGGACTATTTAATGCTCGCCGCACACCTGCTATTGTCTCGGTAAAGGTGCATGTAGCCGATTTACCTCCAAGCTTGGAGGGCTTAACCATTGCTCAAATCACTGATTTACACGTAGGGCCCACCATTAAAAAAGGCTTTGTGAAAAAAGTGGTAGATGCAACGAATGCACTGCATGCCGATATTATTGTGCTTACGGGTGATTTAATTGATGGAGATGTCGCTGGGCTGCAAGAGCACACCAATGAACTCGCTGCTCTCAAAGCACCCCACGGCGTCTTTGCCGTTACCGGCAACCACGAATATTACTCGGGTGCAGACCAATGGATAGCCGAGTATCGCCGTCTAGGGATGCGCGTTTTGCAAAATGAACACGAAGTCATTAAACAAGGCGATGCCACTTTAGTAATAGCAGGCGTTACTGATTTTGGAGCAGGTAACTTTGATGCAACCCAAAGTAGCGATCCCCGCTTAGCGTTACAACACAGCCCTACCGATGCCGCTCTTAAAATACTTCTAGCTCATCAGCCCCGCAGCATGTTTGCGGCTGAACCCGCTGGCTTTGACTTACAGCTTTCGGGTCACACACATGGTGGCCAATTTTGGCCTTGGCGCTATTTTGTCCCTCTGCAGCAGCCGCTCATTGCGGGGCTTCATACTTACGGTAAGATGCAAGTCTATGTAAGCCAAGGCACAGGATACTGGGGGCCACCACTTAGGCTAGGCGCACGCTCAGAGATCAGCTTGATTCATCTTCACCGCTAAAATTTCACGCTGACGCTGCTCCATCTCTTTACGAAGTTGACGACGCATCTTTGCCGCTTCAAACCTGCGCTTTTCATCAACGGTGGTAGGGTTTAGCGGTTCAATCTTCACAGGTTTAGAGGCATTGTCTACCGCCACCATGGTAAAAAAGCAGCTATTTACATGGCGCACTGTACGTTCTTGAATATCTTCAGCCACCACCTTAATCCCTACCTCCATAGACGAAGTCCCGGTGTAATTCACACTGGCTAAAAAGGTGACCAGCTCACCCACATGAATAGGCTGCTTAAACGTGACTTGGTCTACACTCAGGGTGACCACATAACGATTTGCATAGCGGCTAGCACAGGCATACGCTACCTGATCAAGCAGTTTTAGAATAGTGCCACCATGCACATTGCCAGAAAAATTCGCCGTATCAGGCGTCATAAGTACGGTCATGGTGAGTTGGTGATAAGGTAAGTTCATAATTTATAAATTGAGGATAGACGGACGAAAAAATGCCATTGATTATATATCAATGGCATTTTGAAGGTTTTTGAGTAAAAACTAAGGACGCACAATTAGATCATTATGTACCTTAGTCACTCCTTTAACAGAACGAGCCAGCTCGCCTGCGCGATTCTTTTCTGCGTTAGACTTGGCAAAGCCCGATAACTGTACTTCACCACCCTCCATGGTTTTTACATGGATATTAAGAGCCGATGTGGTTGCATCTTTGGCTAATTGTGCTTTGACCTCTGCTGTTACCCCGGCCCCATCTACATATTCTCCTACACTTTCTTGATGGCGAGCAACCGAACAACCCGTGGTTACTCCTACCGTCAAACCAAGCATAAGAGCCAGTGCTATATTTCGAGATATTTTCATAACCGTATCCTTTAGAAAAAACAAACCACTTGATTGATGTATTTTCCTACAGTAATTCAATATTAAAGCAATATTCTCTTCAGGGTATGAATATAAGTTATAACCTAATCCCTATTTAGGTCCTTGTTGCTCTATTTTCCCTCCATATAATGATCTTAAGGCGGATTAAGATGCTTAGGCGCTTCTTCTTTAATTAAATCGATAACAAACTGTGCTGCAGGAGAGAAATTATGGCCTCGACGAGACAAAAGATATAAATTTCGCTTCCAACGCAGCCAGGGGATTTTTACTGCACGAATTAATCCCATTTTTTCTTCGGCGGCAAAAAGCTCTAAAGGTAAAAAACTAACGAAGTTCTGTTGCATAATCAGCGCTTTAGACAAAGTGGTACAGCTGGTTTCTACCTGCGGAGTCACCGCAGGTAAGCCTCTAGACTTAAAGAGATGATTTAATGTACTCCGTAAAATACCTTGAGGAGCGGGAAGTACCCAAGGATAGTCTAATAACTGCTCATCCGATATAGGCCTATCTGTGGCTAACGGGTGATCAAACGCCACACAAGCCATAAAGTAATTACTACCTAATGGTTCACAGACTAATTCTGATGTTTGCGGCTCGTTACTAGCAGGTGAGCTAATAATAAAGTCTAGCTCTCCTAATAATAAACGAGGTAGCAGCCGATGGAAAATACCTTCGTTTACTTTAAAAGAGAGTTTGGGTCTTTTTTGTTGAGCTAATTGAATAATAGCAGGTAGAAAATGCGAACTAAGACTGAGGGCTGTACCCATGGAGACGGTTCCCATCCTGGAGCCACTCATCTCTTGAAGCAGATCTTGGGTAATTTTCAAATCACTTAAGATCACACTGCCCCTTTGTAAAAGCTCTTGCCCTATTTTTGTAGGGCGTACGCCTCGTGCACTACGTTCAAGTAACTTGGTACCCACCGTTTTCTCTAGCCTACGAATGGCTTTACTGAGCGCCGGCTGGGTTACTCCAAGCTGAGTACTGGCTTGATTCATACTGCCTAATAAACAGACTTGAACGAAATACTCTAAATCACTAGGGTGCAGGTGGCGGGTTTGCATGATTAATAGCCCAAAATAATTGATTAATAATATACATTAGCAGGAGCAAATATGCTTACAGATCGCATAGAAGGTAAATGGATAGATAGTTTTCGTTATGTGTTTAAGCTTTGTGAGGTCAAACCCGGCGATCGCGTCGCTATTCTTTCTGAAACCTTATCCCGTAAGATAAATGTCCACTTAGCTGAATTAGCTTTAGTTGATTTACGAGCCCAGGTATTTCATGTGGTAATGCCCTCACCCGCCCTCACTGATCCCGTCGCGGTAAGATCCACTGGCAGCTCACCAGCACTCCAAGGTAACGTTTCTGTTTTAGCGGCTTTGCGTACGGCAGATGTGGTTGTGGACTGTACCGTAGAAGGATTATTGCATGCTCCTGAGCTCAAAAACATTCTGTCTGAAGGCGCACGATTAATGATGATCAGTAATGAGCATCCTGAAATTCTTGAGCGTTTAACTCCTAACAAAACCGTACATGAAAAAGTGCAATTAGGCGTGCAGATGCTAGATCAAGCCAAGCAAATGCGAGTCACTTCAACGGCTGGAACAGACCTAACGGTAGATGTACAAGGTGCGCCTTCACGTGGGTCTGCCGGTTTTGTGACCGAGCCAGGAAAAGTGTCTTATTGGCCAGGTGGGTTATGTTTATGCTTTCCGCGCCAAAACACTGTTAATGGCACAGTAGTGATGGATGAAGGTGATGTTAATTTAACATTTAAACGTTATCTTGAAAGCCCCGTGCACTTAATTATTGAAAATGATTTTATAGTGGATATTCAAGGTAAAGGTCTGGATGCACAGCTAATGCGTAGTTACTTAGCCGCTTGGGAAGACAAAAATGCCTATGGTGTTTCTCATGTAGGCTGGGGCATGAATCCAGCAGCTCGTTGGGATTCGATGGTTATGTATGACAAAAATGACACCAATGGCACAGAGCTCAGAGCCTTTGCGGGTAATTTTTTAATTTCTACCGGGGCCAATGAGTATGCCGACCGTTTCACCAATGGTCACTTCGATCTGCCCCTAAAAGCCTGCACAGTAGAGCTAGATGGTCAGCACATTGTGGATCAGGGCCGCTTGCTAGCCCCTTTGGTGTGAGTAAAGAGCCATGAACGAGTTAATTCATTATGATAAAACGCGTAGTGCTCCCCGTATTGCTTACGCTTCATGTGGTACCGGAGAAGAAACCATTTTTTTCCTACACGGCATAGGCGGTAACAAAACAAATTGGTCGAAACAATTACAGTTTTTTGCTCAGCAAGGCTATAGAGCTATTGCTTGGGATGTACGCGGCTATGGCGATTCCGACGACTATACGGGTGAATTTCTCTTTGAAGAAATTAGCGCAGATTTAATTCGTCTCATGGATGAATTAGGAATAGAAAAAGCTCACTTTTTAGGGCTATCCATGGGAGGGCGTATCCTAATGGATTTTGGCTCTCGTTATGCTGCTAGAGTGCAAAGTTTGATTATTTGCGCCGCTTTCCCTAGCTTTGGTAAAGCCCTCAGTGATGAGCAACGCCATGACTACATTCGCTTAAGAAAGCAGCCTTTATTATCAGGACGCAGCTTTGCTGAGCTAGCCCCTGATTTAGTCTCTTCTTTGCTAGGCCCAACCGCCTCTGACGCTATGTACAACACCTTGTACGAAAGTATTTGTCAACTGCGTAAAGACTCGTATCTCAAAGCCTTAGAAGCCGCTGCATTTTTTGATCGCAGCCAAGAAATCCAAAGTATTCAAAACCCCACTTTATTGATCTACGGTGAGCATGACCATTTAACGCCCCCGGAAATGGGCGTAAAGGTCAAAGCCTTAATGCCACACGCACAGATGAGCGTTTTAGCGGATTGCGGGCATTTAGTAAACCTAGAGGCTAGCGATGCCTTTAATCAAGTCGTGTATCAATTCATTAAAACAGGACACATTGATGAGCCAATTAACTAAAACGCCTACTTTATATTTAGTGCATGCGCTGGATGCGCCTGAAACGGGCGCTCTAAGAGAAAATCTAAGTGCTTCTCATCGTCAATATATGCTGCAGCACCGTCAAAAAATAGTAATAGGCGGACCGCTGCTTAATGACGAAGGCTTAAAACGCCTTGGTTCTGCTTTTGTTATCCAAGCTGAGTCCAGAGAGCAAGTCAACGATTTTATGAAGCAGGAACCCTACAGTCAGGCAGGGTTATTTGAAAGTGTAATTATTCGATTATTTGAAGGCGTTATGTTTGAACCCACGCTTTTAAAAGAGGAGCCAAAAGATGAGTAAAGGTCTGGTATTAGTCATAGGTGGGGCGTCAGTAGGCTTATCTATGGCAGCTGAGCTAGGGACTCGTGGAGTGCCTACTATACTAATAGAGCAACGAGAAGACGTGAATCCACACCCTCGCGCTAATGCAGTGGGCAATCGTACTATGGAGTACTTTAGACGCTGGGGAGTGGATAAAAAATTAGCCGATAAGGGCGTGCCCGCAGATTACCCGGCTGACTATTATTGGGTCTCTAGTATGCACGGTAAGTGTTTACATCAGATGTCTTTATTGTCTTATGCTGAACTAGAACAAGCCCGCAGTAGTGAGAAAGCCGACCCCACACAAGAAATGTTCTGGTCTCCATATCTAAAAACCATTGTAGGCCAACAGCACGTAGAGCAAGCTCTAAAAGATTATGTGCTCAGTCTTGAAAGCGTGGATGCTCGTTTTGGGTGGAAATTAATTGATTTTGAACAAGATGATGATGGCGTTTATGCAACCATAGAACGCATCGCCGATGGCTATCGTGAACGTATTGATTGTGATTACATGGTGGGCTGTGATGGCGGGCAATCTACCGTACGCACTCAGTTAGATATTAATATGTCTGGCCGTAGTGGCATGGCACGCTTTATCTCCATTTACTTTCGTAGCCCTGAATTCATGCAATCGCACTCTTTTGGGCATGGCAACATCTACTTCCCTTTACGTAAAGAGTATAGAGGTTTCTTATTAAACTGGGATGGCGGCACGCATTGGACCTATCACCTCGTGCTCCCTGAAGATACCCATTGGAAAGACATTGACCCTCAAGCTGCGGTATGGAATCTCTTAGGGAAAAAACCTGAAGTGGAAGTTATTGACGTCCAGCCTTGGACCGCACATGCTTTGGTTGCCGATCAATATAAAGATGGACGAGTATTTTTAGCGGGTGATGCAGCCCATAAATTCTCTCCCACAGGCGGTTTAGGCATGAATACTGGCGTAGGCGATGCGGTGGAACTAGGATGGCGGCTAGAAGCTGTTCTAAACAAGTGGGCACCCGCTGACATTTTAGATTCGTACCATAGTGAGCGCCACCCAATTGGGGTACGTAACACCTTAGAAGCCGCTGATAATTTTGATCAGCTGTACTCCGTCATGCAATATGGTGAGGAACTAGACCGAGAAGACGCTGAAGGGCAAGAACTGCGTAATACGCTTAGCTTAGAGCTGCAAAGACAAGAGAAAATCCTAGCTTCGTCAGGTGTGTTACTGGGCTATCGTTATAACGACTCTCCTATTTGTGTGCCTGATGGTTCGGTTGAACCTGAAGATGATCCTAGACGTTATTTCCCCACAGCAAGACCTGGACATAGAGCTCCGCATATTTGGCTCACGCCTACTACATCCATCTTAGATGTATTAGGGGCCGGGTTTACCTTGCTAAACTTCACGGATGAAGACAACGATCAACAAATAAACGCATGGGCTCAACAAGCTTCTGCTATGGGCGTGCCTCTTAAAATCAGCTCTATTAAAAACGCCAAAGCCAAAGCGCTTTATGGTGCTGATCTAGTATTAGTACGCCCCGATATGATGGTGGCATGGCGCGGCAAGGTAAATCAAGCGCCCTTAGAAATATTAGAAACTGTCACTGGCCACCACATGCAAGTACACTCAACTACTACAGGGAGCTCATAGGGTGAGAGATTTACTAAGTCATTTCAGCCGCTGGTTTGAGCGCGACGATCCTCTCTTAAGTGCTCAATCCTTACATAGCTTATACAGCGCTTCTTTAAAAGACAGCGCCGCTAATCAATTCGCTCTTCAATGGGCGAATCGCTACCGCGAAGCCAATGATGATGAACGTTACGTTTTATTAGAAGCGTTAACCACCGCACAACAGCTAGGCGAAATCAATGAGCGGGCTGCAGTGCACTTATTTCGTCGACTTTACGCCCAAAGCAACTGTTTAACGCTTATGCTGATGCTACGAGCAGACATGTTGCGCTGGGGGGCGAAGATAGCGGATCTACCACGGCTTGAACAAGCCTTAGCGGCCTTACTTTTAAACTGGTTTGAAGTAGGCATGCTAGAGCTGCGTCCTATTACTTGGGACTCTCCGGCTTCCCTCTTAGAGAAGCTCATTGAATACGAAGCCGTGCATGAGATTCAATCATGGGCAGATATGAAACGACGTGTTGCGGCTGATCGACGCTGTTATGCTTTTTTTCATCCTCGCTTGCCAGATGTGCCTTTGGTTTTTGTGGAGGTGGCCTTAGCTGACCATATGGCCATGCAGGTGCACGAACTTTTAGATCCCACTCATCCCGTTGTTTCTATGGAGGAAAAAGCACGTTGGGCTATTTTTTATTCCATCTCTAATACGCAACTAGGTTTGCGAGGCATTAGTTTTGGGGGCTTTCTTTTAAAACGCGTTATGGATGCACTTACAAAAGAGCTACCTACGATTAAATCCTTTGCTACGCTTTCACCTATTCCAGGTTTTTCTAAATGGTTAGCTCAGCAATCGAGCGCTGACATTCAAAGCTATTTACTCCCAAAAAACAAACAACAAAAAATCAAAGAGTCTATGCCCACTGGGCAACAGCTGCTGCAGTACTTACGCAATGCCACAACGCAGGCAGAGGAAAACGAAGAACTAAAACAACATGGCTTACGTTTAGTGGCGCATTATCTTCATTCGTTAGCTAACGGTATCCCTCTAGATGCCGTCGCACGGTTTCACTTAGGTAATGGAGCCAGTATTGGACGTATTAACTGGGCAGCAGATCTGTCTGCTAAAGGGCTAGATCAATCCTGCGGTTTTATGGTGAATTATTTATATGAGCCCGACAAACTGGATGCAAACCGCTTACGTTTAGAAGCCGGCACCCCTTCCCTTTCTCGTAAAGTGCAACGTTTGCTGCATTAAACAAATCAAATAAAAATAAGGAACATACACGTGGAACAAACTAACAATCACAATCTGTACGCCCTACTACAAAGTGGCTTTCCAGCAGATACCTCTACCGTCGCCATAGAAACCCCGCAACGTACTTATAGCTGGGATGATCTGGAAGCCATCAGCGCTCAATTAGCCCAATGGCTGCACTCCTTGGCTTTGCCCGCTGGCGCGCGTGTAGCGGCACAGGTAGACAAATCCCCCGAAGCGTTATTTCTTTATTTAGCGACTTTACGCACTGGTTTGGTGTACCTGCCTTTGAATACCGCCTACAGCGCGTCTGAAGTGGGGTATTTTTTAGGGGATGCACAACCCGCTGTATTCGTGGGGGCGGCTCATCATTTAGCATGGCTTGAACCCTTAGCTCAGCAGCACGAAATCGCCCATGTAATGACTTTAGAAGCCGATGGCACAGGCAGCCTACTGGCTGCGGCAAAAGACCAATCCACCGACTTTCAGACAGTACACTCCAATAAAGAGGATTTAGCCGCTATTTTATATACCTCAGGGACTACAGGCCGCAGTAAAGGGGCTATGCTCACGCATAACAATTTAGCCTCTAATGCCCAAACCTTAAAATCGTACTGGGGCTGGCAAGCCGATGATGTGCTCTTGCATATGTTGCCAATTTTTCATATTCACGGTTTATTTGTTGCTTGTCATGGTGCTTTGTTAGCCGGGGCTCGTATGATTTGGCTACCCAGTTTTGATATTA
Source organism: Paenalcaligenes sp. DL 309 (assembly GCF_057475285.1). Lineage (NCBI taxonomy): Bacteria > Pseudomonadati > Pseudomonadota > Betaproteobacteria > Burkholderiales > Alcaligenaceae > Paenalcaligenes > Paenalcaligenes sp. DL 309. The sequence continues at coordinate 193,538 of NZ_JBYBKW010000003.1, forward strand.
ACAAAGCTCTGGAGTATTTAACTCGTTGTACGGTAATGATGGGGGTACCTACCTATTATGTGCGTCTCTTAGCGGACCCCAGATTTAACCGCGATGTATGTCAAAACATGCGTTTATTTATTTCTGGTTCAGCGCCTCTGTTAACTGACACTTTTGAGGCTTTTCAAGAACGTACAGGAATGACCATACTAGAGCGTTATGGCATGAGTGAAACCGTCATGAACACCTCTAACCCCTACGACGCCAAAGTTGGCAAGCGTCTGGCAGGCACAGTAGGTGAAGCCCTACCGGGTATTGAGGTCCGTGTTGTAGATGATGCCGATCAGATTCTAGATACAGGCACACCAGGTCATGTGCAAGTGCGTGGTCCAAATGTATTTACGGGTTATTGGAAAATGCCTGAAAAAACACATGAGGAATTCACTGCTGATGGTTGGTTTCGCACCGGAGACATAGGCATGTTTGGTGGTGATGGCGTACCAGATAGCTACTTAAGTATTGTGGGACGCAGCAAAGATTTGATTATCTCAGGGGGCTACAATGTATACCCTAAAGAAGTAGAGTTATTAATTGATGAGCTTCCTGGGGTGTTTGAGTCAGCCGTTATTGGTGTACCTCACGCTGATTTTGGTGAGGCAGTGATGGCTGTTATTGTGCCTGAATCAGGCGTTACGCTAGAAGAAGATGCGCTACTAAATCAGTTAAAAACACACTTAGCAAATTATAAACTGCCCAAAAAAATAGTCCTAGTCACTGAATTACCGCGTAATACGATGAGTAAAGTACAAAAAAACCTACTTCGTGAGCAATACGCTAAAAGTTTTGATTCTTAGTTTTTAGTCAGAATTTGTCCCCACAAACAAATGTGGGGACTACTGTTACGTTTGATTTAATCGTTACGTTCAGTAACCAACACCAAATGATAGCCAAATTGTGTTTTAACGGGACCCTGCACCTCACCCACGGGGGCGCTGAAAACCACTTCGTCAAACTCTGGCACCATTTGGCCACGACCAAAAGTACCCAACTCACCGCCTTGGCGAGCGGAAGGGCAGCTAGAGTTTTCTTGAGCTAACTGCGCAAAATCTGCACCGCCTTCAATGGCAGTTTTTAATTCTTGGGCTTTTTCTTCGCTGCTAACGAGTATGTGACTTGCTGAGGCTTGTGCCATGAGATATTCCTTAATAAGTATTTTACAAATGAAAGTCAAAGCTTAACATTAGATTAGCTTCACCATCAAACGATCTAAGGCATTAGCAAACTCCCGTTGATCGGATGAGTTAAACGCAGCTGGCCCACCCGTTTCTACGCCCGCGCCACGCATCTCTTCAAGCATATCGCGTATAGATAAGCGCTCACCTATATTTTCAGTGGTAAAACGCTCGCCGCGTGGGCTAAGCACATGCGCCTCTTTAGCCACTAACTGCGCCGCTAATGGTATATCGCCCGTAATCACCAAGTCACCCGCACTCACATGCTGCACAATGTAATCATCTGCTACATCAAACCCCCGCGGCACTTGTACCGCCTTAATCAAAGGCGAAGGTGGCGTGTATAGCATTTGATTTGCCACTAGCGTTAAAGACCGCTGCCAGCGCTTGGCGGCACGAAATAGAATGTCTTTCACCACGGCCGGACAAGCATCGGCATCAACCCAAATTTGCATAATTTTTTTCATTCCACCGTGACACTTTTTGCTAAATTTCTTGGCTTATCTACATCCGTGCCTCGCGCTACTGCAGTGTGGTAGGCTAGCAATTGCAGTGTAATGGTGTGCAATATGGGGGACAACATGCCGTAATATTCCGGCATACGGATCACATGAATATTGGGTTCACTTTGTATATGAGTATCTGTGTCAGCAAACACATAAAGCTCACCACCACGTGCATGCACTTCTTGAATATTTGATTTCAACTTTTCTAAAAGCGCATCGTTAGGCGCAATAGTCACAACGGGCATTGCCTCCGTCACCAACGCTAAGGGGCCATGCTTTAACTCTCCTGCCGGATAACCTTCAGCATGAATATAACTAATTTCCTTCAGCTTCAAAGCCCCTTCCATAGCAATGGGGTAATGCATACCGCGACCTAGAAACAAGGCATTTTCTTTACGAGCAAAAGTGGCAGCCCAATCAATAATATGCGGCTCCAACGCCAGAACAGCGGTAATCGCTCTGGGTAAATGACGTAGTTTCAGTAATAATTCTTGCTCTCGCGACGGCATCAAATGCTGCTTGGTTTTAGCTAAACTCATAGCCAGTAGAAATAAAGCCGTAAGCTGTGTGGTAAATGCCTTCGTAGATGCCACCCCTATTTCTACCCCCGCCCGCGTAATAAACGCTAGCTCACACTCACGTACCATGGCGCTACTGGCCACATTACAAACCGTCAAAGTGTGCGTCATGCCTAATAATTTAGCATGTTTTAAAGCCGCTAAGGTATCAGCTGTTTCACCTGACTGAGAAATAGTCACCACCAACGTACGTGCATTAGGCACGCTGTCGCGATACCTGTACTCACTGGCAATTTCTACCGCTACTGGAATCTGCGCTAAAGACTCAATCCAGTATTTAGCCGTCAATCCCGCATAATAACTCGTACCACAAGCTAGGATTAAGACCTGGTCTATAGCCTCAAACACCGTGGCAGCTTTAGCCCCAAATAGCTCAGGCACCACCTCATCTATATCTTGTAAGGTATCGCCTACCGCCCGTGGCTGTTCAAAAATCTCTTTTTGCATGTAATGGCGATACGGACCTAAATCAGCTGCGGCACTATGGGCTTGCACCGTATGCACTACTCTATCTATGTCTTGGCCATCCTTATCCACAATAATGATATTACTAGGACTCAAATCTACTAAATCGCCATCTTCAAGGTAAATAATTTGATTAGTGATGCCGGCTATGGCTAAGGCGTCAGAGGCTAAGAAGTTCTCTTCCGCATCCACGCCCACCCCTACAATTAATGGTGATCCATGTCGTGCACCCACTAAACGATCCGGCTCCTCACCACTCACCACCGCCAAGGCATAGGCCCCTACAAGACGTTTACAGGCCTGCTGCAGCGCATCAAAAATATCGTTTTGATCAGTATATAAGGAGTTAATGAGATGTCCTATCACTTCCGTATCAGTTTGGCTTTCAAACACATAGCCCGCCGCTTGCAACTCAGCGCGCAGACTTTCGTAATTTTCAATAATGCCGTTATGCACCACGGCAATACGCGGCGGCTGACCTGAAAAATGGGGATGCGCATTATGCGTAGCAGGAGCGCCATGGGTTGCCCAACGTGTATGTGAAATGCCTAAACTGCCACTAAGCTGCTCAGAATCAATCTGCACTGCCAGCTCAGCCACACGCTGCGTACTACGACTGCGCGTTAAAATGCCATGATTCAAAACGGCTAAGCCACAGGAGTCATAACCTCTATATTCTAAGCGCTGCAGCCCAGTTAATAATACGGGCACAATGTCTCGCTGTGCTACGGCTCCTACAATTCCGCACATAATGCATTACTCCTTGGCGTTGTCTTTGTCTTTGTATAATTCTATATAACTTTGCACCATTTGTTCTACGCTGTAATGCTCTTGTACCCATTGCAATGCAGATAAAATCATGGCATTACTAAACTCTTTATCTTCTAAAAGGCGGTCACAGCCTGCTGCCATGGCTTCAAAGTCACCCACCTCACAGGCTATACCACGCCCTTCTGCTAAGAGTTCAGCCAATCCGCCGGCATTGGTAGCCACTACCGGTGCAGCATATAAATAAGCGTCTAATACACTTGTTCCTAAAGCTTCATACTTTGAGCTCAACACAAACACATGCAGTAATCGGTACATATCTTCTATACGCGGCTCAAACCCCATAAACCGATAGACTTTTTCTAAACCCAGCTCTTTGACTAAAGCTATGGCTTCTTCTTTAGCATCACCATCAGCACCAAAGTGCAGAAAAACAAAATCTTGACGTTTTTGCCACAAAGCATGAACAGCGCGAATGGTGGTGCAAGGATCTTTTTCTGCACTTAACGCCGCTGAGGTACCCAATACATAAATACCGCCTAAATTATGTTTTTCTGTATAAGAGATAATGTAATCGATATCAGCGGGCACATAATTTACAGCACTAGGAATAATAATAGGATCAAAACCCAAAGCGCGCGGATCGGTCGCAGCTGCTTGACTAATCGCCACAAAGACATCAGCTTGCTGCCATTTCCATACTAAGCGTTTAATATTTTTATCTTTTTTATTAGTTATATCGCCACGTAGAGGAAAAGCGGTTCTACGAGTAAAGACCACCTTACTCTTATTTTTAAGTCGCCATTTTAAACTGGCCAGCCACGTTAAAGCTGCTGAGGTTTGAGCATGATGAATCTGGTATTTTTTAACGGTGAAAAATACATAGATCAAAGCGGCAACAGACGATTTTTTTTCTATAACAGGAACCCTGTATTCTTTAAGACGTTTTGCCAAAGGCGAACCTTTACGTACTAATACACTGACTTCTAAACCAGCTTCTTGAAGCCCTACTGCCGTTAACCATGTTTGACGCTCGCCACCACGCCAGCCTCGCTCTAAATTTATCAATAAAATGCGCATAGCAGATGAAACCTTAAAACTGAGGGTCGGAGGCAGGATTTAAGTGACGAGCAATATTTATAATTAACGATACGCTAGCGCATAAAACCGCTACTGCCACCGCATAGCTAGCACCATTTTCTTGCCCTAAAGCAAAAGCCAAAGCCACTAAGGCCGTACCAAAACTTTGGCCATAAACACGGGTAGTCGCCTGCATACCACCTGCTGCCGCACTACGATTACGTGGTACCCCAGCCAATAAAGCACGATTATTAGGCGTTTGAAACAACCCAAAACCAAAACCACCTAAAAGCATAGCAAGTACAATCAAAACTACGGGAGTCTGCGCATCATAGAACAGCAATAAACTGGTGCCAAATGCCATGGTACCTGCGCCTATGGCACATAAAACAGCAATAGAAATCCGGTTTGATAACCACGCAGAGGTGGGTGCCATTACGCCCACGCCTAGAGACCAAATGCCTAACATAATGCCTATTTCGGTATAGCTAAAGTCCATCACCTTTTGAAAGAAAAAAGGAAAAGACACTACAGAAGCCATCTGTGCTGCAAAGGAAAAAGCCGAAGCCGCCACGGCATAAGCCACGGGAGTAATACGTAACAAATCAACGGGAACTATAGGCGCTACTTGCTCTAAAGAGCGCTTAATGAGCACCCAGCCTGTCACAAAGGCCACAAATAAACAGCCCAAGGCCCATAAAGGCTCCGAAGAGATCAAATCCAAGCCCAATATAGAAAGACCAAATACCGGAAAAATCAATAAACAAGAAAACCAATCAAAGGCTTTGATATTACGCGGTACAGCTGGTAAATGACGAATACCAAACCAGGTCAACAAACACAAGGGCACATTGATAAAAAACAACCAGCGCCACGAAGCAAAATCCAAAAGAAAAGCACCTAAAGAGGGGCCCAATACCGCCATCATGGATACCATAATGGCGTTAATACTTAACCCCATACCTAGTTTTCTTAAAGGATAAATATTACGCACTAAGCCCCCAAATAAGCACATCAACATGGACGAGCCCAAGCCTTGGCCTATGCGGGCTAAGAGCAAAGTGGTGAAATCATGCGAAAAAGCAGCGCCTAAAGAGGCCACTAAGAAAATGGAGGTACCCATAGCGAACATACGACCCAGACCCACTCTTTCTGCCACTGCTGACAGCGGTAACAACGTCATCACTATAGTGAGACTATAAGCAATGGCCACCCACACCACTAACGCATCGGGGATAAGAAGCTCGTCTGCTATCGCAGGTAGTGCTACGTTTACCATGGTGGCATCGAGTACCGTAATAGCGATGGCCAACATTAAGGTGAAAATGGCGTAATAACGTCTTGGTAAAGGGAGCCCGTCTGGTAGGCTTGCTGTATTCACTGTAATACTCTATTTATTTTTTTGAGGACGTTGCCAAACAGACTTAAATGTTTGAGGCACACGTGAAAGCACCAAACCATTGTCTGCCGTGTCTTGGGTAACAGTGGTACCCGCCGCTACAGTGGTGTTATTCCCTATTTTAACTGGCGCCACCAATTGAGAATCTGAACCTATAAAAGCATCATCCCCAATGACAGTCTGAAATTTATTAGCGCCATCATAATTACACGTAATAACGCCAGCGCCTATATTTACGCGTTGGCCTACGGTCGCATCACCAATGTAACTTAAATGACTAGCCTTAGCCTGATCAGCGAAGCGGCTATTTTTCACTTCAACGAAATTACCTATATGGGTTTTGTTTCCTAACTGGGTACCCGGGCGTAAACGAGCAAATGGCCCTATAGACACCTCGGCTTGTGCCTGACTTTGCTCTATATGAGAAAAAGCCTGCACTATAGTGCCAGCACCCAAATGGCTGTTTTTAATAACGCAATTTGGCCCTACCTGTACACCATCTGCCAGAGTGACATCTCCCTCAAATACACAGCCCACGTCAATAAACACATCATGACCGCAACTTAAGCTGCCACGTATATCTATGCGCGCCGGATCGGCCAGACTCACGCCACTTTCCATCAAACGCCGTGCCTGCTCAGTTTGCCACGCGCGCTCCAGCTCAGCCTGCTGCAGGCGACTATTTACGCCCAAGGTTTCCCAAGCATATTGAGGATGAGAAGCCACCACGGTTTGTTTATCAGCAGCAGCAAAGCCAATAATATCGGTAAGATAATATTCTTTTTGGGCGTTGTTATTATCTAAACGAGCTAACCACGCTTTTAACTGCGCTGTAGGGGCAGCAATAATGCCGGTATTCACTTCGTTAATGTTTTTTTCCGTCTCAGAGGCATCTTTATGCTCAACAATACGTTCTATAGCACCCCTTTCATTACGTACAATGCGCCCATAACCAGTGGGATCAGATAAAAATTCCGTTAAAACCGCCATGCCATTTGTTTGCGCATTATCTAATAAGCGCTGCATGGTGTCTGACTGCACCATAGGCACATCACCATACAAAATTAAAGTGATATCTGTAGAGTTCTGACCACCTAGCAACTGCGGCATCGCCTGCTGCACCGCGTGCCCTGTACCAAGCTGTGGTTGCTGCAAAACAAACTCTAGCTGTGGCTCATGGCTAAAAGACTGCTGCACTTGCTCAGCTCCATGACCGCTCACCACAATAATCGTATCAGGCTTTAACGTCTTAGCGCTGTCTATAACATGAGCCAACATGCTTTTACCCGCTATGCTATGCAACACTTTGGGTAAGTTTGACTGCATACGTGTGCCTTTACCAGCGGCCAGAATCACTACATTTAACATATATATCTACGCACCTTACTTAATGAATAGTTACTTAGCAGATGGGGGAGTTTTTTTAGCTGCTGCTGTTTTTGATGAGGTTTTTTTGGTGGCGGCTTTTTTAGCTGCCGATTTTTTAGCTGCTGCCCCAGATTCCGTACCAGATTTTTTCCCAAAAGTACTATCTGCTGATGGGTTAGGAATATCGGGTGCCACCTTTGTACTAGCCGTTTGTGCTTGCTGTAAAGACTGAGTTGTGGCTTGAGCTATGGCATCAAACTGTTGCTGCATCATCCCCCACCAAGCTTGGCCTGCTTGCATTAAACCTTCGGCTGGATTTTCTTCATCAGGGGTAGAGGCTGGTTTTTTTTCTTCCGTGGCAGGCGGTTGGCTCATACTTTGCATACTCGCCATACCACTTTGAGCAAACGAATTTAAAGTGGCCAAGGTACTGCGTTGAATTTCTAAGCCTTGAATGGTGCTAGTTAGCATAGATAAGTTTAAACGCAACCAATTTTCTACTGCTTTTAGATCTTTAATACGTTTTTCTAACTCTTCCGCTGAGGGTATGGCAGCGGCAGATGTGGACATATCCATAGGATTATTTGCCATTCCCTCCCACATTTGTCGCATCATATTCATGCTGGTAAATAAAGGGTTATCTTGATTTAACCCCATGCTTGACATATCAAATGGATTACTTTGCATACCGAACACCTCCTAAGTGCGATTTTGACAAATATAACAATGTATTTACATTATGCCTGTTTTAGCCGTAAGCGCACACTATCGATAAGCACCATTTCCGCTTCTATTGTAAATACTCCGCTCTGTGCCATCTCCCACCATTCAGCAATAGAAAGTAAGCGCGTTTCACTCACTTCGCCATCTTGGTTTTGAGGAATTACGTCTTCACCCAATACACAATCGTTCACCAAAACGTTTTCTACTTGATAACCTTCTGGCAAGCGCCTATACATACGTAACAACATACGCATGGGTTCTAAATTTGCTAAATGCTTAGGTAACAAACCCGCTTCTTCTTCCGTTTCACGCAACAAAGACGTTTCTAAGGGTTCATTTGCTACTGCCAATCCGCCCACTAAGGTATCCCACATACCCGGGTCTGTGGGTTTATTATCAGCACGTTTAGCTACCCAAATCTTGCCATCAGCGCTCCAAGCATTCAGATGCACTGCCTGCGTTAATAACCCTAAGGGTCGCACTGCACCCCGCTCTATGGCTGCTACCTTTTGGCCTTCAGCCACTAAATCCAAGAGCTCATTTCGCCATGCCTTAACTAAGCCCGCTTCATTTAATCGCTCTGCAATATGCGCTAAAAAGGTATTTACAGTGTCACACGGCTGATCACACCACGCAATGTGCAGCGCCTCATCAGTGACTTTGACACCATTAATTTGGCTCAAACACGCTATGGCCTCAGGAGTAGCCCAGCCTGCTACACGCCCACAAACGGTAATAGGTTGGCTACCTACAGGGGGCAAATCTTGGGTGGCAGTCAGCAATTCTTTATAACGCTGATCTAAATCAGCCACTGAAGGCAACACAGGTAGTGAACTTTTAGTTATATTTTTCATCATAATGACTAGATTGTAGTGTAGTTTTTTAAAAATAGTGCCAAGAAAACATCTGTAAACAGCTAGTTTCACCTGCCAAAGCTTACTAATTAATACATACACGCTACAATACGACTTTATTCTATACCTGCCTATAACTGCTTATGAACACATCAGTCTCTACTTCCCCCTCTAATGTGCTGGAGTTTTCCAATGTTTCATTGGGGTATGGCGACTTCACAGTGCTCAAAAACATCAACATCAACGCCGCGCAGGGGCAAGTTGTAGCGCTTATGGGAGGATCTGGCTCCGGAAAAACCACATTATTGCGTGCAGCTACCGGTCAACTATTTCCTACTGCCGGCACACTCTCTATTTTTGGCCAAGATATAGCTTCATTGGACCGAGAGCAGCTACAACAATCGCGCCAACGTATGGGAGTTTTATTCCAACAAGGCGCCCTCTTTACCGATCTTAACGTATTTGAGAATGTGGCGTTCCCGCTGCGGGAGCACACGGATAAATCCGAGTCTGAAATCACTGCTATCGTACTTGAAAAGCTTGAGGCGGTGGGTTTACGGGCAGCTGCCCACTTACGTATTATTGAAATTTCAGGTGGCATGGCCAGACGGGTCGCTTTAGCCCGCGCCATTGTACTCGAGCCTGAGCTCATCCTTTATGATGAACCCTTTGCAGGCTTAGACCCCGTCTCTTTAGGTATCACAGCTCAGCTTATACGCGATTTAACTAACCGCTTAAACTGCGCTTCCGTTATTATTGCTCATGATGTGCCGGAAGCCTTTGCCATTGCTGACCATGTATACATAGTAGGGCAAGGTAAACTGATTGCCGAAGGCTCCCCAGATCAGCTATCTAAATCAGCAGATCCTTATGTGGATCAGTTTTTACATGGCAAAAAAGACGGCCCAATTGCATTTCACTATCCAGACACGCCAGCTTTTGAGGAATGGTTAGCCAAGCGAAACCCATGAACTTTATTACTGCACCTATATCAGCCATCGGCAAGTTTCTGCGCCAAAGCATTTACACCCTAGGGGCCTTTACCCGCCTGTTTATTGCTTTGATCTTAAGATCTAGTGTGATTTTCACTAGACCGCGTTTAGTCATCCAGCAAATTAACTTTATTGGTAATTACTCTTTACTGATCATCAGTATTTCAGGGCTTTTTGTAGGCTTTGTACTCGGTCTACAAGGCTATTACACCTTGACTCGCTATGGCTCTGAAGAGGCCCTAGGGTTATTAGTGGCCCTTTCTTTAGTAAGAGAGTTGGGACCGGTAGTCACGGCACTTTTGTTTGCAGGCCGCGCCGGCACCTCTTTAACTGCTGAGATTGGCCTGATGAAAGCCGGTGAACAAATCGCTGCTATGGAAGTCATGGCTGTTGATCCTATGCAACGCATACTCGTGCCACGCCTATGGGGTGGTATTATTGCCATGCCTATATTAGCTGCCATATTTTCTGCGGTAGGTATTATAGGGGGCTGGATTGTGGCTGTGCCCATGATTGGTGTAGACACGGGCTCTTTTTGGTCACAAATGCAAGACGGCGTAGATGTTTATAACGACATACTCAACGGCGTAATTAAAAGTGTGGTGTTTGGCTTTGTAGTTACCATGATCGCTCTCTACACAGGCTGGACTGCTAGAGCTACACCTGAAGGTGTATCCAAAGCCACTACTAGAACGGTTATTAGCGGCTCTTTAGCCGTGCTGGGGCTAGACTTCTTACTTACAGCCCTTATGTTCAGCAACTAATTTTGGAATAGTGATTATGTCAGATAATAAAAGTGATTTTTGGGTTGGGTTGTTTGTACTACTTGGTCTACTTGCCTTAGCCTTTTTAGCTTTACGTGCGGGTAATCTCAGTACTTTTTCTTTTGCTCCTACATACAAAGTAGAGGCCTCCTTTGATAACTTAGGCGGCTTAAAAGTACGCGCTCCTATTAAAAGCAGCGGTGTAGTAGTAGGTAGAGTGGTAGATATTAACTTTGACAACCACCAATTTGTTGCGAATGTGACTTTTGAGATTGATGAAAAATACAAATTCCCCGATGACAGCTCGGCCTCTATTTTGACTTCAGGCTTATTGGGTGAGCAATACATCGGTATTACTCCAGGCGGTGACGATAAAGACCTTGAAAATGGTAGTCGCATCCTCTACACACAAAGCGCAGTGGTATTAGAAGAGCTCATCAGCAAGTTTCTTTACAGCAAAGCCAGCGAATAACTTCTTACTTTAAAATCTGACCTTACCTAATGACACCTAAAACAAACCCAACATATGCACGCATCGGCCGTCTAGGGACTGCCGCTGCCACCCTTGCCTTTATTTCTGGCTGCGCTACAGTCACTCATCCCGATCCAAATGATCCGCTTGAAAGCTACAACCGCACGATGGACAAGATCAACTATAATGTTGATCAGGCGCTAATACTGCCCATTGCTAACACCTATAAAGCACTAACACCAAAACCAGCGCGTACCTGTATTAGTAATATGTTTAATAATGTGGGAGATGTCTGGTCGGCAACGAATAGTTTCTTACAAGGCCGCCCCCATGATTTCTTCAACACCTTAGGTCGCGTATTATTCAATACTACTATGGGTATAGGTGGTTGCTTTGATGTGGCCTCTAAAAATGGCTCTAAGCGTATTCGTAATGACCTTGGCACCACCTTAGGTGTGTGGGGTATAGGCTCAGGCCCTTACGTAGTTTTACCTATTATGGGCCCCAGTACCTTGCGTGATGGCACGGCTATGATTGGCGGCTTTGCCGCAGGATTTAGTGAAAGCACTCCTATCATGGCCATTAAAAATGTACCTGTGCGCAACTCAATCATGGGCTTGTACTTTGTTGATTTACGTACTGGCTTAATTGATGCTGAGAGCTTAGTGAATGATATCGCTATAGATAGATATAGCTTTATTCGTGATGCCTATTTACAGCGTCGTAATTCATTGTTAAATAGTAAATTACGTCATTTTGAAGACAACAGTTATGGTGATCTCCCTGATTACGAAGATTATGATGATTACGAAGATGATCTTCCCGTTTACGACGATCCAGAAAAATAAGGATTTCTTATGTATTTACCAGTAATAAAACGTCATGTAGCCTTTTTAGCTATTTTATTGATGTTTGGCTTTGCTAGTTTACAGCTACAGGCACAAAATATAGATGCCTCACAACATCCTGCAGAGTTCATTGAAAAAATCACTGCTCAGACCTTAGAGGTGGTTAAAGAAGATAAGGCAGCTCAAGCCGGTGATCGTGCGGCGATTGAGTCTTTAGTAGATCAATACGTACTGCCTTATGTAAATTTTGAAAAAACGACTCGCCTAGCTACAGGCCGTTACTGGCGTAACGCCTCTGAAAAACAGCGCTCAGACTTGGTGGAGGCCTTCAAAAGTACGTTAATACGCACTTATAGTGGTTCCCTAGATAATGTAAATAATTTATCTGCTATAAATGTAGGGCCCTTCCGTGGTGATCCTAAGGCTGATGATGTAGTGGTTCGCACTTTTATTACTCAAAAAAGCGGCCCTGAAGTTACAGTAGACTATCGCATGGAAAACACCCCTCAAGGGTGGAAAATTTACGATATAAACGTAGAAGGTATTTGGTTAATTCAAAATTACCGCAATCAATTTGCTCAAGTCATTAATCAACAAGGTTTTGACGGTTTAATTAAAACCTTACAAAGCCAAACGATGCCTGCTGATCAAAACACCTAAAACCTTAGCGATATCATTACGATTTCCGCTGTGTTAATTTATAATAGAAGTCTGGCTCATGGTGGGCCAGATTTTTATTGTGAGCCTCATGTCTGCAATTAAATTAGAAAACGTTTCAAAAATATTTCCTCCTGAAAAAAAGGGGCTCTTTAGCCAAGCTTCAGGTTCAGGATTTCAAGCCCTCAAAAACATCAACTTAAATGTTGATCACGGTGAGTTTTTTGGCTTACTTGGCCCCAACGGGGCGGGTAAAACCACCATGATTTCTATACTGGCAGGTTTGGCTAAGGCCACCACAGGTAAAGCTAGTATTTGTGGCTATGACGTCACTCAAGACTACAAAGAGTCCAGACGCGCCCTAGGCGTAGTACCTCAAGAAATCGTCTATGATCCATTTTTTACAGTACGCGAAACCTTGCGTTTACAATCCGGTTATTTCGGATTACGTAATAATGACGACTGGATTGATGAAATCCTACATAATTTAGGACTTTCAGATAAAGCCAATGAAAATATGCGTGCCTTATCAGGCGGCATGAAGCGTCGGGTGTTAGTAGCTCAAGCCTTGGTGCATAGACCACCTGTTATTATTTTAGATGAGCCCACAGCGGGTGTAGACGTGGATTTACGCCGCAGTTTATGGGAGTTTATTTCTCGTTTAAATAAAGAAGGTCATACTATTATGCTGACTACGCACTACATCGAAGAAGCTGAAGCCCTCTGCGGCCGTATTGCTATGCTTAAAGCAGGTGAAATTGTAGCCTTAGATACTACTGCTGCTTTATTAGAGCGAGTAGGCGGAGACGACCTCGAAGAGGCTTTTGTACGTATTATGCATGCAAATAAACCATCATGACTCAATCTGTAAAACAAGTGCAGGTGCCTGGTATAGACAAAACCACACCCACTAACCCCATTATTCAACAAGCACAGCCTCAAATGGGCTCCGGTTTCCCTACCTTATTCAAAAAGGAGCTAACTCGTTTCTATAAGGTAGGATTTCAAACCGTAGCTGCTCCGGTTATTACCGCTTTGCTATACCTATTAATTTTTGCTCAGGTATTAGAAGGCCGTGTACAGGTGTATGGCACTATCCCCTACACCTCCTTTTTAATTCCCGGTCTCATGATGATGAGTATGCTGCAAAACTCTTTTGCCAACCCATCCTCATCGTTGATACAAAGCCGTATTACGGGCAACCTAGTTTTTATATTGCTACCTCCTATTTCGCATAGAGAGATTTATTTTGCCTATATGCTGGCAGCGGTAACGCGTGGTTTAGTGGTAGGGCTTTGTATTGGTGTGGTGTCACTGTTTTTTGTGCGCTTACCCGTTCATAATCTGCTGTGGATAATTAGCTTTGCTCTGCTGTCTTGCGGTATTATGGGCTCTTTGGGCATTATTGGTGGATTGTGGTCTGAGAAATTTGATCAACTCGCTGCCTTTCAAAACTTTTTAATCATGCCTGCTACTTTTTTATCAGGTGTGTTTTACTCCATACATAACTTGCCGCCTTTCTGGCAAGCTGTGTCTCACTGGAACCCTCTTTTTTATACTATTGATGGTTTCAGACATGGCTTTTTTGGCATCTCAGACGCCTCCCCCTGGCTTAGTTTAGCCGTGGTGGGTTCGGTATTTGTGGTGCTTAGCCTTTTATCTTTACGCCTGCTTAAATCAGGTTATAAATTACGGAATTAATATTATGTTGCCGACACCCGAACTCGTACAAAAGTACATTGCCGACAACTTATCTTGCGAACATATAGAAGTGCAAGGCGACGGCTCTCACTTTGAAGCCATTATTGTCAGCCCTGCCTTTGAAGGCAAAAACCGCATTCAACGCCATAAAATTGTGTATGAAGCGCTAGGAGATCGCATGAAAAGTGAAATCCATGCCCTTTCCATGCGCACCCATACTCCCGAAGAATATAAGGCTTAGTAATGGATAAATTACGCATCACCGGTGGCCAGAAACTACACGGAGACATCACTATTTCTGGCGCCAAGAATGCGGCGTTGCCTATACTTTGTGCCAGCTTGCTTACGGCAGATAACGTGCAACTGCATAATGTGCCACGGCTACGTGATATAAAAACCGTATGCGAATTATTGCATCAGTTAGGGGTTAGCTCTGAGGTTGATGAGGAAAACATCACTCTAAACGCAGGCCAAGTCACCAGCCTAGAAGCCCCCTATGAGCTCGTCAAAACCATGCGCGCTTCGATTTTGGTCTTAGGACCGCTATTAGCGCGCTTTGGTGAGGCCCGAGTCAGCCTGCCTGGCGGTTGCGCTATAGGTCAACGCCCCGTAGATCAGCACATACAAGGTTTACGCGCCATGGGTGCTGAAATAGAGTTGGAGCATGGTTTTGTAGTGGCTAAAGCCAAACGCTTAAAAGGTGCCACCATACGCACCGATATGGTGACTGTTACCGGCACAGAAAATCTACTGATGGCTGCCACCTTAGCAGAAGGTGAAACCGTTTTAGAAAATGCAGCTCAAGAGCCTGAAATTGTTGATTTAGCCGAATTACTTATCAAAATGGGTGCCAAGATCTCGGGCCATGGCACTGAACGCATTGTTATCCGAGGAGTAGAAAAACTGCATGGCGCTACTCATGCCATCATGCCCGATCGTATTGAAACTGGTACGTTTTTATGTGCGGTAGGCGCCACAGGTGGTGATTTATATTTACGCAATACGGATGCTTCCATCTTAAGCTCCACCTTAGATAAGCTGCGTAAAGCCGGTATAGATATTGAATGTGGTGATAATTGGATACGGGGCCGTATGAATCAACGACCTCAATCTGTTAGTTTTAGTACTGCCGAACACCCCGGCTTCCCCACAGATATGCAAGCCCAGCTCATGGCCTTAAATACATTGGCAAATGGCACAGCAGTGGTAGTAGAAAACATCTTTGAAAACCGCTTCATGCATGTACAAGAGCTTATACGTCTGGGTGCTAAGATTGACACCGAAGGCAATACGGCTCATGTAAAAGGCGTAGATCAACTCTTTGGTGCCCGTGTTATGGCCACGGATTTACGCGCCTCAGCCAGTTTAGTTATTGCTGGCTTAGCTGCTGAAGGCAACACTATTATTGATCGTATCTATCACTTAGACCGCGGTTATGACCGCATGGAAAACAAACTTGCAGCTGTAGGTGCCAATATAGAGCGGCTGCAGCAGGAATCACTATGAGCCCCATCAGCCACAGCCAAAATAATCCTTTAACCCTAGCCCTATCTAAAGGACGCATCTTTGATGACACCTTGCCTCTGCTTAATGAGGCTGGCATAGAGGTTTTAGAAAGCCCTGAAACCTCACGTAAGTTAATTCTGCCCACCAACTCACCCGATATTCAAATTATTATTGTGCGGGCTACGGATGTGCCTACGTATGTGCAATACGGTGCGGCTCACATCGGTATTGCCGGTAAAGACGTGTTGTATGAGCATATGCAAGACCACCCCGGTGGCCTTTACCAGCCCGTGGATTTGAATATTGCCCGTTGCCGTATGTCGGTAGCCGTGCCCGAAGGCTTTGATTACCATAGCGCGGTAAAACAAGGCTCTAGATTGCGCATAGCCACAAAATACACGCGCGCTGCGCGGGAGCACTTTGCCAGTAAAGGGGTATATATTGACCTCATCAAATTATATGGCTCCATGGAGTTAGCTCCTTTAGTGGGCTTAGCGGATGCCATCGTAGACTTAGTTTCTACGGGTGGCACATTACGCGCAAACCGCTTGGTTGAAGTAGAAGAAATATCTCAAATTTCTTCACGTCTCATTATTAATCAGGCGGCCATGAAAACCCGCCCAGCACAGTTGCAACCCCTCATTGATGCTTTAATGCACGCTGCTATAGAACCAAAAAACCAAAACTAATCAATTCGATATACACTACTCGTATACGTATTGTTTTTTGGAATTTGCCTCGTTATGTCTGTAATTCGTCGTCTGCAGTCTGATACTGCCTGTTTCTCAGCTGATTTACGTCAGCTTTTAGCCTTTGAAGAAGCACAAGATACCTCCATAGAAAATGCCTGTAGAGAGATATTACAGGCCATTCGTCAGCGTGGTGATGAAGCCCTAGTTGAGTTCACGCAGCGTTTTGATGGGCTTAGTGTAGAGCATGCTGCAGACCTAGAAATTAGCCAAGACGAATTACAAAATGCCTTAAGCAATTTGCCTACAGCCCAACGTGAAGCCCTAGAAACAGCTGCACAGCGCATACGTCAATATCACGAGCATCAACGTGGCCAAAGCTGGACTTATACCGAAGAGGATGGCACGGTTTTAGGACAAAAAGTCACCCCTCTAGATCGCGTGGGTTTATATGTGCCAGGCGGTAAAGCGGCTTATCCCTCCTCAGTACTTATGAATGCTCTGCCAGCCAAAGTGGCTGGAGTGCAAGAGTTAATTATGGTAACCCCTACTCCCAATGGTGAGCGCAATCAGCTAGTATTAGCCGCTGCAGCCTTAAGTGGCGTAGATAAAGTGTATGCCATTGGTGGAGCTCAGGCTGTGGGCGCTTTAGCTTATGGAACTGAAAGCATCCAACCGGTAGATAAAATAGTGGGTCCGGGTAATGCCTACGTAGCGGAAGCAAAACGCCGGGTTTTTGGTACAGTGGGTATAGATATGATTGCCGGCCCCAGTGAGATTCTTGTTATTTCTGATGGCAGCGCCCCCGCTGAGTGGATAGCCATGGATTTGTTTTCTCAAGCTGAGCACGATGAGTTGGCCCAATCTATTTTACTCTGCCCTAACGCCGAATACTTAGATGCTGTTGAACATGCCATAGAAGAATTACTGCCCACCATGCCACGTGCTGATATTATTCGTAAAAGCTTGGCTGACCGAGGTGCTCTTATCTTAGTGAAGGATTTAACTGAAGCCTGTGAAATTGCTAATTTCATTGCACCTGAGCACTTAGAAATCTCCACAGTTAACCCTGAAATCTGGCTAGAGCACATTCGCCACGCCGGTGCTATTTTCCTTGGGCATTACAGCTCAGAGTCTTTAGGTGATTACTGCGCTGGCCCCAATCATGTTTTACCCACTTCTCGCACTGCGCGTTTTTCATCCCCGTTGGGCGTATATGACTTTCAAAAACGCAGCAGTATTATTCAGGTATCACAAGCAGGCGCTCAAACATTGGGCCCCATTGCCGCTACATTAGCCAGAGGCGAAGGGCTTTATGCACACGCCGCTAGTGCTGAATACCGTATACAAAACACTTAAATTATTATTATGACTATGCGTACCGCTGATGTAACACGTAATACTAGCGAAACCAAAATTCGAGTTTCCATTAACCTAGATGGCACTGGCCGTAAAAACTTAAATAGTGGCGTGCCTTTCTTAGACCATATGCTGGATCAAATTGCCCGTCATGGCATGATAGATTTAGAAGTGCACTGTGATGGCGATACACATATAGATGATCACCACACAGTTGAAGACATTGGTATTACCCTAGGCCAGGCCGTGGCCCAAGCCATTGGTGATAAAGCAGGTGTACGTCGGTATGGTCATGCTTATGTACCTATGGATGAAGCGCTATCACGAGTAGCTATAGACTTTTCTGGCCGTCCTGGTTTGTTTTATTTTGTTGATTTCACCCGTGCCCGTATTGGCAACTTTGATGTAGATTTAGCCCGCGAATTCTTTCAAGGCTTTGTCAATCATGCGAATGCTACGGTACACATTGATAACTTGCGTGGCGAGAATGCTCACCACCAATGCGAAACCATTTTCAAAGCGTTTGGTCGTGCAGTACGCATGGCGCTAGAGATGGACCCCCGCAATGAAAACGTAATCCCCTCCACTAAGGGTGTTCTTTAATTACTTTTTGCTTAAAACCACATCATGCTACTCATACCTGCCATTGACCTTAAAGACGGACACTGCGTGCGCTTACGCCAAGGTGTTTTAGACGATGTTACCGTATTTTCTGAAGACCCAGCCGCCATGGCTGAACAGTGGTTAAACCAAGGCGCGCGTCGTTTGCACTTGGTAGATCTCAATGGTGCCTTCGCTGGTAAACCCAAAAATAAAGCCGCTATCAAAGCCATTTTAAATGCCGTAGACAATGAAATTCCAGTACAAATCGGTGGAGGTATACGCGATTTAGACACTATTGAAACCTACCTAGACCTAGGCATTCGTTATGTCATTATTGGTACTGCAGCAGTCAAAACACCTGGATTTTTACGTGACGCTTGTAGTGCTTTCCCGGGTAGCATCATTGTAGGTTTAGATGCTAAAGATGGTAAGGTGGCCACAGATGGTTGGAGCAAAGTGTCAGGCCATGATGTATTAGATTTAGCGAAAAAATTTGAAGACTACGGCTGTGAATCTATTATTTACACTGATATTGGCCGTGACGGCATGCTCAATGGTGTAAATATTGACGCCACAGTACGTTTAGCTCAACACGTCAACATTCCCGTCATTGCTTCGGGTGGTGTAACCGATATTAAAGACATTCAAGCGCTCTGCGCAGTCAAAGACGAAGGCATTGAAGGTGTTATTTTAGGCCGTAGTATTTATGAAGGCACCTTAGATTTCGCAGAGGCACAAACGCTCGCTGATGAGCACGAAGGCTAAAAACCATGAACACAGACCAAATCTGCCGTATTATTCCTTGTTTAGACGTTACTGCGGGTCGCGTAGTAAAAGGGGTTAACTTCGTTGACTTAGTCGACGCCGGAGACCCTGTTGAAATTGCCCGTCGTTATGATGAACAAGGGGCAGACGAACTCACCCTTTTAGACATCACTGCTACCACTGAAAATCGTGATTTAATCTTGCCTATTATCACCAAAGTAGCAAAAAGTATCTCTATCCCTCTCACTGTAGGCGGTGGAGTACGTGAAGTATCTGATGTGCAGCGTCTTATAGACGCAGGTGCAAGTCGTGTTTCCATCAATAGCGCCGCCTTATCAAACCCTGATCTAATACGGGAGGCCAGTGAAAAATTTGGTAAACACAGCATTATTATTGCTATTGATGCCCGCTTAAGCTCAGCAGAAGGTGAGCCCAAGACGTGGGAAGTCTTAACCCATGGCGGTAAACGTGCTGCAGGTATAGACGCCATAGAGTGGGCTCAACGCGCTGAAAGCCTAGGAGCGGGGGAACTCTTAGTTACCAGCATGGATAAAGACGGGACGAAGTCTGGGTTTGATTTAGAGCTCACCCGTGCAGTGTCCGACGCCGTAAGTATTCCGGTTATTGCCTCAGGCGGTGTGGGCAGCTTACAAGACTTAGCCGATGGCGCCATCAAAGGTAAAGCGGCTGGCGTATTAGCTGCTAGTATTTTCCATTATGGTGAGCACACTATTGCTGAAGCCAAAGATTTTTTAGCCAAGCAAGGTATTAAGGTATTATGATTGCACTTGAATGGTTAGATTCTATCCATTTTGATGATAATGATCTCATACCTGCTATTGCTCAAGACCACAAAACAGACAAAGTCTTGATGGTAGCGTGGATGAATCCCGAAGCCTTAATGGAGACGGTTACCACTAAACGCGCAGTATATTGGTCCCGCTCCCGCCAACGCTTATGGCGTAAAGGCGAAGAATCTGGGCACTATCAATCTGTGAAAGATATTCACTTAGATTGTGATGCTGATGTAATTTTATTAACGGTAGAACAACACGGTGACATTGCTTGCCATACTGGCCGTAATAGTTGTTTTTATCAGCGCCTAAACACCACGGGTACCGCACCCACTTGGGAAGAATCCGAGCCTATTTTGAAAGATCCACGCTCTATTTACAAAAATACACCATAATGAATGCTGATTTAGTTTTAACCGAGCTAGTTGCCACCTTAAAATCTCGTCTCCCTAAGGCGGGTGGTGACCCAGATAGCTCTTATGTAGCTAAGTTATACGCCAAAGGCCCCGATGCTTTTTTGAAAAAAATTGGTGAGGAAGCCACAGAACTCGTGATGGCAGCCAAAGACGAAGATCATCAATCTATAATTAATGAAACGGCTGATCTCTGGTTTCACTCATTGGTAGCATTAACGTATTATGGCGTAGACCCTACTGAGGTGTTTGCCGAGCTAGCCAAACGCCAAGGTGTGTCAGGCTTAGTAGAAAAAGCAAGCCGGCCTAGCTCCTAATATGGCACAATGGATAAATAAACATGAGTCAAGACTGCTTATTTTGTAAAATCATTGAGGGTAGTATCCCCTCCACTAAAGTTTATGAGGATGATGACTTTCTCGCTTTTAAAGACATTAATCCCGTGGCACCGGTTCATCTTTTATTGATACCAAAGCATCATATCGTCTCTATGCAAAACGTCACCGCAGACGATGCGCCATGGCTAGGTAGGATGATGAGTTTAGTACCTAAAATAGCCACTGAAAATGGCTGCAGACCGGGTGCCAAAGGCGGCTACAGATTAGTAATTAATAGCGGCCAAGATGGCGGTCAAGAAGTTGATCATTTGCATTTACATATTATTGGGGGCCCACGCCCTTGGAAAAAAACCGCAACCGCAGTTGCATAATGGAGGCCCACCATGGGTAGCTTTAGTATTTGGCATTGGCTAGTTGTACTTGTTATTGTTGCACTAGTTTTTGGTACAAAAAAATTACGTAATATAGGTGAAGACTTGGGCGGTGCTGTCAAAGGCTTCAAAAAAGGCATTAATGACGCTCAGTCTGAAGATGATTTACCCCCTAAGCAAGTACCCGACGAAAAAACCGTTGATGTACAAGCTAAAGAAAAACAAGACTCCTCTAGCAGCTAACGCTTATGTTTGATATAAGCTTTAGCGAACTCCTATTTATAGGCATAGTGGCGCTCATTGTGCTTGGCCCAGAGCGTTTGCCACGTGTTGCTCGCACGGTTGGACATATGTTCGGCCGCGCGCAACGCTATATGAATGACGTC
Organism: Paenalcaligenes sp. DL 309; assembly: GCF_057475285.1. Lineage (NCBI taxonomy): Bacteria > Pseudomonadati > Pseudomonadota > Betaproteobacteria > Burkholderiales > Alcaligenaceae > Paenalcaligenes > Paenalcaligenes sp. DL 309. The sequence continues at coordinate 215,148 of NZ_JBYBKW010000003.1, forward strand.
AAAAGCGATATCCAACGCGAAATGGACATTGAAGAAATCAGCGACATAAAAAAACAAATGGAAGAAGCGTCTTCATCCATCAAGCAGTCCGTGAATAAATTTGGTGATCAAATTAAAGACCCACTTGCTGAAGCACGGGATGCCGTAAATAACCTAGGCAAAGAGACCGAAAAAGCAGCCAAGTCGCTAGCTGAAAGCAGCACTCCCACAAGTGGCCAAGCAGAGTCTGAACCTAAATCTGAACCTGAACCCAATTCTGAGACACAGCCAAAAATTGAGTCTGATAGCCATAGCCTAGACGGTAAAAAACAATGAGCAACACCCCAATTAACGATACGTTCATCTCACATCTGGTTGAACTACGCACTCGTTTACTCAGAGCTGTAATCAGTGTGTTAGCTGTTTTTATTGTCTTATTTATTTACCCTGGGCCGTCTGTTATCTATGACTTTTTAGCGCAACCCATGTTGGCATCTTTGCCACAGGGTACGCGCATGATTGCTACGGGGGTGATTACGCCTTTTATGGTGCCCGTGAAAGTCACTCTTTTAACATCATTTGTGATTGCGCTGCCTATGGTGTTGTATCAAGCGTGGTCTTTTATAGCCCCGGGGCTCTATATCCATGAAAAACGCTTAGCTCTGCCTTTAATATTCTCTAGCACCTTGCTATTTATTCTGGGTATGGCTTTTAGCTATTTTGTGGTGTTTAAAACCGTATTTAGCTTCATCGCCACCTTTGCGCCTGAGTCTATTACGCCTGCACCTGATATAGAAGCGTACCTCAACTTTGTCATGACTATGTTTATTGCATTCGGCGTAACATTTGAAGTGCCTATTGCGGTAGTCTTATTAGTTAAAACAGGGATGACCACAGTTAAAAAACTGCGTGAAATTCGTGGTTATGTGATTGTGGCTGCTTTTGTGATTGCTGCGATTATCACTCCTCCTGATGTGATCAGCCAGTTTCTCTTAGCTGGCCCCTTATGCTTACTCTATGAGGTAGGGATTATCTGCGCTAATATGCTCAAAAAACCCCTACCTACTGATATAGATGCCGAAACAGAAACTAAAGCCTAGTTAACTCACTAAGCCAACATTTCAGCTATATAAATACCGGTGGTAATAGTCACTAAAGACAGCAGAGTACTTAACAACACAGTACCTGCTGCTGTTTCTGTATAAACATTGTTGCTAATCGCTAATGCCGGCACAGCAGTGGCAGTAGGCAAAATACCAATAATAAATGCCGCTTGTAAGATGCCACCTTCTAAGCCCAGCGCTAAGCCGGCACCCAGTATTAAAGCACCTTGAAGAATGTTTTTAACAAACACATTAAATACAATTTCTTTATTGATTTGAAACTTAATACCAGACAGCAGCAACCCTAAGAAAAACAACGCTACTCCACCCGCTGTTTTACCTAGCTCATCTATAGAGTTTTGAGCAATCTCAGGCAATTTAACACCTGTTATAGCTAGTATCGCGCCCAAAATAGGTAAAATTACTAAAGGCTGCAAAATAGGCTTTAATACCGTTTTTAGCATGCTTCCTTGCCCTTGATGGTCTTTTGGTGCGACTAAGACCATCGTAATAGGCAACACCACTACGGTATAAATGAGATTCCCAATTACCATGGCAATCAAGCCAGATGAGCCCACCACAGCTAAAAGTACGGGCGGCCCACAATAGGCCATATCTGGGAAAGATGCTGATAAAGCCTGCATAGCCGCATCACGACGCTCATGCTTAAATACCCAAAGGCTGGCACCAAAACCCACCACAAAAGTGGCGATTAACCCCACCGCTAATGCTAAAGCATAGTCAGCATTAAACAGTACTTTAGGTGAGGCGGTGGCTGCTGCCAAAAATAATGCAAAAGGCAGGGCAATTTTCACAACAAAATCGGCGAACACCTGAGCAGTATCACGTTTAAAGTAACCAAAGGCACCACATATCCAGCCCACACTAAGGCCCACCACAATGGGCCCTAGTGCCGTTAATATAGTATGAATCATAAATTACATCTCAGTATATTCAGGCGTGTAAGTTTTTTCCTGTATATACGCTACTATATCGGCAGGACGCTCTACGCGGGCAAGGCCATTATCAAATATATACTCTGCTACCTTGGCTGCCACCTGTAGAGAAACAGCTAAAATGTCTTTTTGTGGTGGATAAATTAAGCCCACCTCTAAGTACTTCTCTGTGACCTGCTCAGATAACGCCTGTGCTGCCAAGATAAACATTTCATCTGTCACTCGCGTAGCGGCGGTAGCATAAATGGCCATGCCCATGGCTGGGAATATATATACGTTATTCCCTTGCCCGGGGATAAACAATTGGCCTTTATAATGCACAGGTGGGAAAGGACTACCACTAGCAAACACTGCACGGCCTTCAGACCAAGTATAAGCCTCTTCGGCGGTACACTCTGAATGATCAGTAGGGTTAGAGTACGGGAAGATAATAGGACGCTCATTAATAGCTGCCATAGCTTCAATCACTTGTTGATTAAACGCCTTACCGACCGTGGAGACTCCAATAATAGCGGTAGGTTTGATGCTATTGATTGCAGCTACAAAATCATCAACCGGAGCATGTTTATGGGCAAAGGGCTGTTGAAAGTCTGCTAAATCCGTACGCTCTGATTGTAATAACCCATGTATATCGTAGAACCAGCAACGCTCTAATGCCTCTGCTTCACTTAACCCCTGCATCACCATAGCTTTGACTAATAAACCGGCAATTCCTGTGCCCGCCGTCCCTGCACCAAAAAACAAGAAGCGCTGATCAGTAAGTTTTTCCTTAGTAATGCGTAAGGCGGCGGTAATACCTGCCAAAGCTACAGATGCTGTACCTTGAATATCATCATTAAAACAGCACACTTCATCGCGGTATTTCGCCAAAATAGGAGAAGCATGCGCAAAAGCAAAGTCTTCAAACTGTATACAGGCCAAAGGAAAAACCTTTTGCACTGCGGCCACAAACGCAGCAATAAAGTCATCGTAGGCTTGGCCGGTAACACGCGGCTGCTTTAGCCCTAAATATAAGGGATCATTGAGAAGATCTTGGTTATTCGTCCCCACATCTAGGGTAATAGGTAAGGTCACTTGCGGCGGCACACCGGCACATGCCGTGTATAAAGACAGTTTCCCTATAGGAATGCCCATACCACCAATACCTTGATCACCTAAACCTAAAATACGCTCGCCATCGGTGACCACAATCACACGCACATCGTCTTCTACCCAATTACCCAGCATTTCTTCTAATTGATCTTGACGAGTAATAGGTAAATAAAGACCACGTGGACGGCTAAAAATATGGTCAAATTTTTGGCAAGCTTCACCCACTGTGGGTGTATAAACCAAGGGCATAAAACGGGCTGGATCGCTCATTAACGTTTTGAAGTAAAGTGTTTCGTCATTATCATGCAAAGCCGATAAGTATTCATAACGTTCTAAGTCGCTATTCTTGGCCTCAATCTGGCTAGACACACGTTGTAATCGTTCCTCTTCTGTTTCTACTTTTTCCGGTAATAGACCCAATAAGCCGTATTTTTCTCGATCAGCAATAGAAAACGCGGTCGCTCTATTTAGCTCACTATCATTTAATAAAGTTTCACCACGTTCAATAAATTGTTTACTTTCTTTATTCACCATCATTTTTTTCCTGTAAATTATCTACTCTTGCGTAGCCTAACACTTTCTATAAATGTGCAATGTCATGAATTTTAAAGCGTTATATACTAAAGTTACATCACCTTTAAGATATACTTATTTCGTTTTATACTTTGATTTAAAACAAACAAATATTAAAAACTACACACTAGGTGACATATGAAACCAATTAATTTATCACGACGCAGCTTACTCACCACTACAGGCGGTGCCATCGGTCTAGCTTCGGTAGGGGCACTTGGAGCCTTAACCCCGGCAGCTAAAGCCCTTGCAGACACCACCAAAGACAGCAGCGACGCAGCTAAATTATTACCAGACTACGCTAAATGGAAAAATGCAGATAGCTTAATTATTCATAGTGCTAATACTATGGAAACCAAACGCTCTGCTTTTGGTAGCGGTGTTATTACTCCACTAGACCGTCTTTTTGTGCGTAATAACATCACTCCACCTAGCGAAGACATTGTTGCAGATCCTGATGCCTGGGAGCTGCAAATCGAAGGCGTTAAAAAGCCCGCCACTCTCAGTGTGGCTGAGTTAAAAACACTTGGTATGACTTCAGTGGCTATGGTGTTGCAGTGCTCCGGTAATGGCCGTGCCTTCTTTCCTTCTAAGCCCAGTGGCACGCAATGGTCTGTAGGAGCAGCTGGCTGTGTAGTCTTTACCGGTGTACCCGTTAAAGATGTATTAGATCACGTAGGAGGCATGGATAGCTCCGCTAAATACATGACGAGTACCGGTGGTGAACCCATTCCTGATGGTTTAGACCCTAACATGATTCAAGTAGAGCGTTCCGTACCTCTAGAAGCCGTAGAAAATGCTCTGTTAGCTTGGGAAATTAACGGTGAACCCATTCCTTTAGCACACGGTGGTCCATTACGTATGGTGGTGCCGGGTTACACGGGTGTGAATAACATCAAATACGTGAAACGTTTAGCCTTTACCGAAGATCAGTCTGCGGCCAATATTCAACAGTCCAGCTACCGCTTAGCGCCTCTTGGTGAAAAAGGTGATCCAACCGAGCACGCCTCCGCTTGGGAAATGCCCGTTAAATCTTGGGTCACTTACCCTGGCAGCGAAAACGACAAAATCAAAGCCGGTAAGGTGCAAATTCAAGGCTTAGCCATGGGCGGCACGTCTGAGGTAACAGGCGTAGAAGTTTCTACAGATGGCGGTAAAAACTGGCAAAAAGCCGAGTTTATTGGTCCAGATTTAGGTCCTTTCGCTTGGCGTCAATTTGTACTGTCCACAGACTTGAAAGCTGGCACCTATGATATTACTAGTCGCGCTACTAATAAAGCAGGTGACACTCAGCCTAAAGACCGTATGGAAAATAACCGCGGCTACCTAAACAATAGCTGGGATGATCACATGTTAACGATTACGGTGGCTTAAGAAACATCATGCAGAAACTAGTTACAACATTCGCTTTTTCTTTAGCTATTGCAGTTACTAGCGCTACCGCATTGGCTTCTTCCGATGCTGCAGAGCTAGAAATAGGAAAAACGCTATTTATAGGTGGTGCACAGCCCATAGCTTGTTCTGTTTGTCATACTCTAGATGACGCAGGTACTACAGGCACCATTGGGCCTAACTTGGACGAATTACAGCCTGATGCGGATCGTATTCGTAAAACCATGATGGAAGGCATGGGTGCTATGCCTTCTTTTGCGGACAGTCTTGATGAGTCTCAACGTGAAGCGATTATTAATTACGTCATACACGCCACAAATCAATAAATAGACCTAAATAAAAAAGAAGCAGTTTTTACTGCTTCTTTTTTTAACTGTAGCGTTTATTAACGCTAGTAATCGCTTCACTTTAAGAGTTTAAGTTATTTGATTCTTCTGTATGTAAGTTTTTTAACAATGCATCTGGGTTTAAGCACATAAAACTTAATGCTCCTAATGTCATTAAGTAGATGCCAATAAACCAAAATGCGCTATTCATGCCAGTTGCTAAAGCTGATTTAGCAGCTATTGAACTCAGATCAATATTAGCGGTAAAACCGGCATTTTGCATCAAATAGCCCACCATAATGGGGGCGACTACTCCACCAAAAGACGCTAAACCCGTTACCATTGCCATCACTGCCGCACGTTGTCGTGCACCTACTGAATATGCCACCAAGGTAGGTGCCAGAGGAAAGATTAAGGCCAAGCCTGCCGCTACAGTTAAACATAACACTGCTGTATAACCCGTAACTGAAGGCAGCAAAGCAAAGAAAAAACCTGAAAGCGCCAAAGTCACACTAAATAAAGAGGCTAACCCCCAACGCACTGAAATACCGCGGCGCATAACAAACCTAGATACCCACCCGAGTAAAAATAAGGTCATAGCTCCCATTAGCCAAGGCAGAGTAGAAATCAAACCGATCATTTCAGGAGAAAGCTCCACCACTGACTTTAAATACTTAGGAGACCACGTTGTTAAAAAACCTTGCGCCCAAAAGCAACCAGCACCCGCAAAGGTTGCAACTAAAAAAGTCGGAGATCGCAATAACGCTAATAGCTTTACGTCTGGTAAATAATTACTCAAAGTAGATAATGACTCATCTTTTGAATCTACGTTGGAGTTTGACACTGATTTTTTTTCCACCGCTGCTGCGGCTCTTTGGCGTGTGGTTTTTTGCCCATGAGCACTGTAAGGACCTTCTTTACATACTATTAACCAAAGTATGCTCCACACTAAACCCACCATACCTAAAAAACCAAAGGCCCAACGCCAACCCCACTCAGGGTGAGCAATAATCCAAGCTAGTACAGGAGCCGCCACTAAGGGGCCCATCGTAGACCCCATTGCTACCCAACTACTAGGCAGAGCCCTATCAGTGGCAGGAAACCACCCTTGGGCATGTTGCAAAGATATGGGGGTAGCTGGACCTTCAGCTGCTCCCAAAATAATACGTGTCACTAAAAGCATAGTCACACCACCACCCAGCAACATGGGAAACTGCAAGACTGCCCACGCTAACCCCATGCTTAAAATAATCCAGCGTGAAGGTATATATCCTGCTAAAAATCCAACTAAAATAGCGGTTATAGCAAACAAAAAGAAAAAAGCCCCCCCTATAAAACCAAACTGACTGGCTGAAAGACCCAGTTCTCGCATAGCTGGTTCTGCAACTAAACCTAAAACCGCCTTGTCTGCAAAATTGACCATTTGAAAAATAACCAACATACCCACAATGATCCAAGCACGGTGCTTATCCAAAAAAGAAATCTTCGGTTTTTTCTCTATCCGATCTACGGTAATGGTATTCATAGCATCACCTCTTTTTGTCGAATTTCTTCAATCTCTTTAACTTCTTCGAGCTCAGTTTCCTGTTTAGTTCGAGGCTTAATGACAAAAACATCATTATCTTCTGCTATATTTACCTCGCCCGAAAAATCTCGTTCCGCCGTATTCTGCATCTTCACTAAATCAGCCGCAAAAGGAACATTAGGCACAATATGGTGTAAAACTAGCTGCTTCACCCGAGCTTTAGCCGCTACTTTCCCTACCACTTCATAAGAGGTATGCGATTCTTCTAAGTGAATAGCGATTCCCTCGCGAGTAGGACCTGCAGGTAAGGTACTTAAGATTGCTTCTAAATCTATGACTTCATGGAGCAAAATATCTGCCCCTTGCGCTAAGCGTATACAGTTCTCGGAATAAGTGGTATCACCAGAAACCACAATAGAACCATATTTTGAGTCAAACCTAAAACCAAAAGCCGGATAACACAAACGATGATCTACTAAAATGGCACTCACTGTCACTTTTTCATCTTCATAAATCACAAAAGGATCCATGGTGGGATGACGCGCATGAATAGGGTCTGCACCTGCATGAACAGGTACTTCAATATCATGTGCCTTTATCCAGTTATACGGACTTGCCCTACCTTCATCCGCCATACGTATAACAATATCTGAGGCATATACCTTATCAATTAAGGCGTGCACAATCTCTTTGGTACCTGTCATAGCATGGCCAGCCACGCAGCAACTCACTTCCGCTAAATGCGCCTCACTCAAGGCGGGTATTTTCTCAGGCTTAGCAGGCCCATACACTTGCACCTCATGTTCGAATGACTCCCCCGGCACTTGCCACCCCGTGAGCAAATAAGAACCTAAATCATAAATGTGATCTGAGTGATGATGAGTTAAAAAAATACCTCGTAAACTTTCCCAACCTAGATGACGACGATAATTACGAATGCTCCCCATTCCGCAATCCACAATATAGGTGGCATCATCCACACAAATTGCGGTGGATGTCCCTGCTCGGGTTGCTGAAACAATGGGACCACCACCTGTACCTAATGTAATAGCACGCATGCCTTTAATTTGCTTCATAGTCTGTCTCCTCATTTATGGGATTTTTTCATTTATGTATGTATGTATGTCTTTGTTTTATTTACAATACTTAAATTAAAGCTAGGCTTCTATACACTTTTTTGACTTTCACTATGTCTTTTTTCAGGTTTTGAAGACATAGGCATAAAAAAAGCGACTTAATGATTAAGTCGCTGATAATAAATAGAAAAACTATTTTTTAATTATTTATTTATCCATATAAGCCAGAAATCGTGGCCATATTTCACACTGGGGATTGATAATAAAAAAGTGATCTAAATCCTCAATCTTCCAATACTCTACCTTTTCATTTTTAGCTTTTCTTGTTTGTACAAAATCATCTGAATGAGCTAAAGGAACGCGCTGATCCTCTATCCCATGTATTACTAATATCGTTGATGCTAAGGAATCTTGATGAATCGGTGAAGCTTGCTGATTCACACCTTCTGTAATCTCGCCAAAAAAAGCCTGTGCCGCATTTTCACCTAAACCTTCTTCATGAGTGCGTTTTACGTCTGTTACAGGTGCTAAAGCCACTACCAAATCTTGTAATTCTGCAGCTAAAAGCACTAATTGCCCGCCTACTGAATGGCCTATGCCCGTCAAAGGGGTTTTAATGCCTTGTTGGGCTGCATACTGCCGTATTTGAGTAAAAGCCTGTTTTACATCTTGAATAATCACCGGCCAAGCACCACCACAATCAGCACGCCTGTATTCAATATTTGCGACTGCATAACCATGTTGTAAAAAATAAGCAGCTAAAGGGTGCATTTGCTCTAATTTATGGGCTTGGCGCCAAAAACCACCATGCACCAGCACAATGAGTCCTTTCGGTGATGTGGTGGAGCTTTCTGCATACCATTCAAAAAACTGTTCATTGGCATCACCATATTTAATTATTTTTGCTTCCACCATCATCATTAATCACTTAAAAAATTAATTATTGAATTATTTGAATTTCTGTTTAAATTCGAGCAAAGAAATCGGGAACTTTCTCAGGCTCAGCAAAGAAAATATCTCGCACTAGCGAAAGCTCTACCACTTCTTGAGGGTCTTTAACTTCATGCAATTCCTCAAAAAGAGTGGATAACTGCCCAGCTGGACTCACCCAGAACAGCGCTCTACCCGGCCCTTTAGTTTCACAGACTCTATAACCATGCACAGACCCTTGAGGCCAACACACGCTATCACCCGCTTGAACAGTAGACCATTTACCGTCCATAAAGAGCTCGTACTCACCCTCTAGAACATATATATGTTCATCTTGATCGCCGTGGCTGTGGGGAGGCACAAAAGTACCTGAAGGATCAAAAGCTACCCAAGCATAACAATCTTCAGTATCTATACGTGGGGTGTATTCATGACCAAGAACATTCCAAAAATGCTCTTTCTGTTGATTTTCATTTTGCATTGTTATCTCCTCTAGATGTATTTATTCTTATTCTGTATTATCTTGTCCGAAGAGAATATGCATGTTTTCTACTTTCACTATGCATATTTTTTCAATTCAAAACACGAGCTAGGGTTTGGGAGGGCAACTCTTGATAACGCGCTTTATAATCTTGAGAAAATCGACCTAGTTGGCTAAACCCATAATCCAAAGCAATAGCTGAAATTTTTTCATTAGGTCTGGCTTGTAATAAACGTTTACGTACTTCCTCTAACTTGAGCGCTTTAAAATAAGCCATAGGTGACATCTGATAATAGGTGTGAAAATCTCTATAAAGCCTTTCCCTAGAGACACCTGCTATTTTCTCTAAATCACTCAAACTAAGTTTTTCCATCAAGGAAATTCTCATCTTCTTTTCTAAAACTGCCAAATACTTAGGACGATCTTGAGGATCTAATAATTGCTCTGAATAGTTATGGGACTGCATATAGAGCAAACTTTTAATAAGCGCTTGCTCTAAGGGCTGCCACAATTTTTGTTGGCCTATTAAGCTTTGAGGACAGTCCAATAAGGGTTGTAACTGCTGAAACAACTCAAACCATGCTTTAACAGGACCTGAAAAATCCATCATGGGATCAAAAATGAGAGGTTTTTCTAAAGGCCTGTGTAATAACTGACGCACACACTCTTCAAGCGCAAACCGAGAAATTCGCAACATTCTTTTTTCACAATCCTCAGATAAGGTCATAGAAAAAGACATGTCAGGCGACAAAACCACACCTACTTCTGGTGTGGAAACAAATTGCTGCTGCTCACAACTTATAAGCTGATCACCTTTTAAGGGAATACCGATACAGTAACTTTGCTTTAGATTTTGCGCGCTGATGGTTACCTCTGTAGAATATTTAATATACCCAGTAGCCACGTGACCTACCTCCGTACCCTGATGTTTAAAATCAAGAGCATGCAGACTATTTACTGTTAACTGATGGGGGCCATTAACACGCCGCATCCATTCTTTTGCTTCAATGGGTCTTTGACTTTGGATTGCAAAGTGTCTTCTAGGTACTGGATTTATTGTTTCCACAAGCCCCCTCCTTTCTCATTAAATAGCATACTTATAGAGAGTGGCATATACTTTAATTCTAAACAATCAGTACTCACCCTATTCTCTTTTTATTATTATTTTCATGAGCATACCTTCTATTTCTTCTACTCAGCTTTTGTCTTGGTTAGATGACTATTTAAACAGCCATCAATTTAAAGACTATAGCCCTAATGGCTTACAGGTAGAGGGAACCTCTACCGTCAGACACATAGTCACAGGCGTTACCGCATCCCAAGCGCTCTTAGAGGCTGCAGTAGAGCTCGGAGCAGACACAGTGCTGGTACATCATGGTTGGTTTTGGAAAAATGAAGACCAGCGTATTCGTGGTATGAAAAAAAAGCGTCTTGCCTTTGCTCTTAAACACAATCTTAATATTTTTGCTTATCACTTACCTTTAGACGCACATCCGGTAGTAGGCAATAACAGTCAACTAGCAAAGCTTTTAGGCTTTACTCAAGATATAGATGCTGATGGCAACCCTCTCGGCATTGGACCAGGCAATCTTATACAAACCGGTTATTTAGAAACGCCTAAAACCTTAGAGCAAGTCGCAAAAGATATTGCTACACAGTTACAACGTGAACCGCTTGTTGTAGGAAACGCACAGCAAATTATACGTAGTCTCGCGTGGTGTACAGGTGGTGCGCAAGGTTTTATGGCCGATGCCATTGATGCCAATGTAGACCTTTACATTAGTGGTGAAGCCTCAGAACCCACCTACCATTACGCCCAAGAAACCAACACGGCTTATATTGGAGCAGGCCATCACGCCACTGAACGCTATGGCGTGAAGGCCTTGGGTGAAAAAATTGCTGAACAATTCGACCTTAAAGTGAGCTTTTTGGACATAAACAACCCCATTTAGCCTAATAACATTCTTAGTAGACGGGCTTTAAGGTACAATTATCGCAATTAAATAGTTAGACATTTTTGTTTTTTAAGGCATCACGAATTTCACGCAAGAGTTGAATATCTTCAGGAGTAGGCGCTGGTTCTGCTGGTGCAGCCTCTGAAGCTTTCTGGGCTTGAGCTGTACGGCGCATGCGGTTAATACCTTTAACCATTAAAAAGACCACAAAAGCCAACAAAATAAAGTTGATAAAAATGGTCAGGAAATTGCCCCAAGACAGTACCACAGCTCCAGCAGCATTTAACTCTTCTAGCGTACGCGGGCCACTATAGCCTTCAGGAATACGTAATACGGTAAATCTATTAGCAAAATCAACCTCACCACCAAGGATAAAGCTAATAATTGGCATAATCACATCCTTTACTAATGAGTCAATGATTTTGCTAAAAGCACCGCCAATTATTACCCCTACGGCGAGGTCAATCATATTACCTTTAATGGCAAACTCGCGAAATTCATTAAAAAAACTAGTGGTTTTACTCATATAAGCCTCTTTTGATGATGTCTCTAAAAATTTGGTAATATATACGCTGTTATAAATAACACCTATGCCAACTTTATTTGGTGAGCCCTTAGTGGGCAGAAATAAGGATACTAGAATGAGTCAGGATACGACACAACCCCACAAAGACGAAGCGGAAAAAAAACCTTCCATTCTTCCTTCCGACCCTTCGCGCCGCTTATGGGTAACTACAGCTTGTGCGGTTGGTGGTGTCGCCGGTGTGGCAACTGCGGTCCCCTTTGTGGGCTCATTTGCCCCTTCGGCTAAAGCCCGCGCAGCCGGCGCTCCGGTAGAGGTAGATATCGCCACCATGGTTCCCGGAGAGTTACGTACCGTAGAGTGGCGTGGTAATCCCATTTGGATTATGCATCGCACAGAAGCCCAGCTTAAAGAATTACCTAAAAATGATCCAGAGCTGGCCGATCCAAACTCCACTCGCCCTGGATTTACACCAGCTTATGCGCAAAATGAATACAGATCGCGTCGTCCAGAGATTTTTGTATGTATAGGGATTTGCACTCACTTAGGTTGCTCTCCAACCCCCAAGCTTTCTACAGGCGCACAACCCGGCTTACCTAGTGACTGGCCCGGTGGCTTCTTATGCCCATGTCATGGCTCTACGTTTGATCTAGCAGGCCGTGTGTATGCAAACAAACCCGCTCCCGATAATCTAGAGATTCCACCTTACGAGTTCTCTGCAGATGGCACACGTGTCATTATCGGTGTGGACGAAGACAACAAAGCCTAAAACTAAAACCATACGTCGCTGAACTGACTACATCATTAAAGGAGCCGTTTCATGGCTGGCGAGAAAACCGTCGAAACGACAGGACTACTAGGGTGGATTGATAGACGTTTCCCCCTAAGCTCTATGTACAAAGAGCATATGTCTGAATATTACGCACCAAAAAACTTTAATTTTTGGTATTTTTTTGGTTCATTAGCATTACTTGTTCTGGTCATTCAAATTGTGTCCGGAATTTTCCTCGTAATGAACTATAAACCTGACGCTGCCTACGCATTTACGTCAGTAGAATATATTATGCGCGAAGTGCCAGGAGGTTGGTTCATTCGCTATATGCACTCTACTGGGGCCTCGATGTTCTTTGTAGTGGTGTATTTACACATGCTACGCGGCTTATTTTATGGTTCATACCGCAAGCCACGCGAACTAGTATGGGTCTTCGGCGTGGCTATTTTCCTCTGTTTAATGGCTGAAGCCTTCTTGGGCTATCTATTACCTTGGGGTCAGATGTCTTACTGGGGTGCACAGGTTATTGTAAACTTGTTTGCCGCTATCCCTTTTATTGGTCCTGAGCTAGCCATTTGGATTCGTGGTGATTATGTGGTGTCTGATGCCACGCTAAATCGCTTCTTTGCCTTGCACGTAATAGCTATTCCTCTAGTCCTTATAGGTTTAGTGGTGGCTCATTTAATTGCTTTACACGAAGTGGGGTCCAATAACCCAGACGGGATTGAAATTAAAGACGGTCCTAAAGATGAAAACGGTATCCCTTTAGATGCTGTACCATTCCATCCTTTTTACACAGTACATGACGTTTTAGGCGTAGCGGGCTTTCTGATTGTTTTTGCTGCTATTGTGTTTTTTGCCCCTGAGATGGGTGGGTATTTCTTGGAGTTTAATAACTTCACTCCTGCCGACCCCATGAAAACACCGCCTCACATTGCTCCTGTTTGGTATTTCACGCCTTTTTATTCTATGTTGCGTGCCACCACAGATGACTTCACTTGGATAATGGCCGGCGCAGCTATATTAGGAGCAATAGTCATTGGTTTGCAATCGTCTTTAAAAGGCAAAACACGCTTAATTGCTGCGGTGATTCTTATCGCTTGTGCGGTTGCTTTTAAAGTGTTTGATGCCAAATTCTGGGGTGTAGTCTCCATGGGTGGCGCAGTAGTTATCTTGTTCTTCTTACCTTGGCTAGACAATAGCCCAGTGAAGTCCATTCGCTATCGTCCTACATGGCATAAATTCCTCTACGCAATTTTTATTGTGAACTTCGTAATCCTTGGGTATTTGGGCACACAACCACCAAATGACTTATTCAACTTGCTCAGCCAGATAGGCACAGTTATTTACCTTGCCTTCTTCTTCCTGATGCCTATTTGGAGTCAAATTGGCACTTTTAAGCCAGTCCCCGAGCGCTTAACCTTTCGCGCACACTAAGGACATTCTCGACACGGAATATGACCATGATTAAAAAAATCCTTGGCGCTCTGGCACTCACTGTATTTTTTAGCGGTACAGCAGTACATGCTGAAGAGTACGTTATTGAAAGCGCTCCTAATCTGATTACAGACTTACCTGCTTTACAAAATGGTGCTAAGCTTTTTGTAAACTATTGCTTAAACTGTCATAGTGCAAATTCCATGCGCTATAATAAGCTTACCGAGCTAGGTATTACCGAAGAAGAAATCAAGAAAAACTTGCTTTTCTCTGCTGATAAAGTAGGTGATACCATGTCTATTGCCATGCGTGTAGAAGACGGTAATAAATGGTTTGGTGCTGCGCCACCTGATTTATCCGTTATTGCACGTGCTAAATCGGTAAACTTAGGTGCTAGCGGTACAGACTATATTTACTCCTACCTACGCACTTTCTACCGCGATGTTTCTCGCCCTACTGGCTGGAACAACTTGGTTTATCCAAGTGTGGCTATGCCTCACGTTATGTGGAAAGAGCAAGGTCCGGTTGCTATGCAAAACGTCAAAATTGCTAAAGAAGAACTTGATGGCAAAGAGCAATGGGTACGCACTACCACTACCTTTAACCAACATGGTTTCCAAGAGGTAGACGTAGAGCCGTTAAGTGACTACTCTGGTCCTGCCACTGAATCAAGTCTTATCGTGCCTTTAGATGAGGAGCGTCAATTACAATTTGATAAAGACGTAGCTGATCTAAGCAACTTTTTAGGCTGGATGGCTGAACCTGTACAAACACTGCGCAAACAGATTGGTGTAGGCGTGATGTTATTCTTATTTTTCTTCTTCTTTGTGGCTTGGCGTTTAAACAAGTCTTACTGGAAAGACGTTAAATAACATCACCTAAACACCCTTTCTTTTCATGTGCGTGCCTGCTCCTTTTTAGAGCAGGCCGCATTTCCGTTTAAGCCTTCTGGCTTTTTTGATTTTTTCACGACTGGAATCCATACTATGATGGTGCTCTACTCTGGAACCACTTGCCCCTTTTCACAGCGTTGTAGATTTGTGCTGTTTGAAAAAGGCATGGACTTCGAGGTTCGCGATATCGACTTGTACAACAAGCCTGAAGATATCTCGGTGATGAACCCTTACGGCCAGGTGCCTATTCTGGTCGAGCGCGAACTCATTTTGTACGAGTCTAATATCATTAATGAATACATTGATGAACGCTTCCCGCATCCGCAGCTTATGCCTGCAGATCCCACCATGCGTGCTCGTACCCGATTATTTCTATTTAGCTTCGAGCAAGAGCTCTTTTCCCAAGTTGCAGCCTTAGAAGACCGCAATCAAGCTGATGCTAAAACACAAGAGCAAGCGCGTCAAAAAATTCGTGATGGCTTGTCTTTAATTGCTCCTATTTTGGCAAAAAACAAATATTTACTCGGCGAAGAGTTCTCCATGCTAGATGTGGCACTGGCTCCTCTACTATGGCGCTTAGATCACTACGGCATCGAATTACCTAAGTCTGCTGCTCCTATTCAAAAATACGGTGAGCGTGTATTTTCACGCCCTGCCTTTATCGAAGCGCTCACCCCTTCTGAAAAAGTGATGCGTCGTTAATATGCCTGAAAGTTCTACCAAACCCTATTTATTACGTGCTCTACATGAGTGGTGTACCGACAAAGGCTACACCCCCCATATAGTGGTGCAAGTAGACGAAAATACGGCTGTGCCTGTAGCTCATATTCAAGATGGTCAAATCACCCTTAACATTGGTTTGTTAGCCACTAATCAATTAGTTTTAGGTAATGAATACATTGAATTTCAAGCAAGATTTAACGGCGTTACAGAAGATGTTTTTGTTCCTGTAGCAGCCGTTTCAGCCATATTTGCACGTGAAACCGGTACTGGCATGGGGTTTGAAGTTAGTCCCTCTGCAGCCTATGATGCTGATACCAACACAGAAGGAGACTCAGACCCTGATGATACGCCACCAGATAGAGGACACTTACGCATCGTAAAATAATGGTTGCTTTTTTCTAAAAGCCCACCTATAATATTATCTTAGTTAGCCGGCTTAGCTCAGTTGGTAGAGCAGCGCACTTGTAATGCGAAGGTCGAGGGTTCAACTCCTTTAGCCGGCACCAAAATTTAAAAAGGCCACCTATTTATTTAGGTGGCCTTTTTTTATGGGTATACTTCTGAAAACAACTTTTTAGATACCATTCCCATTTTCTTATGAAACGGTGCTGCTCAATCCCCCTTCTAGGCAATTATTTTGCACTTTTATTGTGTACTACTTTCAGTATCTTTTTGAGCAGCGGGGCAATCGCTTCACATAACACACAAAACATTCAATTACTGCAACCGGTAGAAATCAGTGCTGAGTTAAAAGCTGAACTTCAAACCCTGTTGCCCCTGAAAGTCCTATCCGTAAATGCACCGCCCTTATCTCGTTACGATGAAAAAACACAAACCTATCATGGTATAGGTATTGAGATTTTTCACTTTATCGCCAACGAGCTTGATTTGAGTTTTGAAATTATAGCGGGACGCGATCAAACCGTAGCCGATAAGATACGACAAGTCCAAGAAGGAGAGGCCGATGTATTTATCCCCTTGAGCTATTCACAAGCGCGCGCACAACATGGGTTATTCTCCGACCCTTACTACGAAAGCTACTATACCGTCATCGCTCCTAACGATAAAAACATATCTGTGCGTAATCCACAGGACTTAACTAAGTATCAAGTAGGATTTATAGAAGGCGTCTCTTTTCAACCTATACTTGAATCCCTCGTTCCTTCCACTCAGCTACACGCTTATAACCAAACAACGAGCGATGGACTATTTCAAGCTGTACGTAAGGGTGAAATAGACATGGCTGTTTTTAATCAGCGCATTTTTACAGAAAAGCGCTATAGTCGAGAATACCTTGATCTTGAAGCTATTTATACCTTCCATGAGTATCCAAGAAGTTATGGTTATTACTTTAATCAATCACCGGCACATGAACGACTAGTCGAAGTCTTTAATCTTTATCTAGCAGCCATGGATATCTCTGCCTCTGTTATGTTTCACGAAAGAGGTGAACGTACTTTTTTTGAGCGCTACATAACACAACGTAATCAACGAGTCTTACTTTTAGTAGCTGTTGGGGGCACAGGGCAACCTCTCAGTTTACTCCTCTTAGATCTGGATCATTTCAAGTGTGTAAATGATCATTATGGTCATGCAGTTGGCGACGACTACTTGCGTACCATCGCTAATACTTTAAAAAAACATGTCGCTCGTTCAACAGATTTGGTAGCACGTCATGGAGGTGAAGAGTTCGCATGCTTGTTAACCGATACCAAACCTGATGGCGCTCTGAAGGTGGCCAAACGAATCAACCATGAAATTGCGAAACTAAGACTGCCTAATGTGGTGGCAGACCCTCCTTATGTCACGTTGAGTATAGGCGTAGCTACTGTGATTAACGGTGATCCCGGCATAAAAGAACTATTTACACAAGCAGACTCCCAACTTTACATAGCCAAAAACTTGGGCCGCAATAAAATACGCGCCATTGTCATTGAAAGCAACACAAAAAACTAACCCTCTTCCCCTGTCAGGAATCGTCAACTCCATTGCCTAAGCCCGTCAAAATACGCTATTGTGGATTAATCGCTTTCAAATTGATTTAGGTGCTTACAATGAATAAAAAACCTCCCTTTGAGGCTGTAGCATTACTTTTGCAAGGTGGCGGTGCGCTGGGCTCATACCAAGCCGGTGTGTATGAAGCCTTAGCTGAAGTGGATTTACACCCAAACTGGGTGGCTGGTATTTCAATTGGGGCTATTAACTCAGCACTCATCGCTGGTAATGCACCAGAAAATCGAGTGGCAGCTTTACGTGAATTCTGGGAGTTAATTACTACTCCTTCCTTAATTCCTTCTACCTTACTCACGTCTCTAACAAATCACTACGGTAGTGATGATGACCTGATTCGCGGCTGGATCAATCAAATGTCAGGCCTAAGCACCATGATGTACGGGGCCGCAGGTTTTTTTCGTCCACGTGCACTACCTCCCTTTTTGGCGCCAAATTCCACTAAAGGTGCCCTCAGTTTTTACGACACCAAACCCCTACACGAAACCTTAGAGCGGCTAGTGGATTTTGATCGTATTAATGACGGTCATATGCGTTTTAGCGTGGGTGCCGTTAATGTGCGTACGGGTAACTTCGAATATTTTGATACCACCACCCATACCATTGATGCCCGCCATGTGATGGCTAGTGGCTCCTTGCCACCAGGTTTTCCTGCGGTAGAGATTGATGGTGAATCCTACTGGGACGGTGGTGTAGTCTCTAATACGCCTTTACAGTGGGTGTTAGACAGCAAACCACGCCAAGACACCTTGGCTTTCCAAGTTGATCTCTGGAGCGCTATTGGCGACTACCCCCGAGACCTCACAAGCCAAGACGTCAGACTCAAAGATATACGCTTCTCTAGTCGTACGCGCCAAAACACGGATCAATTCCGTAAAGAGCAAACCTTGCGCCGCGCCCTAGCACACCTCGCTGAACAACTACCAGCAGATATCAGCTTCGAAAACAATGAAGAAATACAAAAGCTCTTAGCTGAGGCTGATGACAAGGTTTATAACATTGCCCACCTCATCTATAGAGCCAAAGGCTATGAGGGTGATAGTAAAGATTACGAATTCTCCCGTGCCAGTATGGAAGATCATTGGGCTGCAGGTTATGAAGATACGGTAAAAACACTCAAACACCCCGAGGTGCTGCAGCGCCCTACAAGCCCTGATGGTTTGGGTATTTTTGATTTGTCAGAATTTAGATAATCAAAAAATCACAAATTCATAAACTCATAAAGGAGTTAACTAGATGAAAATCGCAGATGTACGTAATGCACTCGCTATGCCGCTAACAAATCCGGCTTATCCAAAGCCTCCTTATAAGTTCTATAACCGTGAGTTCTTTGTTATTACTTACCGTACAGACCCAGAACTGCTACGTGCTGTGGTGCCTGAACCATTAGAAGTAATAGGTGACACCGTCTCTTACGAATTTATCCGTATGCCCGACTCCACCGGCTTTGGTGATTACACAGAAACTGGACAAGTCATTCCTGTACGTTTCACTACCGAATCAGGGGAAGTACAAGAAGGCAGCTACGTACATGCTATGTACCTAGATGATAACGCCCCTATCGCAGGTGGCCGGGAGATCTGGGGCTTTCCCAAAAAGCTCGCTACGCCTGTTTTAAAACATGAACAAGAAACTTTAGTAGGCACATTACACTACGGCTCAGAGCTGTGTGTGACGGCTACTATGGGCTATAAGCATCGTGAGTTAGAGTTAGCACCGCTTGCCAAAGCCATGGAAAAACCCGCTTTCATGGTGAAAATTATCCCTCACGTAGATTGCACTCCGCGCATTTGTGAGCTAGTACGCTATTACATGGAAGACATTACCCTGAAAGGCGCATGGGAAGGTCCTGCAGCTCTACAGTTTTTTGACCATGTAATGTGTGATGTGGCTCGATTACCGGTACATGAAGTGGTAAATGCTAAGCATTACATCGCTGATATCACGCTAGGTTTAGGTGAAGTGGTTTTTGATTATTTAGCTGAAGAAAACAAATAAACATCTATAAGGAAAAAGTTATGGCTCGTTTTGACAAGCAAGTTGCTATTATCACAGGTTCTGCCAGCGGCATAGGTAAAGAGATCGCGCTCCGTTTTGCTGCTGAAGGTGGGATTGCTGTTATTGCCGACTTAAATCTGGCTGCTGCCCAAACTACTGCCGATGAAATCAAAGCCACAGGCGCTGAATCTTATGCGGTAGAAATGAACGTAACCGATGAGGCGCAAGTTAATAAAGCGGTAGACGAAGTCGCAGAAAAATTCGGTAAGATTGACATTCTAGTGAGCAATGCTGGTATACAAACCGTTCATCCACTCGTTGATTTCCCCTTTGATCAGTGGAAAAAACTGCTTTCTATTCACCTAGATGGTGCTTTTCTTACCACCCGCGCCTGCCTGAAACACATGTATAAAGCCAATTTTGGTCGTGTGATTTACATGGGATCCGTACACTCCAAAGAAGGCTCTAAACTAAAAGCCCCTTATGTGACGGCTAAACACGGCCTAATCGGTTTATCTAAAGTGCTTGCCAAAGAAGGCGCTGAGCATAACGTTACCTCAAACGTAGTGTGCCCTGGCTTTGTACGCACACCTTTAGTAGAAAAACAGATTCCAGAACAAGCTCAAGAGTTAGGTATTACTGAAGACGAAGTGATCAAAAACGTGATGCTTAAAGACACCATTGATGGCCAATTTACTACCACTGATGATGTGGCGGATGCCGTTTTATTCTTTGCCTCTGCGAAGAGCAATGTGATGTCAGGCCAATCACTGATTGTAAGTCACGGTTGGGGCATGGAATAACTATATAGTTTTACGTTTTATCAACTTATAATTTCAGTTGAATTAAAGGGCTTATGGTGCAATGCCATAAGCCCTTTTTTGATGTTATTGCAGAGCATTTTCCTCTTAGTGCTAATATAGTGACATGTCAGACTTAAACGCATCTAGTCCTACCGCTCAGGCTGCTATTCAACAAAACAGCCAAGCTATTCTCCATTTCCTACAGCAATACCCACCTTTTAACCAAATGGAAAAAGGTCATCTGTTAATGCTCATAGAAATGGCATGGTTACGATTTTACGGTAAAGGCACTCTTATTACTGGCCCAAATCACGAGGCCGAGCAATATTGGTTTCTAATACGCCAAGGCTTGGTACAAGGTGAACGCCCTAATCCCACCCTGCCTGATGATATAGAACGCTTTACACTCACCACGGGTGATCAATTCCCCATTGCCTCCATCATGAGTCAGCGCTCCACGCGTACTACTTATACCGCTGAAGAAGATACCTTTTGCTTAGTGCTTAGCGCCACCGACTTTATTAAATTACTGCGTATTTCTGAATCCCTGCGCTCTTTTGCGATTAGCGGCATCAGTAGTCTGCTAGGTGAGCTACAAGAGCAAGCTCAAGCACGTGCTTCAGCGCACTTAGGAGCAGATTACTCCATACACGACTCCTTAGACAGCTTAGTGGTACGTAAAGCCATTAGCTGCGCTCCAGACCAGCCCTTACAAGAGGTGCTACAAACCATGCAGCAGCATCAAATTGGCAGCATGGTAATTACTGATGATTCACAAGCACCTTTAGGTATTTTCACACTCAGTGATTTACGTAGGGTACTCGCTGTAGATCCCCAAAACCTTTATGCACCTATTGGCGATCTGATGATGCAAGAGCCCTTAACGGTTAACATTTCCGCCACTGCCTTTGATGCGGCACTACTTATGACGCAATACCACATTGGTCATGTATGTGTAGTGAAAGATAACAAATTAGTAGGTGTGGTTTCCGAGCGGGATTTATTCTCCTTACAGCGTGTAGATTTAGTGCATTTAGCCCGCGCTCTGCGTCAAGCCAAATCCATAACGACCTTGGTTAATTTGCGCTCAGACATTCATCGCTTGGTAGACAGTATGCTGGCACACGGTGCGAATGCTAACCAAATCACCCTTGTTATCACTCAACTCAATGACCACACCACCTCGCGCGTTATTGAGCTGGTGTTAAAGAAAATGGGCAATCCTGGCATCCCATTTAACTGGTTAGTTTTTGGCAGTGAGGCCAGAGGCGAGCAAGCGCTCATGACAGACCAAGACAATGGCATATTATTTATTGCTGAAAGCCCTGAGCAAGCTGAAGCTTATAGAATCCAATTACTTCCCATTGCCTCCGCCATTAACCACGCCTTAGATAAATGTGGCTTAACACTGTGCAAAGGCAATATCATGGCAAGTAATCCAAAAATCTGTTTGTCTTTAATTGAATGGCAAGCCCGCTTTGCAGAGATTATGTCCAATCCCGACCCCAAGCATCTATTACAAGCTTCGGTGTTTTTTGATATACGCTCAGTGTGGGGTAAAGACTTGGGGTTTAAAACCATGCATCAACAACTGCTAAGCCAAATTCAACAACGCAAACGCTTTTTACGTCAATTAGCACGTGCTGCGCTCAATTACCCACCACCACCTAGCCAATTACGCCGCTGGTTTGCTAAAACGGTGGGCTCCTCTAGCGGTGCTTACGTAGATTTAAAACGTCATGGTTTAGGCCCATTTGTAGATGCTACCCGGGTTTTGGCCTTATCCGCTGAAATCCCTGAAGCCTCCACCCAAGAGCGCCTCACTCAACTGGCAGCTAAAGGTATTATTAGTCATAAAGATGCTGAAGTTTGGATTGATGCTTACCGCTATTTACAGCTTTTACGCCTGCAATTGCATCAACGCCAAGAAATAAATGAGGAGCCTTTGTCGAATACCTTAAAGTTAGATCAACTTAACCAGCTACACGCGCATATGCTGCGCGAAGCCATGCGCCAAGTGCGTTATATGCAAGCACTTATTACCTACCGGTATAGAATTTAAGCTATTTATTTATGAAATGGAAATGGCATTGGTGGCAAAATCTTAAGCAAAAACTCGGTATAGGTGTTTTGCAAGCGGCGGTAGAACTAGACCAGAAAACTCAGCTGCGTCTTACTGAAGCTACGCCGCTAGTGCCTG
The DNA here is from genome assembly GCF_057475285.1 of Paenalcaligenes sp. DL 309. Classification (NCBI taxonomy): domain Bacteria; kingdom Pseudomonadati; phylum Pseudomonadota; class Betaproteobacteria; order Burkholderiales; family Alcaligenaceae; genus Paenalcaligenes; species Paenalcaligenes sp. DL 309. The sequence continues at coordinate 237,895 of NZ_JBYBKW010000003.1, forward strand.
CTGAACAACCATTAAGCTCAACTCCCACCATGGTTTTCGATTTAGAAACCACAGGCTTAAATACGCGTACCGATACTGTACTTTCTATAGGCGCGGTAAAAATCCTACCTAATAAGGGCATTGATTTAGGAAATAGCTTCTATCAAGTGCTGGATATTGCCGTTGATTTAGCAGGTGAAAGCCAATTGATTCATGGCTTAACCCAAAAAGACTTAGCCGCAGGCTGCGCCCCCCGGCAAGCGCTTTTAGATTTCTTCACCTATAGCAAAGATCATATTTGGCTAGCTTTTCATGCCGAGTTTGATAGACGCATGATAAAAAATGCGGCTCTGCAGCATTTAGGGCTTATTGTAGACCCTCAACCTATTGATGTGGCTTATATGGCCCCTTTGCTATTTCCTGAGTTTTACAAACCCAAAATAGGCCTAGATCATTGGTTAGAAGTGTTTAACTTACCCATGTTAGGGCGCCATAATGCCACAGCGGATGCCTTGGCCACCGCAGAGTTACTTATGATATTAATAAATAAAGCTCAGGAAGTGGGTTATAAGACTTGGGGAGAGCTAGGGCAAGCCTGCTTACAGCAGCGCCAGTTACAACGCATGCTTTAAAGTCCCTACTATTACACCAATTATATTTTACGTTGTAAGCTTTCTACATAACCCGCTTCCAACTCATCCACTAACTCTGCGGCTGTATAAAGCGATTTAATCTGGCCTACACCTTGACCGGCAGACCAAATATGTTTCCACGCTTTAGTTTCAGCAGCCATATTGCCTGAAAAATCAATTTCTGCTTTATCAGCGGTTTTCACATCAAAACCGGCACGAGCTAAAGAAGGTTTGAGCCAGTTCGCCAACACGCCACTAACCTTATTGCTAGGTATTACGTCTTCCATTGTCACTTCTAACAACATCTGACGGTACTCATCAGACACCATGCTTTCAGTAGCAGGAATTAAGCGGGTCCCTACTAAAACGAAATCATACCCAAGTACCCGTGCAGCATGAATATCAGCGCCATTTGAAATACCACCAGCTAAACCAATAGGGCCATCCCAAAACTCACGGACTTCATTAATGAAAGAAAAGGGATTATAGGTACCTGTATGACCGCCCGCACCATTACAAACTAAAATAACGCCATCAACCCCCGCCTCTACCGATTTACGAGCCATAGCTGGCGTAATCACATCAGCCATCACTAAGCCACCGTATGCATGCACTGTGGACAAAACCCGTTTAGGTGTACCTAAAGCGGTAGTAACTAAGGCAGGTTTATAACGTTTTACTAATTCTACTTCATCATCAAAACGGTTATACGTAGAGTGCACAATCATATTCAATAACCATGGATAGCTTTTACCGTTGTTTTTTTCCGAACCAAGCTCTGTGGATATTTGGTGTAACCACTCATCTAATTGCTCTATGGTGCGTGCATTAGGTGCGGGAATACTTCCTACAATACCTGCTTTAGAGCACGCAATAGTAAGTTCGGGGCTGGAAACCAAAAACATAGGGGCAGCAACCACGGGAACACGCTGCGATTTTAAAAGCTGCAATAACTGCTCACGCAGCTCTGTACGACTTAGCGTGTTTGAATTAACACTCATGGAGACTCCTAATAAATACAATGAATACAAAAAGATACATTAGCTATTATATTACGGAGCGCGTAAAATGCGCCATTTACCTTAATTCAACTACGCCATGAGTCAGCCTCCTTTTCATTATCCGTGGTACAAACGCGAAGATACCGATGCGTTTTTTGCCCTTTTTCAAAATAACATCGCTAACTTCATTGTCATTGCCTTAGCCATGCTTGGCATGGGTTTTAGTCAAGAAATTGTCTTTGCTAGGGTTCTACCCGGTGCAGCCGTGGCGGTGATGGTGGGTAATTTTTATTATGCCTATATGGCAAAACGTTTAGCTGTACGTGAGCAACGCACTGATGTAACAGCTTTATCTTATGGCATTAGTACGCCCGTGATGTTTGTGTTTTTATTTGGAGTTTTACTCCCTGCCAAAACCATCACCGGTGATGCTAACCTCGCGTGGAAAATTGCGGCAGGGGCTTGTTTTTTAAGTGGCCTCATAGAAGTATTAGTCTCATTCACTGGCCGTTGGATGCAGCGTAATTTACCACGTGCCGCCATGCTAGGTGCCGTAGCGGGGGTGGCTATTACTTTTATTGGTGGTGAAATGCTCTTTAAAACCTTCGAGATGCCTATTTTAGGTCTAGTGGTTTTGGGCATTATTATTGTGGGAATTATTGGCCGTGTAGTGATGCCATTTAGATTGTCACCTACTTTTTTTGCTATTTTAATAGGGACGATCTTAGCCTACACTCTACGCCAAGCCGACCCAAATAATATCCATGATGGCTTAGAGCACTTAGGTTTTTACCCGCCATTATTTACCACGGTTGCCTTTGAGGGCATGGGCCTACTATTTACTACTATGGTAGGGGTACTCACTGTGGTGCTACCCATTACCTTATACAATGCTATTGAAACCATGAATAACGTCGAAGCCATGAAAGTACTAGGCGACGAATACGATGTGCGTGAGTGTCAAGCCGTAGATGGTGTGGGCACTATGCTAGGAGCGTTATTTGGCGGCTTGTTTCCCACTACTGTCTATATTGCCTCCGCCAGCTCTAAGTGGATGGGTGCAGGCCGTGGTTACAGTATTGCTAACGGTGTGGTCTATATACTTGCTACCGCTAGTGGGCTGATTGCTGCTATGGCAGCTATTATTCCTGTAGCAGTGGTATCGCCGATTTTAGTCTTTGTGGGTATCTCAATGGTGGCAACCGCTTATCAAGCCAATGCTAAGCGTTATTATCCTGCTGTGGCTATCGCCATGCTACCTTATTTTGGTAATTACCTCATGACACGCTTCGCTAATAAAGCCGGCGATGTGGTGGAAGGCATATCCAGCGGTATTATTCCTTTAGGCCAAGGTGCCATGTTTACCGCTATGATGTTAGGAGCTATTACGGTGTGCATTATTGATCATAATTTCCGCCGCGCCTCGGTATTTAGTTTTATTACCGCATTTTTATCATTTGTAGGCCTAATTCATGCGCCAAAACTTGGCTGGAATGCGGCACCCGATTTTGCTTTAGGTTATGTAATTTTAGGACTGTTTTTCTTCTATTTCACTTTAGTGAAACCAAAAATACTGCCTGCACCCCCTGCTTTATTTAGCTTACGCAGCGATGATGATCAACCTCAAAGCTCCCCACGTCATGACTAATCCTTGATCAATTCTCATCATCGTCATCTAAGTGCATACGATGCACAATACGGTGTATGACTGGCGCCAGTGATACACCGATTACCGCGGCAAATATCAGGCCTACAAAAATTCCGTAGGCCGCAAAAAACACTTTTCCCGCTATACTTTCAGGCATTACCGTAGTACCAATACCACCCACTATGAGTGCGGTATTTAAAAAAGCATCATGGAAGGGAATATTTTCAAAATAAATATGCCCTAAAGCACCCATCACTAAGGTCACGGCAATTATCAACAAAGCCGCTAACAAATGCCAAACAAAGCGTAAGATAAACTGTTTGCGGCTTAATAGTTCTTCATTCTTCTTTTCATACATAGCTGGATTATCGTATTGAAAATTGTTATTCAAAGCGGACAAATTTATGTTTAGCCCAGCCTTTTTAATTCTTACTATATTATTCATCACCATTGCCTTATTTTTATATGGGCGCTGGCGGCATGATATTGTGGCGGTGACGGCCTTATTACTTTGTAGCTTTTTGGGCCTAGTGAGCCCTCAAGACACTTTTGTAGGGTTTAGTCACCCAGCCGTTGTTACAGTAGCTTGTATTTTGATTTTAAGCTATGCCTTACAGCAAACCGGTGTAGTAGACGTGATTGCAGATCGGGTATTACCTAAAAAGGGCTCAGCCCTAATGGCCATAATCGCACTCACGGCTTTGGGCGCTTTTTTATCAGGCTTTATGAATAATGTAGGCGCCCTAGCATTACTCATGCCGGTGTCTTTGCAAATGGCAAATAGACATCAATTAGCCCCCGGTCAAGTCTTAATGCCTCTGGCCTTTAGTACTATTTTAGGCGGTATGACTACGCTTATAGGTACGCCTTCAAACTTGATTGTATCGAGCTTTAGATCGCAATCGGTGGGCGAAGGCTTTGCCATGTTTGATTTTAGTCCTGTAGGCGTTTCCTTAGCCGTAGTGGGCGTATTATTTATTTCCTTACTCGGTTGGCGCCTCATCCCTGTACGCGAACGTGCTGGTAAAGAGACCTTTGATACAGCCGCCTATCTCACTGAAGCCCGCGTACCTACTGATTCTAAAGCCATAGGTATGCGCTTAGCCGAAGTACAAGCCACCTTAGATGAAACCGATAGCCAAATTTTAGGTTTTATACGTAGGGACATACGCTTAAATGCACCTAATCCCGCCTTAAGTTTAGTTGTAGGTGATGTGCTCATCATTGAGGCCGAACCTGCCTCATTAGCTAAAACTCTAGGCACCTTAGGCTTAGTCTTTCATGAAGACCAAACCGTAGAAGATAAGGATAAAGATAAAAACAAAGAAAAAGACAAGGAAAAAGAAGAAAAAAGTAATAACAACGACTCCGTTGAGCTATCTGAACAGGTGATCTTACCCGGTTCTAGCCTCATAGGCCGTAGCGCTGCAGATTTACGCTTACGCAGCCTTTACCGTATTAATCTTTTAGCTATATCGCGCCAAGGGACCAGCTCCCGAAATCGCTTACGTAAAACCCGTTTACGCGCAGGTGATGTGCTGCTGTTGCAAGGCTCAGCAGAAAATATCAGCAACTTTGCCTCAGCCACCAGCTGTGCCCCCTTAGCTAGTCGCCCTCTACGAGTACCCGATCGTCGTAAAATGGTATTAGCCAGCAGTATTATGGTGTTTTCTGTGGCTTTAGCGGCTTTTGGTATTTTATCTGCTGCTCTGAGTTTTATGCTTGGCGTACTGTTATTATTATTACTCAATGTCATTGCTATCCGCAATGTGTATAAAGCTGTGGATTGGTCTGTAATCGTGCTGCTGGCCGCGCTAATTCCTGTGGCACAAGCCATGGAAAGCACAGGTGCGGCCTCGCAAATTGCCACTCTTTTATTGGATTACGTGGCTCAAGGTAACGCCATCTGGGCGCTAGGTATTATGATGGTGGCCACCATGATGCTGTCGGATTTAATGAATAATGCGGCTACAGCAGCAGTGATGTCGCCCGTGGCTATAGGTACCGCCCATCAGTTAGGCGTAAATCCTGATAGCTTTTTAATGGCCGTAGCTGTGGGGGCCTCTTGTGCTTTCTTAACTCCTATAGGCCATCAAAACAACACGCTAATTCTGGGTCCTGGCGGCTTTAGATTTAGTGACTATTGGCCTATGGGTCTACCTTTAGATATTATTTTAGTGGCTACTACTATTCCGTTGCTGTTGGTTTTTTGGCCTCTTTAATATCAACATCACTTTTCTTACCGGCTAATAAATCAGCTAATGCGGTTACTGCTTGGTCGCGCCGCAAACTCGAGGCATATTTACGATCTAACCCAGACCACTGCGGAAAGGCCCGAGCCTGTTGTAAGGGTTCAGGTAAAGGGCCAGAACGCCAATTAATAGCTGCTTTAGCTAACCCTTCATTGTCTATCTCATTAGCTGCTCCAGTGTCCTCTAAGGCGACTTTAGATCGGGGAATTGCAATGGGGGTTTGGGACGCATGACCCCGCTTTGCTAAAGCTTCAATTAAAGCGGTTTGGCGTAGCGCCAACACTCGGATCACACTATCGTCTACCGTCAGTTCAGACTCGCCGCGCCATTTTCCCACTAGGCGCTGCCCCCAGTTATCAACTCCTTGCCAAAGACCACCCGCTGCTGCACCCACCAAAGTGCCTGTGCCTAAACTAAGCCCTGCGGTAAGTAAATCAAAAGTGGCTCCTGCCATGGCGCCCGCAGCCACGCCTTTACCTACCTGAATGCCTAGTTCTTTCATTACCTCGGGGTGAAATAAATCCGTCTCCCACTTACACCCCTCCAAGGCAATATGATCGGGAAGATAATCACGCAAGCTAAAATTAAAACGGCGCAATAATGATTTCACACAGCTTTCTTCACGTATGCGTATGGCATCATGTAAGGCTTTAACATTTTTATCAAGAATCGCCTTTTGGGAGGGGCTAATTAAACGCCAAGCCGCCACATCAATAAGTAACTCTGCCAATAAACGCCACGCATCAGCTAAGCGCTGCTGACGCTGCTTTTCTACATCAACACTTAAACGCCGTAATTGCTCACTGTGTTGCTCTGAGACTAACAGTGCCAATTTTTCATATAATTGTGCTTCGCCATTTAAGGCCGGTGCTACGGTATCGAAGTCTGCCGTGGCATGTAAGCCTAGATTAGCTAACGATCGACGCCATTCATCGGTGCGTTGATCTGGACTACGGATGAAATTAAGCACAGGCAACAAAGGCTTCCCACAATACGACAGTACGCGCAGTTCATCTTTATGTTTGGCCAAGACGGGATCACGTACATCTATTACATACAGGGCTGCATCACTTTGTAACAACTGGCGTAAAACTCGTCCTTCCTGTTCAAAACGCTCGTTAGCTTCTGGTGTTTGTAAAAATAAAGCGATACGCTCTGGTTCATCCATGCGCTCTTCACTGCCATCTTCAGAATTCAGACGTAACAGGTAATCTAATAACGCCATGCTATCTTCCATACCTGGCGTATCAAAGAGCTCCATTAACTCATTTTCTGCTAAGTTAACACGCACTCCTTCCACATGCCGTGTAGTACCTGGACTATTACGCACCTCTCCAAAATTAGAATCGCGGGTAAGAGTGCGTAACAAGGAAGTTTTACCTGTATTGGTATGCCCCACCACCGCCAAGCGTAAGGGCGCTACAGGCGTTACTTTAGTGGCAGTGATAGGTGTAGGTGATTCCATGACAATTTTAAAATTTCAATTTTAATTTTAATTTCAATTAAATTTATTAATCCAGTTTATTAATTCAACTCTTCAATTCAGTAAGCAACTGATTAAAATCTGTGTATACAGCCTTAAACCCCGCTTTACGTAAACGCGCAAACCACGCATCTAGTAAATCCGTGCTTGATAATGATTGTAACTCTTCTTTATGGGCATTCATTAAATACACGGTACAGTACTTACCATAAGTGGCTAGCTCGGCTAACCATGCCACCACGCCTCGGTCTGGGGTTTGTGCGCTATTAACACAGAGCACCACATGTTCAAACTGCCTTTGACTAAGTTGCTCTAATAATTCAGCTCGCTGCTTTCGACTATCTATTAAACCTGCATCTTGCCATGTAGAGGGCAGGGCCACGGGTGGCCAGACATGATCTGTGGGTAATTCCACCCCTATAACCACTGTGGTGGCGCTTATGGATGGCCGTTGATCAAGCACATGGGCCTCTGGCACTTGATCGGCTCCTGCGACGGCGTCTATGCCCACTGGCTCAGTCTGAGACTGCAAACGATGCCGTAATTCAATTAAACCTAGTTGATTATGATCTACATGCAAACGACGCTGACGTTTTTTAAATAAAAATAAACTAAAGGCTAAAGCCAGCAATCTAGGTAATACACCATAAACAATTAAACAGCCCACTAACCAACTAGACCATTGGATTTGAGCTGCAACGGGTAAAAGCTGTAAGCCATCACTTTGACGAATCACAGCCTCTGTGGGAACGGCAAACCCAAAATAACTAGGTAATACGCCCAAAGTTTGCACTAGAACCACAAAGCTATCAGCACCTAGCAATGTGGTTTCCCAGTTAAAGCTATAACGTTTGGCTGCCAGTAACGCCAGCACAGTAAAAGTAGCAAAGACTAAAGCTAACAACCAAAGCCAATGGTTAACCGCACTAAACCCCCAACGTAATAAACGTTGACGACTGCCAAAACTAAATAAAGCATTAAATAATAAGCCCTGATCGGGGCCTTTAACGATGCGTTGACTTAACCATAGCCAAAGCTGACTCCAGCCAAAGCCGTTATTATCGCCACTTCCCTTTAAAAAAAACGAAAGCAACCACAGCAGCAAGCTTAAAGTGGGTACCGCTAATAAGGCCACTAAAGCCATTAAGACATTAACGCGACCATCTAAAGTAGCTAAAGCGCCTACAGCCACCCCTACGCCAATAGCCATAAAGAGCACACTCAGAGCAATTAAACTAAGACGCAAAGCACGTAATATACGCTGTTGTAAAAGCAACCAACCAGCGCGTTGCCCTAAAAGTTGGGCACGTAGTAAAAGTCGCTCATCAAACCCTCCGCCTGCGGCTATGACTCTACGTACTTCAACCGCATCTTCTATGGGTCCCCATTGGCTTTCCTTAAGACGTACGGCTTCCAATAACCAATGTTGTTGCCAATCAACTTGTGTTTGCATAAGACGCTTATAAAACAACTGGCTCATTAGGGAGCACATTGGCTTCGTTATCCCCTACGGGAGCGTGGACTTTTAAAAGGGCTTGAATACCATCAACGGTATCCATCAAGGCATCGATATAATCAGCCTGAGCAAACCGTGTCTGTAAATCAGTGCAGATTTGCTGCCATTGACTATCGCTGACGCTTAAACCTCGGTCCGCAATAATTTCAATAGCTTGTTGATCTAAAGCTAAATACAAAAGCACACCACTGTTTAAAGGAGTATCCCATACTCGTAATCGACCATACACCTCTAAAGCGCGTAAATACGGCGAGCTTTCATGATTGGGCATTACCGCTTCCACTGCTACCACCAATTCACCCGTGTGCATGGTTTCATTTTGTTTTATGCGTTCTGCCACATGCGCTAGCACCTCTTCGTCAAAATAACGCCTACGCAACAGGTGGCCCTCTATGGCTGCAACCCCTGTGAGTTGTTTAAATTTACTCTTCATCTGCCTACTCCTTTACCAACCGCCCGAAGCGCCACCGCCGCCACTACTTCCGCCCCCACCGCTGACACCACCGCCACCACCGCCCCCTCCAATACCGCCCCCTCTGCCAAAGCCACCACCAAAACCGCCGCCTAAGCCACCTAAAGCCGCACCTCTACGAGAAGCCCGACCCGAACTTCCTTTAGCTCCGGCACCAAATGCTTTACCCACTAAAGATAAAATCAAAGCGATGAAGCCTACTCCTACAGCTATAGGAATACTCCAAAAGATAAAGAAGGAAAAAAACCCAATAATTAAAGCCGCTGCTAAGGGGGGCAATACAAAAGCGAAAAATGCCATGGGCAACAGCATTGCTAGGGGCCCATCCTCATCCGTGTTCACCGCTAAATTTTGTGCTGGGGGCGGTAATTCTTCGCCTTCTACTAAGTCCATAATTTTATCTACACCGGCATTAATACCCGCTACGTAATCATCGTACATAAAGTAAGGCGTTATAAACTCCCGAATGATACGCCCTGCCTGTAAATCGGTAACGGCCCCTTCTAATCCATAGCCCACTTCTATACGTAAGCGGCGGTCATCTTTAGCCACTACTAGCAACACACCATCATCTACATTTTTACGCCCTACTTTCCATTGGTCATAAACGCGTCGAGTGTATTGAGCAATCTCTTCAGGCTCTGTGGTGGGCACCATCAACACAAAAATCTGTGCGCCTTTATTTTTCTCAAAAGCGGCCAAGCGTGCAGAGAGCTCTTGTTTTTGAGCAAGGTTAAACGTATTGGTGGTATCCACTACCCAATCATCAAGCATAGGAATGGGTTGCTCTTGAGCCCAAGTGGGCACAGTCAAAAATAGTGACAATAACAAAGTAGCCACTACGAATAACCACCGTTGAACTCCAGCTTTTTCACGTCTAATGTGTTGATAAACCGCTGCCATATTCCTGCTCCTTATACCTACTAGCACTAGTACTAGTATTAATTAGCCGCACTACCCGGCATATCAAAACGTACTTCTGGGTTGCGCATAATCTCAGACTGACGATCTACGCCATAATTTTCTTTCACTTTATAACCCAGCACTTTGGCAGTGATCACGGCTGGAAACTGGCGTATGTATTGATTATAAGCTTGAACAGCTTGCACAAATCGCCCACGCTCTGTGGCGATACGATTTTCAGTACCTTCTATTTGTGTCATTAAATCACGCACTACCCCATCACTTTTAAGCTCTGGATAGCTTTCTGACACTGCCATTAAACGCGATAAAGCCGAAGACAACTCGCCTTGAGCTTGTGAAAATCGTTGCATTAACGCGGGATCATCTAAATCATTCACATTTAGATTGATTTGACCTACTTTGGCTCGAGCTTCGGTAACATCAGTAAGCACCGTACGCTCTTGGGTCATGTAAGCACTGACCGAACTGACTAGCTTTGGTACTAAGTCTGCTCTGCGCTCGTATTGATTTAAGGTTTGAGACCAGGAGGCTTTGACTTGTTCATCCAACTGCTGAATTTCATTATAGCCGCAGCCGCTTAACACTAAGGCCGCAAAGGTAATCAGCAGCCAACGTAGGTAGGTTCGCATTTTTATATTCCATAAAAGTTGTGCTTAATTTAGTCACAAGATTAAACGGCAGCCCTTACTACTGCAAGTTTATTCTGCGTACCTCACTACTTTAACGCTATAATAGAAATATACATGTACACGTAGCCTACCAATCGTTGCGTGCTGTAATTTAAGCAGGCTATTCGCCCTGCACTGGCATATTCGCCTTCACCCTTATACTCTGTCAGCCTAAGATTGGTATTACTAATACGTAATAGGCTAGCCGCTGGAAATACCTTGAATACTACTATTACTTTTGCCTCTTTAGCTTTGGCAGAACCTTTATTGCGTGCCATTAATGACACTGGCTACACCACTCCCACTCCCATTCAAGCGCAAGCCATACCCCCCGTACTACAAGGTGGTGATGTGTTGGCAGCCGCCCAAACTGGCACGGGTAAAACCGCTGGATTTACACTCCCTATACTGCATCAGCTTTTAACAAATCAATTAAAAAAACAAGAAGCCGGTAAACCGCGAGTTTTAATTTTAACCCCCACTCGGGAGTTAGCCGCTCAGGTCGAAGCCTCGGTACGTCTTTACAGTAAACACACTAAACTGCGCTCCATGGTGTTATTTGGCGGCGTAAACATAAATCCTCAAATTAACGCCTTACGTAAGCCCATAGATATAGTGGTGGCTACCCCAGGTCGCTTATTGGATCACGTAGGCCAAAAAACCATTGATCTTAGCGCTGTAGAAACCGTGGTTTTAGACGAAGCTGACCGTATGCTAGACATGGGTTTTATTCGTGATATACGGCGCATTTTGAAGCTTATTCCTGAGCAGCGCCAAAGTTTGCTGTTTTCAGCTACTTTTTCTGATGAAATTCGTGAGTTAGCTAATAATTTTCTTCGTAAGCCCGTTGAAGTATCAGTTGCCGCGCGTAATACTGCCTCCGAACTTATTACGCAAAATGTCGTGTTTACTGAGCAACGCCACAAACGCGATCTAGTTAGCCATATTATTCGTCAAAGCAGCTGGCATCAGGTGCTCGTCTTTTGCCGAACCAAACACGGGGCTAATCGTTTAGCAGAAAAGCTCACCAAAGATGGTCTAAATGCTGCCGCCCTACACGGTAATAAAAGCCAAGCGGCTCGTACTAGAGCTTTAGATGGGTTTAAAACTGGTAAAGTGGTGGTTTTAGTTGCTACAGATATCGCCGCCCGTGGCCTAGATATTGATCAGCTCCCTCACGTAATTAACTTTGAACTCCCACAAGTCGCTGAAGATTACGTGCATCGCATAGGTCGTACCGGCCGTGCCGGTAGCGAGGGCAATGCGCTCTCCCTAGTAGACCCTTCTGAAGTGCGTTTGCTTAAATCCATAGAGCGTCTTATTAAGCGCACTATAGATCCCATAGAAATAGAAGGTTTTGTGCCTCCGGCCATTGATCCAAATGCCGAACCTGAACGCCGAGAACGTCCTTCACGTCCTCATAGTGGCGGCCGCCGTAATCAAGCGCCTAGAGCGGCTAAAAACACTAGAAGTCGCAGCAATACAGGCCGTGCCCCCCGTAGTTCGGGTGCAGCTCCTCGAAATAAGTAGTAGTTCTGTATAACGCTAACCTTATTTAAAAAGGTTGCTGAGCACAAGCGAAGTTTATGCCTTTATCAAATAAAAAAATAATTACTATTAATTTACTTGTTGCGGCCCTTTATGTGGGTTTGGGTGGCTTTACCTTTGCCGCTGCAAATGAATTAAATAATTTAGTATTTGCTCCTGCTGGTGTTTGGTTAGCTTTTGGCATTTTATACGGTCCAAAATCCACCGTGCTAGGCATTGCTATAGGGCAAATTGCACTATCAAATTGGTTTGACCATTCCTTTGCAAATAGCTTAATCATTACTTTTTTTAATATACTGGCATGCATAACAGGGCACTCTCTTTTTCACCGCTGGAAGCTCAGCCCAGCCTTTAATAAATTAAGAGATGTGGCACTATTTTGTGCCATGGTTTTATTTATAGTACAGCCCATTAGTAGCAGCAGCCTACTTACATTTTTTGCTTTAGGTAACCTTTCTTTTAATGAATTACCTGTAACTTGGCTTAACTGGTGGCTAAGCAATGTGGTGGCGCAGTTATTGTTTGCGCCTTTGTTTATTGTCTGGCTAAGCCCTTCCACACGCAGTAAAACCCCTATACCTATCAGCGATCTTATAGGCAGCTTTATTGGTATTACTGTTATTGCGTTGATTAGCATCTCTAGCATTCCCGCTGCACAGCTTCTAGTACTAGCGATTACTTACCCTCTGTTAGTCTGGTCGGGTTTACGCCGAGGCATACGCTACACCACTTTTAGTAATGCTTTTATTGCCCTAATTATTATTGCTATTGCGGCCTCTGGGCATGGTTTTTTAGCCAATTTATCCATAAAAAATTGTTTTTATTACATCAACTTTTTTATTATTACGGCCACGTTATTTTCACTGACACTATTTGCCATGTTTGATGAGCGACGCCAACTTATTCAACAGCTAACAGCATTAGCAAGTACTGATCATTTAACTCAGCTGGGCAATAGAGCTTACTTTATGGATAGAGGCGAACAAGCCATTGCCCAAGCTAAACGCCATAATATGCCTTTAAGCTTAGCAATTCTAGATATAGATAAATTTAAAAAAATTAATGATACTTACGGCCATCCAGCAGGTGATGCTGTGATTACAAGTATTGCCAAGCAATGCAAAAAACTCTTACGTACCGAAGATATCTCTGCTCGTATTGGCGGTGAAGAGTTTGCTTTTATATTCCCAAATACCACTAAAGAAAATGCCTATAACGTGGTGGAACGCTTGCGCTTAGCAGTAGAAAGCCAGCCTATAAAAATAGATAAAACCACATCTATCTCTATCACCTTTAGTGCTGGTATAGCTCAATTAAATCAAGATGATTCACTGGTGGACTTGTTACAATTAGCAGATAAAATGCTTTATAAGTCAAAGAAAGCAGGACGCAATCAAGTTCATGTTTTTCGTAATGAATACAGCAAATAAAGTTTAATACTTATGGGTGCCCCAGCATAAAGCCAAACTAAGGCATACTGGCTTTGTATTGTGTGTTTCTCTAATCCAAGCCAATCTAGCACCGGAAAAGATAGGCCTACTGCCAATGCCAGCGCTAGTTTAGTTAACATACCCCAGATGCCAAACATCAGCCCACTTACAGCACCATTTTCAGCACTTAAATCTTGGGCAATATCGGCTTGTATGGACGAAGGCAAGGCCACATCCGCTCCCACACTTAGCCCTGTAAAAGCACTAATAACCGCAAATGCCCATACATTCCCTGCTTCTAAAAAAAACACCCAAATAAAGCCAAAGCAGGCCATCATCATGGATAAACGCCAGGCGGGGTATTTGCCTATTTTTTTGGACAATTGCACCCAAAAAGGCAGCGCCACTACCCCAGATAAAAAAAACACTAAGAGTAATAACCCCGTATAGTCCGATGCTTTTAGGCATTTATCTATAAATAATAAAAACAAAGTGGCAGATAAACCATTAGCTAAACTATTTAAAAAATAGGCCGGAAGTAGCCTTCTGCTTGCTGCATCACGCCAAATAACACGTATAATTTTTACGCTGAATTTAGATCTAAGCTTAGCCTTGGCATTGGCAACGCTAGATGTATCCACTAAACGCAAATGCCATATCATTAACAATAAACTTAAGCTCAAGCTCACCGCTAATAAGGGATAAAGCAGCGCAAACACCGCCCTATAATCTTGCGGATCTGGCAGCAAAAAAGGCAGCACTAATACCGCCACCACTCCTATCATAGAAAAGGCTTCACGCGCTGCGGTGTAATAGGTTTTAAGGTGATGCTGCTGACTCACCTCCGCACTCAGGGCTTGGTAGGGAATCATAATTAACGTCCATGCCAAATACACCCACATAGCCCACAGTAATAAGTGCAAAGCGCCCACATCACCATTAGGTAAGAGTAATTGCCAGAGCCCGATCAATAACAGAAACCAGCCCACAATCATTAAACCATAGCGCCCCCTAGGGCCGCTGTAATCACGCAGCCAGCCTATTAACGGGTCTGAAAACACATCGCTAATACGTGCCAGTAATAGCATCGCTCCCACTACGCCTAGTTCCACCCCTAATTGATAATAATAAGTGGGTAAATAAATGTATAAAGGGATGCCTAGCATAGCTAAGGGTCCGGCTGGCATTCCATAGAGTAATGCTTGCCCAAACGATGTGTTTTGTTTCATGACACCGCTATTTTTTTATTGATGAAACGGATTACACTGCTGAGTACCGGGATTTTGCTATAAACGAATTCACCACTATCCCAATAATCAATATGCGAACAAACCTGCTGCTTATCGTTAATTAATATACGGCTCACCCCTTTAATTTGTTGTGTCTCCGCCACTGTATTTGATTTTAATTTGAAATAAAGCACCCATTCTAAATAACCACTGTTATCGGCTCCTGCCACATGCAATACATGGAAGTAGGGCTCATGCAGAGTGTTAAACATCTGCTGAAAAACCGCTTGTACCGCACTCAAACCACGCACCGCATTAAACGGGTCTTTGAAATAAATGTTGCTATCAAATATTTGGGGGAAATCCACCTCTACGGATTGAGGAGTTAAATTTTCAAAGAGGTTTTTGTATTTTTCTAAAACCACATGAATTGTCATCGGCGTATTTCCTTTATTTCCTTAGCGTTTTTTTCGTTAAGGCTAATGACCAACTATAGGGCAAACACTTCAACAAGCTAAGTGCTATACGCAGCTTAAAGGGGAAACGTATCTCAAACCCTTTGGCAGTATCAATTCCATCAATAATAAGCCTTGCAGCCTGCTCTGGTTCTAGTAGCCCAGGCATCTCAAAGGGGTTTTTCGCCGTAAGCCTAGTACGCACAAAACCATGATTAATAATCTGCAGATGAATGCCTTGCTGCTTGAGCTCAGGCTGCAAAGACTCTGCTAAATTAACTAAAGCCGCTTTGGGTGCTGAATAACCGCCGCCGTAGGGCAAACCAAAATACGCCGCCAAGCTTGCGTTCCACACCCAACGGCCACCCCCTTGCTGCTGAAAGCGGTGATGCAAGGGCAGCATCAATGCGACTACACCTAAATAATTCGCTTGATTCATCGCCAAAAAGCTTTCCCAGCTCCACTCCTCACTAGGCATATGTTGATAAGCGCCCACATTGTAAAACCAAATATCAATGCCATTAAAAAAAGCCCAGGCTCGCTCTACTTTTAGTGTGCAATCTTTAGGATCAGACACATTAAGGTTAAGACACTCAAGCTGATCAGGGTATTTTTTCTTCAGTATTAACAACGCCTCAGACTGCTCAGCTTGCCGCGCTGAAGCAATTACTCGATGACCCGCTTCTAGCCACTGCTTAGTGAGCGCTAAGCCTATGCCTTGTGATGCCCCTACTACCCAAATTCGTTTTTTATGTGCCTTTTTCTGTGGTTTTTTCATTTTTCTCTTGCTCTTTTGTATAGGTTATGTCTAAATAATATATAAGTATTTACCTAAGCGCAAGGCATGATAAAAAACTATGTTTACTCCTGAAAAAAAATACAAAGTGGCTGTGGTAGGCAGCGGTATTAGTGGCATTAGCACCGCCTGGTTTCTGAGCCAGCGGCATGAGGTGACTTTATTTGAAAAAAACCTCACCCTTGGCGGTCACACCAATACGCTAGACGTCACTTTACCCAATGGTGAGCACACAGCAGTAGACACTGGCTTTATTGTTTATAACGAGCCGAACTACCCACTGCTCAAAGCCATGTTTGCCCACCTAAATGTAGACACCTACCCCACCGATATGAGCTTTGCCGTTTCCATTGATCAGGGGCGTTTGGAGTACGCCGGCAACAACCTCAACACCTTATTTGCTCAACGTAAAAACTTAGTGTCAGCACGCCATTGGCGCATGATTCTGGATATTTTGCGTTTTAATAAGCTGGCTAAAGCCGATCTAGTACGCGGTTTAGACCCAAAGCTCACGCTAGGTCAATACCTTAAAAACAATGGCTTTGGGCTCACTATGCAGCAAGATTATTTGCTGCCTATGGCGGCGGCGATTTGGTCTTGCCCTACAGCCACCATGAGCAAGTTTCCTGCACAAAGCTTTTTGCAGTTTTTTGCGAATCACGGCCTGCTCAGTGTGGATGATCGTCCACAATGGCAAACCGTAGTGCAGGGTGCGCGCACTTATTTAAATAAAATTTTGGCCCTCAATGCCTTTCAGGTAATGCATCAAGGCATCACACAGGTGCAGGCTGCTAGCAGCGTAAAAGATTCGGTGGTATTAAGCACAGCAAATGAGGAGCACCATGAGTTTGATCAGGTCATATTTGCCTGTCATGGCGATGAAAGCCATGACTTATTAAAAGGTCAGGGCTTCGATCTCTTAGAAAACTTTAGTTATCAATACAACGAAGCGTGGTTACACACCGATAAAACCCAAATGCCCAAAGTGCGTTCGGCCTGGGCCTCCTGGAATTACCTCAGTGGCAAAAGCCGCCAAGCTGAGCGTGAAGTGGCCGTAACCTACTGGATGAATAAATTGCAGCCCTTAGGCATTACAGAGGAATTATTTGTCACCCTAAACCCTATAACTGAACCACGCGCTGATTTAACACTGCAAAAAATCGACTACTCCCATCCGGTATTTGATCAAAAAGCCATACAGGCACAAAGCCAACTACACACCATTCAAGGTCATAGAAAATGCTGGTTTGCGGGTGCTTACACCGGCTACGGTTTTCACGAAGATGGCTTAGCCAGTGCGGCCCGCATCGCCAAGATGTGGCACTTAGCCTTACCTTGGGAGGCGCAATAATGGGATCTCAGCTTTACGTGGGAAAGGTGATGCATGCGCGTAAAAAACCGGTGGAATACCGTTTTAATTACGGCACCCTTAGCATCAATATTGATATTGATCAGATTGAAAAAGAAACCAAAGCTTTGCGTTGGTTAAGCCTTAATAAATTCAATTTAGTCAGCCTTAACTACAAAGATCACGGTCCACGTGATGGCACACCTTGGCGCATCTGGATAAATGCTTTTTTAGCACAATACGGTATTGCAAAACCCGCACGTGTGGAGCTGCTTTGCTATCCCAAAGTGCTGGGCTACAGCTTTAACCCACTAGCTATGTGGTATGCCTACGATGCAAACCACGTCTTAATCGCCATCGTTGCTGAGGTAAGTAATACCTTTGGGCAATGGCACCATTATGTGCTGAATGTGACTGAGCCAGTCAGCGACATCATTCATGCCGAAGCCGATAAGGTATTTCACGTCTCGCCTTTTATAGACATGGAAGCGCGCTACCACTTTAAACTGCGCCTGCCCACCGATCAGGTCTACACCTACATACGTGAAACCCGTCATAACGAGGCTTTTTTCTACGCCAGTCAAACGGGTAAATCCATAGCACTCAACGATAAAAACCTCTTAACACAAGTAGGCTTTGCGCCGCTGCACATGCTCAAAGTCATCGCCCTCATTCATTGGTGGGCGTTAAGAATTTGGCTCAAAGGCGGTAAATTTCATCGCACGCCTAAGCACTTGGAATCCATTCAATACAGTCACTCAGAAATGAAATTATGCTCATAAGAACTCAAACTCAAACCCAGGCTAAACCTGCCTCCCTCTCCCCCTCTAAGGTCCCTTTTTATGGCGCTTGGCTGCTTAGGCATCTGCCTTTTAAACACATTCAACATGGCACATTAACGGTAAAAATAGGTGAGCATCAGCGCCACTTCACTGGCTCTGAATCGGGTCCCCATGCAGAGCTGATTATCAATGAACCACTGCGGTTTATATGGCGTTTTAGCACTCAGGGTGAATTGGGCTTTGCTAAAGCTTATGCTGATAACAGTATAGACACCCCTTGCCTGTACACCTTATTACAGTTGGGGTTAGCGAATGAGCAAGCGCTCAGCCACACCACTCAAGGCTATAAATGGTTTTATCAGCGCTTTTTACAGCAGCATCGCAATAATCATAACTCCCTAGAAAATAGTCGCGAAAACATCAGCGCCCATTATGATTTGGGTAATGATTTCTATCAGCTTTGGTTAGATGACACCATGAGCTATTCCAGTGCCCTATTCAAAACACAAACCACGCCTTTAGCTGAGGCGCAAATCGCTAAATACAACGCCATATTGCATGAGCTAAACCTCAAGCCGAATCAACGTATTTTAGAAATAGGCTGCGGTTGGGGTGGTTTTGCTGAGCAAGCCGTCAAACAAGGTGCTGAAGTTACAGGCATTACCCTTTCTGCTGAGCAATTAGCCTTTGCCAAAAAGCGCCTAGCCAAGCAGGGTCTAGCACAGAAAGCACAGCTCAGTCTTACTGATTACCGCCACCAAGAAGGACAGTTTGATCACATTGTAAGCATTGAAATGTTTGAGGCGGTGGGCAAAGAGTATTGGGATGAGTATTTCACCCAGCTCAAGCGTTTATTAAAAAAAGACGGTAAAGCCATTCTGCAAATTATCACTATAGATGAAAGTAGAGCAGTAAATTATCAAGATAATGTGGATTTTATCCAAGCCTTTATTTTCCCGGGCGGCCTACTGCCCTCCAAAGCGCAGCTATTGCAGTTAGCCGATGAACACGGTTTTTTAGTGAATAATGAGCTGTGCTTTGGCCAAGACTACGCCAAAACCCTGCTCTGCTGGCAGCAACAATTTAATGAGCATAGCGAAACACTGCTAGAAATGGGCTATGACAACCATTTTCAACGCATTTGGAATTATTACTTTGATTATTGCCGCGTCGGTTTTGAAACACAATGCACCGATGTCATTCAACTGAGCCTCAGTCATAAATCATGAAAACACGCACACTATTTATCGCTTTTTTAAGTCTATTTATGTTGACTAGCTGCAGCTCCACCAAAGTACAGGACTATGCCCACACCGAACCCGTGCTAGATCTATTTGCTTACTTTGAAGGTAAAACTCAAGCTTATGGTCAGTTCCAAGGCCGCTTTGGTGATGTCAAACGCCGTTTCAGCGTAGATATTACTGGCAGCATAGAAAAAAACATACTCACCCTAAATGAGCATTTTCTTTATGACGATGGTGAAACAGAACAGCGTATTTGGGTGATTGAACGCTTAGAGAATAACCAATATCGCGGCACGGCTGGCGATGTGATTGGCTACGCCCAAGGCCATAGCGCCGGCTCTGCCTTTAATTGGCGCTACACCCTAGACTTACCTTATAAAAACAGCAGCATTCATGTGAGTTTTGATGATTGGATGTTTTTACAAACCAATGGGGTCATGCTCAACCGCGCAATAGTCACTAAATGGGGCTTCAAAGTCGGTGAGGTCACCTTGTTTTTCACTAAAGAGGCAACAGAAAAATGAAAGTCATTATTTTTTTAACTAGTCTACTACTCACTACATTTTCGGCTTCAGCAAATACGAACTTAGTCAAAGTGGGCTCAGGATCGGCTTATTGGGGTATATTTAAGATATACGATGCACAGTTTCACACTGAGCCAACGCTTGATTTAACTATGGCTTTAGCAGACAACACTGCTGCTAAATTGGAATTATGCTATGACTATAAACTAACAGTAGATAACTTTATTAAAGGCGCAAATAGTGCTCTGCCTCAGTCATTATCAAGCGAACTACAGCAAGCTGTAGACACGTTACACGCTGCCTATCAACCGGTGAAAAAAGGTGACTGCTACCACTTAGACTATACGCCTCAAACAGGTACCCAACTCATACTCAACGGTCAGACTCTAACGCGAATAAATACGCCACGCTTTAAAGCATTATACTTTGGTATCTGGGTGGGTGATAATCCTTTATCTAGTAAACTAAAGCAAGACTTAACTCAACATCTAGTATCAAAATGACCACTCCAATCGACCAAAACGCCCTTTATCCCATTCGCGAAGTGGCGAGGTTGACGGGGATTAAGCCCATTACCTTGCGAGCCTGGGAAAGACGTTATGACTTGATAGAGCCTGTACGCACTGAGTCGGGTCACCGGCTTTACACGCAAGAGCATATAGACTTTCTCAACGAAGCCTTGCGCTTAATGGATGAAGGTATTCCAATTAGCCGAGTTAAAGCCGTCATCAGTGAGCCCCAAGTCCGTACTAATAATGAGTTATTGAATTCGGAAAGTGAGTCATCAGAGCTCATAAAAAAAATCAGCCTAGCTGTTAGCCAGTTTCATATTCAAAACCTCGAACGTTTATTGGATCGTTTTTTTGCGGACTATAGCCTACAGGCTATGTTGAGTCACTTAGCTGAAATTGAACAACATATAAAAAAGCAAAAATCCAGCTCTATTGCGCTTAGCTTTTGGCATACCAGCTTGATACGGCGCTTAAACGTAAGACTGCATTCATTACAAACGCAACCCATACTGCCTAGTAAACGTATATTTATTCAAAAAGCGAGTCAAACGCCAGAATGGGCGGCAAAAATTGTGGCGCTATTTTGCTTTGAGCAAGGTTATCAGCCTATACAACTTGATGAAAGTATAGCCTTAGAAAGCCTCATAGAAGTCACGAAACCCCTAGGATTTACCACCATGATTTTTATTGATTTTACGGGATCTGCCACACGAGAGTGGCAGCTTTGGTTTAAGCACTACTCTTCGCTGCGCACGTGGGTATTTGGCAACAACACCTTAGAAGAACAAAGCACACCTAGTGTAAACTGTGAGCTGCGCGCCTGGCCGCAGTGGTTTAGCCCACTACAGCTTTAAGCCGTTTAATTTCAGCTTGTGCTTCTTCTAATTGCATAGCAAGCTTAACTTGGGCGCTTACATCTTTTTGAATGCCGATGTAATACGTAATTTGGTCTAACTCATCAAAAAAAGGTGTTACGCTTAGCTCATTCCAAAAAATAGAGCCGTCTTTGCGGTAGTTTTTTAAGATGGTGCGCACAGCGGCCTCATCCTCAATGGCTTTTCTGATCACGCCAACAGCAGACTGATCGGTATCATCACCTTGTAAAAACCTACAATCTTGATACAAAATTTCATCTGAGCTATAGCCTGTAAGCACTTCAAAAGCTGGGTTCACGTAAACCAAAATGGTGTCGTCGCCCTCTTTTTCAGCCACTACAATACCATCCTGGGCTGACTCCACTAATTGGAGTAGTATTTCATTACGCAAAGTAAATCGTTTCATTTATATAACCCATTCAACTAAAAACATTCATGTCTAATATAGCAAAAGAAGTAGCCAAGCGACGCACGTTTGCCATTATTTCTCACCCCGATGCCGGTAAAACCACGCTAACTGAAAAACTACTGCTGTTTGCAGGCGCTATTCAAATCGCCGGTAGTGTTAAATCACGCAAATCCGAGCGCCACGCTTCTTCAGACTGGATGGATATTGAAAAACAACGCGGTATCTCCGTGGCCTCTTCAGTGATGCAGATGGAATACCGTGATTGTGTGATTAATTTACTGGATACCCCTGGCCACCAAGACTTCTCTGAAGATACTTATCGCGTACTTACCGCCGTAGATGCCGCGCTCATGGTAATTGATGCCGCTAATGGTGTGGAACCCCAAACCTTACGTTTATTACAGGTTTGTAGAGCCAGAAACACCCCTATTATTACCTTTATCAACAAACTAGACCGTGAAGTCCAAGAGCCCTTAGATTTAATCGCTGAAATCGAAGAGCACTTAGGCATGGAGGCCATCCCCTTCACTTGGCCGGTAGGTATGGCACGGCGTTTTGGTGGTGTATTTAATATACGCAAAGATCAAATGCATGTATTTGATAGCAACGTTAAAGACCACCGCGCTGAAAATGAAGAGCTCATCCCTGGCCTACATAACCCCGATACCGAAGCCCGCTTTGGTGAGGAATTCACTAAAGCTCAAGAAGAAATAGAGCTCATAGAAGCCGCCACCGCTGATTTTGATATAGATGCCTTTTTGGCTGGTAAACAAACACCAGTCTTTTTTGGCTCAGCCTTAAACAACTTTGGCGTTCAAGAAGTTTTAGATGCCCTAGTAGATATGGCCCCCCCTCCAGGCCCACGCGAAGCGGTGCAGCGTGAAGTGCAACCTACTGAATCCAATTTTACGGGTATGGTGTTTAAGGTTCAGGCCAATATGGATCCGGCTCACCGTGACCGCGTGGCCTTTGTACGAGTGAGCTCCGGCCATTTCACTCGCGGCATGCGCCTACGAGTAGCGCGTACAAATAGAGAGATTCGCCCTAATAACGTGGTGTCTTTTCTATCCCAACGCCGTGATTTAGTGGACGATGCCTTTGCGGGTGACATTATTGGTATTCCTAATCACGGTATTTTGCAATTGGGTGATGTACTAACTGAAGGAGAAAGCTTGCAGTTTACCGGCTTACCTTTCTTTGCTCCTGAACTATTCCAAACAGTAGAAGTCAAAGACCCTTTACGCACCAAACAATTACGCACCGGTCTCACACAGCTAGGTGAAGAAGGCGCGATTCAAGTATTTAGACCCTATTTAGCCAGTGGTAGCCTGCTGTTAGGTGCAGTAGGGCAACTGCAATTTGAGGTGGTAGCGGATAGACTTAAACATGAGTACGGCGTAGAAGCTCGTATGTCGCCTTCGCGTTATAACTTAGCGCGTTGGGTTACGTCCAAAAACGAAGCCGCTTTAAAAAAATTTATTGATACGAACTCCGTTAACATTGCTTATGATGTAGTGGATGCCGTTGCTTTTTTAGCCAGCTCACCGGCTCAGCTGCGCGTAGCTCAAGACTTACATCCTGAAATTGAATTTCACGATATGCGTGAACACAGTGGGCAACTATTTAACTAAGGGTTAGATTCTGTCACATGCTGCGAAGCGCAATTGGGTACAATACAGTTTGTCTTTAACGACTCACTATTTAGTATTTATTTTTATACAAATTAATTATATATGTCTTGGCGTATTCTTATCACTGCCTTATTGCTGGGTCTAGCCGCCGCCGCATGGGGTGGCTTACAACTTGGCTACTGGCTAATAGAGCATGGTCCTCTAAAAACTGAGGTGATTGATGCCTATCAAGACCTGTACACCATGCCCACTTTAGGTGCAGATGGTAAACCTTATATACCTAGCCCTCCCCAACCTTTAGTAGATGGGCGATTAGCTGTGCCTCAAGCACCTGAAGGCTCTGAATGGGAAATTGTCCCAGCAAACCTCCTTGCAGAGCGTCCTCCTATAGCTTTAGGCACCGCATCAGGCGGTAGTACTGCTGGCAATATAGAACGCACTCACGTAAGCCGCAGCGGTCTTAGAGGCATTGCACAAATTGGGACGCAAA
Source organism: Paenalcaligenes sp. DL 309 (assembly GCF_057475285.1). Taxonomy (NCBI): domain Bacteria; kingdom Pseudomonadati; phylum Pseudomonadota; class Betaproteobacteria; order Burkholderiales; family Alcaligenaceae; genus Paenalcaligenes; species Paenalcaligenes sp. DL 309. The sequence continues at coordinate 261,743 of NZ_JBYBKW010000003.1, forward strand.
ACAATCAAGCCATCACCACCAGCACGCCTAATGAAAATGTTTTACAACCTATTGATTTAGGCAGCACCCCACCCCCGCCCTCTCAAGAGGTTGAGGTATCGGGCATGCCTATAGCCTCAAACCCCAACTGGCAAATTGATTTTCAGCGCGAACTTAAAGCTTGTGATGCCTTAAGTTTCACTCGCACTCCTAGTTGTAAGTGGGACGCGCGTAATAAATACTGTGGCCCAAATAATGCGTGGGGTAAGGTGCCTGGTTGCCCAGCTAAAGCGTTTTAGTTTTTAGAGCAAAACCAAAACAAAAAACCGCCAGAGCGGTTTTTTGTTTTCATGAGCAGAACTATTATTGGGCTGGTGTGCTGCTTTGACTTTGCAAGTAATTTTGCAAACCCATTTTTTCTACTAATTCTTGTTGAGTTTCAAGCCAATCTATATGCTCTTCTGTATCTTTTAAGATATGCAATAATAGATCACGCGAAACAAAATCACCCACCGATTCACAATGCTTAATGCCGTCTACTACCGTGGTATGCGCTGCTCTCTCTAGCGCCAAATCGCAAGCTAACAGTTCGGGCACATCTTCACCAATATTTATTTTATGAAGATCTTGTAAATTCGGTAAGCCATCCAGTAGCAAAATACGGTCTATAAGCAAATCTGCATGCTTCATCTCACCTATAGACTCGTCATACTCAACCTTGCCTAACTTGTCAAAGCCCCAATGCTCTAACATGCGTGCATGCAAAAAGTATTGGTTAATGGCCGTCAATTCATTTTTAAGCTGCTGATTTAAATAAGAAATAACCTGTTTGTCGCCTTTCATCTTCTATTCCTTTTCTTTAGTGGTATCGTGATTCTTAATTCTACTTCATTATGCCGATTTAAGACGAGGCGCTCGGGTTATTTCTGTAACAACTAACGTATGATCTATAGTGGGCGTGGGCAACAACTGTAAAGCACTCTCCAAGCACGTGCCACAATCTGTAGCAACTCCCAACTCATGCTGTAAATCAGCTAAGGTGGTGGCTCCATTGGCTACCGCTTCATTAATTTGACGATCAGTAATTGCATTGCAGATACAAATATACATGAGAATCATTATCATTTAGTGAGTGAAATTTAACCATATCATTAAAATTCACTTTAAACAAGAAGTAAAAGTACGCCCCCGTATCAATCTAATCATGACTAACACCTTGTTGTATAATTCACCCCATTATGCGATCAGAACCTTTACCTCCTCCTACTGTTAAAGACAGAATCACCATTCATCAAACCATTCTGCGTTTGACTGCTATCTATAAAGGCATTGCTACCGCAGTGGTTATAATAGTGGCGTTGATTTGGTTAACGATTATTAATCGCATTTTACATTTTGGCCGTACCTTAGATTACTCGGGGCTAGAAGCCTTAGGCCTAGATGCAGAACTCATCAAGCAATACAATCCGTTTTTCTGGTGGACAGTAGTTGTTATTTGTACAATTTTAATCACTTATTTATTATTTAATTTTGTGCAATACACTAGAAAAAAGGCTAGTCAGAAAATTGTAGCTGAAGCAGATTTAAAAGAGTTGCTGCGGAAAATCTCCCCTGCCGCTACACATGTGATGGCATGGGCTTGGAATAGTCGTAAACATCCCATCACCGTAGGTGTTTTACAACAAACCACTGCACAATTAGGAGCCAACCGTTACGCCTTGATTTGTTTAGCTAAAAAGCAAGAGTCTCTGATAGAAAAACATAAAGAGCCGGGTAAAATAAACCTAGAACCTAAAGAAACCTTGCATCACCTTTGATTTTATGTTTTATTAATACCATGCATATTTTCCGCACAGCCCCATCTCATCAAGAGTCTGCCTCTGAGTTAACTCTCAGCAGCATGGCCTGTGCGCGTGTATTATCCTTCTCTTTACTGTCCTTACTGCTAGCGCCCGGTTGTCGGCCCTAGAGTCTAGTGGCAGTCCGGCAGCCATATACACAGCCACCTATTTGAACGCCGTCACCGGCACTTCAAGTATTGATCAGTGGTTAAGGTGGCGGCGGAAAATCTTACTTTTCTGTCCCACAGGTGTATTTAATGATTACCAATCCCGCTTCAAAATACGTACCCTTTAGTCCTTTTATTAAAGATTTCTCTGATCGCACATGGCCATCAAAAAAAATCACGCATCCTCCTATCTGGATGAGTACTGATTTACGCGATGGGAACCAGTCTTTGATTGAGCCCATGAGCGTGGCCAGTAAGCTACGTTTTTTTGATCAACTGATTAAAATTGGCTTCAAAGAAATTGAGGTTGGTTTTCCTTCGGCTTCCGATACGGACTTTAATTTTGTACGTAAACTCATTGAAGAAAAACGTATTCCTGATGACGTCACCATCATCGGCCTAACCCAAGCTCGTCAAGACCTCATTGAGCGCACCGCTGAAGCCATGGCTGGCGCCAAAACCTCCATGATTCATATGTACAATGCTTGTGCACCTTCTTTTAGACGTATAGTATTTAATATGGAAAAAAATGAAGTGTTGGATATTGCGGTTAAAGGTACGCGTATGGTGAAAGAAGCCATTAAAAAGTATCCTGAAACCAAATGGCGTTATCAGTATTCACCAGAGGTGTTTAGCACCACTGAACCCGAATTTGCCTTAGATGTAAGTAATGCGGTAATCGCTGAATGGCAGCCTAACCCCGCAGATCCCATTGTTTTAAACTTACCCGCTACTATTGAAGCCACCACCCCTAATCTCTATGCAGACCAAATTGAATGGATGCATCGTAATCTAGATCAACGTGATAGCGTAATCATTAGCTTACACCCTCACAATGACCGTGGTACTGGAGTAGCCGCTGCTGAGCTTGGTTTAATGGCAGGCGCAGATCGCGTTGAAGGGTGTTTATTTGGTAATGGTGAGCGCACCGGTAATGTATGTTTAGTCACCTTAGCACTTAATTTATACACTCAAGGCATTCACCCCGGTTTGGATTTTTCCGATATAGACGAAGTACGCCGTACGGTAGAAGAATGCAATCAATTACCGGTACACCCCCGTCACCCTTATGCCGGCGATTTAGTTTTCACCGCGTTCTCTGGCTCACACCAAGACGCCATTAAAAAAGGCTTTGTAGTACAAAAAGAGGATGCGGTTTGGGAAGTCCCTTATTTACCTATCGATCCCGCAGACCTAGGGCGCAATTATGATGCCGTTATTCGTGTCAATAGCCAATCCGGTAAAGGTGGTGTTTCTTATCTCTTAGAACAAGAGCACGGTTTAGTGTTGCCACGCCGCTTACAAATTGAATTTAGTCGTGCTATTCAGCGTGAAACAGACTCTTCTGGTAAAGAAGTGAATCCAGAGCAGGTGTACGGTATTTTCGAAAAAGAATACTTACGTACCGAAGGGCCTTGGAAGTTAGTTACTCACCAAATTTCCAGCAAACCTAAAGCCGAAGACGGCACACAGGAATTCAATATCGAAGTAGAAATGATAGAAAACGGGGAAAAAACCATCAAATTACAAGGTAAAGGCGAAGGAGCTTTAGCAGCCTTTATTGATGCCCTTGATATTCCTATCCGCGTGATGGAATACACCGAGCATGCCATTGGTATAGGCACCAACACCCGCGCTGCCACTTACATTGAAGTACGCATCGGTGATAATGCACCCGGATTCGGCGTAGGCATACACCAAGATATTCTGACCTCTTCCTTTAAAGGCATCCTAAGTGCCATTAATCGCCATGCCTTGCAAAATGGTGGGGAAATTAAAGTGTAATGCGTAATTTTTAATTCCTTATTTATTTGCACTAAAAAGCCACTTCAAGGAGTGGCTTTTTTATTAATCCCACGCCGTGCGTGTAGGCTCCCACATTACATCATCGCCAGCGGCTTCTGCTTCCACCAGCATTTCATATAAAGGATAGGCGCGCTGCTTGAAACTGACGGGCTGATTTACCGCATGCACCTTTTGATCATCGGGCTGATCTTCATTCACTTCATCATTTAAAGGTGGCGCATCATCCATCGCCTGTTTTAGCTTAGCAACCGCTTCTGCTAACTGAGGAGCGGTAAAGACACCACGCTCGGTGAGCTGCCCACCCTCAAACTTTTTACCAGCGGCTTCTAGCACCGGTAAAGCATGCTCATCTAGCATCAAAATAGAACCAGAAACATTAGATGTAAATTTAATTAGCATGTGGTTTTCCCTATTAGATAATTGGCTCACATTAGCCACAAATACACGCGTTATTGAGTGAAGATAACACATAAAGACATTCAATAAGGATACCCCATGCGTGTATTGTTTGCCCTTATCTGCACCATTATAATCGTAGTTAGCCACCCAGTGATCGCTACGCCAAACAGCTGCTCTGCCCCAAAAATAAACAATCAATGTAACAGCCAAGATGTGGATCAATCAGGCGCAACTGGCGCTCTTATACCCACAAACGCCCTTAATCCTGTTGATTTATTTAGTGGTAACAAATACTTGCGTGAAATCGACCTATACGCGCACCCAGAGGCCCCTGAGCTTGAAATTGTGCGTCATTATAACGCCATGAGTACCCATTATGGGACATTAGGGGGCTCTTGGACGCTTTCCTATCAAAGCCGTCTAATAACCAATAATTCCGCTGCCTTAACGTTACAGCAGGCCAATGGCACCCTGCGTACACTTAATGCAACTACGGGGCGTTTAGAAAAACAACCTGAACGGTTTATTTGGCATTATCACAATGGTGATATATGGCACTTTAATAAAGCGGGCTGGCTTATTCAACTACAGCGTCAAGGTCAGACTCCTTTGATCATTACTAGACATGCCGAAGGCAGCCCTTTACAACATTTAATTGATAGTGTTCACCAAGGGCAGCGCCGCTTACAGTTTAGGTATCAACAGATAGGCTCACAGTTATTGTTACAACAGATTCATAGCCCTAACGGGACCATTATTTATTATTACGAACAAGCTGAGAATTCTGTACTACAACGCTTAAAGCAAGCAGAATATCCCGACTATAGACGGGTTCACTATCATTATGAAAAGCAATATCAGCAACAAAATCCATGGGCCATAACGGGCAAAAGCATACAGCAAAGCGCACATAGCCCATTATTACGCGTACGTAGTTGGGTTTATGACCAAACAGGCCGTGCTATTTTTTATATGGCAGAACAGCCCCAGCACTGGGTGCGTATTTATTATCCACGCGCTCAGCAACAATCTGCTCAAACACAATTACACAGCCGCAATGGCATCACTTATATCAACTTTGCTTCCGCCACAGATAACCGTATAAAAACGATATCGGGTGCCACGTGTTGGGCCTGCCCGCCCCCTATAGAGCGCACGCCCACCTCTGTGCAGTTTGGTAATGCATTAACGGTGCACCATACTCTAAATGATGAAAAACGTATCCATAAAATCACCGGACAATTTGATGGTTGGCCAGATTTAGCCCTGCATTACACCCCACAAGGAAAGCTGACGGCTTGGCAAAATGCCCTGCAGCAACGCACAGAGCTATTCTATAAAAATAACAAAGCCCATCGTATACGTTTTGCAAACGGTGATGAGCAACAAGTGCATTACAACTCCCTACAACAACTGCAGCAGATTGAATATAAGAATGACCAGCAACAGTTCAGCACTCAGCTTGTACGCCCTAGCCCTCAACACTTGCATATTAAACATCCCAATGAAACGGAAAAACTGATTTTTAATGCTGACAGCAACATAACTCACCGACAAATAACCCGACAACTCCCTACCCCTTCGGGTGTGGTGCAGTGGCATTATAAAGAACGCTTTATCTATGATGAAAAATACCCGCAACGGCTCATAAAGCATCTATTACCTGAAGGTGGTGCTCTGCATTACATCTGGTCTACAGATAAAGATGATCTACAGCGTATTGAATGGGAAAATACCCAAGGTGCACGTCTGCTAGTGGTTAAAAATATATCGCAAGGTCAGGAATACGGTAATGGGCTACAACAAAAAACATTCTTTACAGGCAATCAACACTTTTTGCAGTTATATAACCCGCAATCTCAACAGCTGTGGTGGCGCCAGCGATTAAGTATGAACCAAGGTCTAATAACCGTAAAAGAGCAGCACCTCGCCATAATCCATGAACACAAATTTCAAACCATCAATTATGTCTATAACCCCCAGAAACAATTAGTTATCACAAAAAAAAACCAACAAAAGGAGGAGTTTTACCACTGGGATAACACTGGCGCTTTAGCCGCCCATAACAAAAACAGTCTGCCCGCGGTGCAACGTGACAGCTCCGGTTTAGTCAAACATTGGCAGCATAAAGATAAAGACTATATGCTGCGTTATAATTCCATGAGACAACTAGATCTTGTGTATAACTCTGTGGATACTGTGCAGAAAAACAGCCAAAATGCCGCTGGTTTTCGTATTTATACACAACATTATCCACAGGCTATACAACAGTTTTTTTTATACGATAATAAAAAAATAGTAGCGGAATATTCTGTTGGTTTTTCAGCCAAACTCCCTACTCATGCGGCTCACCCGGTAAGTAGACGCTACATATACCTACATAATCAGCCGGTAGGGCTCATTGACTACCACACAAATCCCGCTGGAGAACTACTAGTTATGCACAGCGATCACCTAGGGGCTGTGCATATCATTAGTGATGCCAATCAAAAGGTACGTTGGGCGGCCATTTACGACACCTTTGGTGCCGCTGAAAAAATAGCAGCTAACCCTGACTTTCATTTTCACTTACGGCGTGAAGGTCAGTATTACGATATGAGTACTGGTTGGCACCAAAATCTATTGCGCACTTATTTGCCCCAACAAGGTCATTATCTTGAGCCTGACCCCTTGGGACCAAACCCCACCACACAACTTTTAGGTTACGCCAAACAACAACCGCTGAATCACACTGACCCTTGGGGACTTATTTTGTTCTCTTTTGATGGTACCCGTTATGACAAAAGCAGTGGCGGAGTGGTGCATTTACTAAATAGAGCAGCCAAAGAGGATAGTTATTATGCTGCTGGACCAGGTAACACTGAAACCGTGGACTGGGACGCCATGGTGGCGCACAGCACAAACAACATCATCAATAAGCAATGGCAAACACTGCTCTATCATCTCACTTATATACAAGCTCAAATGCCTACCACTACTGTACCTATTGATATTATTGGTTTTTCTCGTGGTAGTGCCATTGCGCTACACTTTGCCAATCAAATTATTAAGCACACGCAAAACGGTTTGTTTAGTCACACAGACCGTTTTGGCAATCACATACAAGCCTGCATACAACCCCGTTTTATGGGTCTTTTAGACACCGTAGCCCAAATGGGTATTTTAGGGACTAAAAATTACCAATATAATTTTACCGTGGCACCCGCTTGGCAATGGGTAGTGCATGGGGTGGCCTTACACGAACACCGTGCTTTATTTCCACTTTATAGCTTAGGTACAGCTCATAATCTGCAAGAGGCAGGTTTCATAGGAGCGCATGGTGATTTAGGCGGTGGCTACCCCATGATTGATGAGAACGATTTTAAACCACTAAGTGACATAGCTTTACAATGGATTTTATGGAATGCTCGTGCTCAAGGTATGCAATTTGATGACATAGGCTTAAAAAAGCACGGTAACTATGCTTATGCCCATGACGAAAGCTCTTTTCTGGAGTTTGATCGTAATTTAGATAATCACGATTTACCTATGGATCTGACAAACCCGCTTAGAGGGAAGCAATCTCAACACCCTAGCTACGGTTATAAAGTACGAGCGCAAGTAGACCAATTCATGGATTACAAACTTAGTGCAAAGGAAAAAATTCATAACCGCAGCGCTAAAGTTGATCTAAATGCTTATTATCGCTGGTTAGATGAAACCATAAATTGGAGCCCAGACTAATTCACGGTATTATGTAAGCCTTCATTCTGATCTTTCTTTTTCGAAAAAATTATATGCTTGCTCAGCAACAACAACAGCTCAGTGCCTTAATTCAGGCAGCCGTCCAGTCCATCGTCCCTGATGCTACGCCCACTATTACTCTAGAGCGCCCGAATGTGGCCGCGCATGGAGATGTGGCCACTAACGTCGCTATGCAACTGGCACGCCCCGCTAAACGTAACCCTCGTGAATTAGCGCAAGGCATTGTTGATTTTATTTTGGCCGATGACAGCGCCAAAGGCCTTATTGCTAGTGCTGAAATTGCCGGCCCTGGTTTTATTAATCTGCGCCTAACGCCGGCGGCGCATCAAGCTGTATTAGCTCACATTTTTACCGAAGGCGCAGATTTTGGTAATCAACCTACGAACGGCGATAAGCTGATGGTGGAGTTTGTGTCCGCTAACCCCACCGGCCCACTACATGTAGGCCATGCGCGCCAAGCGGCTTTAGGTGACGCCTTATGTAGGTTGTTTGATAGCCAAGGCTATACCGTCAGTCGTGAGTTTTATTACAACGATGCCGGTAATCAAATTGATAATCTGGCCATAAGCGTACAAGCTCGTGCTAAGGGTATTGAGCCCGATAGCCCTGACTTTCCTGCTGATGGCTACAAAGGCGATTACATCTTAGAAATCGCGAATGCCTATAAAGATACCAAGGCCGGTAATATCGATGATATTGAAGCCATATGCCTATTTGCAGTAGCACATTTACGCAACGAGCAAGACCTTGATCTCAAAGCCTTTAATCTGGTTTTTGATAATTACTACTTAGAAAGCTCGCTGTACACAGATGGCCGCGTGGATGCTGTAGTCAAAGCCTTAACTGATGCGGGTCATACCTATGAGCATGAAGGCGCTCTTTGGTTGCGTACCACAGAACTTAATACTGGTGATGATAAAGATCGTGTCATGCGCAAGCGTGAAGGTGGCTATACCTATTTCGTACCTGATGTGGCGTATCACGTCACCAAATGGGAACGTGGCTTTACCCATGCTATTAATATTCAAGGCACAGACCATCATGGCACCATTGCACGGGTGCGTGCAGGTTTGCAAGGCTTAGATATGGGCATTCCTACTGATTATCCGGCCTATGTATTGCATAGCATGGTAAAAGTTATGCGCGGCGGGGAAGAGGTAAAAATTTCTAAGCGCGCAGGTAGTTATGTCACCCTACGCGAGCTAGTGGATTGGGTAGGTTTAGATGCGGTACGCTTCTTTTTAGTTCAACGCCGAGCAGACTCTGAGTTTGTGTTTGATATAGACCTTGCTTTGACTAAAGGCGAGGAAAACCCCGTGTATTACATTCAATACGCGCATGCACGTACCTATTCCGTTTTAAACCAAGCTGCTGTGGACGTCACCGCATTACAGACTGCAAATTTCAGTTTACTTACTGCACCTAGCGAAATAAAACTATTACAGCGTCTGGCTGAATATCCCGCTATGCTAACGCAAGCCGCCAACGATTTAGCTCCGCATCAAGTGGCTTTTTGGCTACGAGATTGTGCCGCTGATTTTCATACCTGGTATAACAGTGAGCGGGTCTTAGTGGATGATCAAGCCCTTAAAACAGCGCGTGCAGCCTTAGCAGCAGCCACAGCACAAGTGATTGCAGCCGGTTTAGCAAAACTCGGTGTTAGTGCACCAAACAAAATGTAGGTTTATTTTATATTCTATGGCAACCCGACGTCACCTCTCAGCTCAGTCCAAGTCCAGTCTAATTTTTGGCATTATTATTGGTCTTATTATTGGACTGGCTATTGCTGTAGCCGCTGCGCTTTATATTACTAAAGCTCCTGTTCCTTTTATGGATAAGCTCAGCCCTAACATAGAGGATATTCTATCATCGGGAGGTTACGGCGTTGATGAGACAGTGGGTATAGAGTCAGATCCTAATATTGGTTTATATGGTGGAGGTTTAAATACAGACCCTCCCATTTTTCAGGGTAAAGAGGCTCAAGTAGCTAGTGAGTTAGGCCGTATTGCTGCAACTTCTAGCGCTCCTCCCCCCTCCAGTAGCACTGTGCCAAAGGGTACAAAATCAGAAAATCTAGACACACTTATCGCGCAACTCAACGAACCCAACCCAAAGCCTTCTCAAGAGATCCCGGCACAGCCAAAAAGTGGTGATGCTTACTACTTACAAGCCGGGGCTTTTAGGTCTGCTAAAGACGCAGAATCTATACGGGCTCGTATTCTTTTATTAGGTTTAAACGCTAAAGTACAAGAAGGTGCTTATGATGGCGGTACGATTAATCGTGTACGAGTCGGGCCTTTTAATGGTGTAGATGCTATGAACCAAGCTCGCGCCCTTCTAGGTAAAGAAAAAATTGAAACTTCTGTGGTCCGTCCTTAGTCATAAGCATAGAGAGCTACATACATACACACATAATATATACATATAGATAGGAATCTTTCATGTCGTACTTAACTCTATTAGGCCGCTTAGCGGCCACTGCAACCTTGGCTGCTAGCGTGCTGCTCAGTCCACTAGCCTCAGCCCAAGCTCCTGCTCCCAGTTCTTATGTAACCTTAGGCCAAACTCAACCCTCTGACAGTATTGATAAAACTGAGGTATTGGAGTTTTTTGCCTACAGCTGCCCACACTGTGCTGTTATGGAGCCTTTAGTAAGCAAATGGTCTGAAGACTTTGATGAGAGAAACATAAGTCTTAAACGAGTGCCAGTGGCTTTTAACGCTGGTATGGGTGATTTGCAGCACACTTATTTTGTGCTGGAGTCACTAGACCGTTTAGATTTACACCCCAAGCTCTTTAACGCCATACACAAAGAAAAACGCCCTTTATTTGATAAAAAAGCGATTCGTAAATGGGCTGCAGACAATGGCATAGATGAAAAAGAATTCGATAGTGCTTTTAACTCCTTTGGCGTAAAAACCAAAGCTAATCGTGCCAATGACCTCATTCGCCTCTATCAAATTCAAGGCACACCCAGCTTAGCCATAGCAGGCAAGTATGTAACCTCCCCTGCTATGACAAATGGCTACGACGAAACCATTACTGTGGCTGATTTTTTATTAAAACAAGCCGCAGTAGAAAAATAACGCTACGACTCAAAGGATTGGGTGAAGGCGCTGCTTAAATCTGCAATCAGGTCTTCTGCATCTTCTAGACCTATATGTAAGCGCAGCAGTGCCGCCTCCCCATCTGCCCAATAAGAATGAGCTGCTATAGACGCAGGATTGACCAGCTGCACTAAACTCTCAAAACCACCCCACGAAAAACCAATACCAAACAGCTGTAAGGCATCCACAAAACGCCGCGCTCTGGCTTCGCTTATATCTAAGCTTACAGCGAGCATGCCATTCGATCCCATAGCATCCCGTTGCCACAAGTTGTGGTGTGCATCATTTTTCCAAGCCGGATGGTAAATGGTTTTCACTTCAGGCCACTGGGCTAAAGCCTCACATACACGCAAAGCATTATCCCCCGTTTCTCGCATACGCAGTGGCATGGTGCGTACACCACGTAAGGCCAGCCACACATCATCTGCACTGACTGAATAGCCCAAGGCATAATTACAAGCCTCTATTTTCTGGGCTAAAGCCTCATCTTTAACAACCACCGCTCCTAAAAGCAGATCTGAGTGCCCAGCTACATATTTAGTGCCAGCCACCACTGACACATCCGCTCCTAGACTCAGCGGCTGATAAATCAGCCCTGATCCCCAGGTATTATCCGTAATTAACACTAAATCATGTGCTGCTGCAAACTCAGCTAAAGCCGGCATATCAAGCATCTGCATAAGCAAAGAGCCTGGCGACTCTACATACAACACCTTAGTATTAGGTTGTAAAGCTGCTTTAAAAGCCTCTACCGTAGGAGCAGAATACGTGGTACTCACACCCATACGCTGTAATAGATTTTTATCTAAAGCATGCACCGGACCGTAGGCGCAATCCACCGCTAAAACATGATCCCCTTGGTTCACAAAACTCATCACCGCTAGGGTAATAGCAGCCATGCCTGAAGGTAGTAAAAAAGCATGGGTTCCGGCTTCTAATTCACAAAACACATCTTCCAAGGCTCGGTGTGTATCCATGCCAAAACGCCCATACACCACAGCACGCCCCCCCGTATCACGATCTTGCATGGCCTGATCTAAATGGGCTAGTGTTTTAAAGCGCACAGTGCTAGTACGCATAGAGGGTAATGCTACAGGTGCTGCTCCCGTTTTATCATTGAACTCAGCTTGCCCTGCGTGCTGCAAGAGGGTGTTTAAATGAGGTTTAGCGCGCATTTCGTTCCTTTAATATGAAATTCATCGTATGCTAGTAGAGTGTATAAGCGATTATAAGTAATATGTAATCAAACATAAGAAAACTGAGACAAAGTTATGAATAGCATGCCCTTCGCCTCTGATTACTCTGTTATTGAACCTGTTCAACGTCCTGTGCCAAGTGCCCAACACGTGGCACAAATAATACTTCAGGGCTTTGATAGACATTATGCTTTATTTCGTTACAGTGCCCAACGCGCTAAAGTATTATTTGAGTCGGCCGATTGGAATGGTATTCAGCAATTATCACGTGAACGTATTGAGTATTACGATACGCGAGTGCATGAATGTGCCGCCTTATTAGGCCCCGCTCTCAAAAACACCGCCCTCACACCACGCTCTGACTCTACCGAGTTAAGCCCCGAGCAACAGCAATTTTGGCAAAATGTAAAAACCAAATTTGCACATAACTTAGCTGGTCATCGTCAACCTGAGTGTGCGGAAACGTTTTTTAATTCGGTGTCATGCAGAGTGTTATCGCGTACGTATTTTAATAATGATTTCTTATTTGTACGCCCTGCTATTGCCACGGGCTATATAGACAGTTCTTTGCCTTCTTATAGAGCGTACTACCCTTTAGAGCAAGGGCTTATTGCATCACTCACACAGATGATTAAAGATTTTGGTTTAGCTCTACCTTATGCCAACTTAACATCTGATGTACGTATTTTGGCACGGCGTGCAGTAAGCGTATTGCGTAAGCGTTTACCCCGAGATCCAGGTTTACGCATTGGCCCTGATTGCCAAATACAGGTGCTAAATACTTTGTTTTTCCGTAATAAAGGCGCCTACATTGTGGGTAGACTCATCAATCACACCTCTATTCATCCATTTGCTATTGCTCTGGTACACACCCCCAGCCACACCATAGAGCTTGATGCACTTATCGATAACGCCGATGATATGAGTACCTTGTTTAGCTTTACACGTGCCTATTTTATGGTTGATATGGAGGTACCTTCAGCCTATGTCAGTTTTTTAGAATCGCTACTACCTCGCAAATCTGCCGCCGAGTTTTACAATGCGATTGGCCTACAAAAACAGGGGAAAAATCTTTTTTATAGGGATTTTTTACATCATCTAGGGCACTCCACAGATCAGTTTCAATTAGCGCCGGGTATTAAGGGCATGGTAATGACGGTATTCACCCTCCCTTCTTACCCGTATGTATTCAAAATGATTCGCGATAACATCGCCAAACCCGGCATGGATCACGCCACGGTTAAAAGTCGCTATCTTTTAGTAAAAAAACACGATAGAGCTGGCCGTATGGCGGACACTTGGGAGTATTCGCAAGTGGCTTTACCTAAACGCAGATTCTCCCCTGAGCTTTTAGAAGAATTGCGTAAAGAAGTGCCTAGCTTACTTGAAGAAAGTGGTGATTTAATTGTATTGCGTCATGTTTATATAGAACGTCGTATGTTGCCACTTAATATGTATTTAAGCCGAGCGTCTGGCTCAGCGCTTGAAATGGCCATCAAACAATACGGCGATGCCATCCGAGAGCTAGCTGCAAATAATATTTTCCCCGGCGACATGTTATATAAAAACTTTGGTTTAACACGTCTGGGACGTTTGGTATTCTATGATTATGATGAGATTCAATCCATGACGGAAATGAATTTCCGTTACATACCCGAAGCCCCAAACGAAGAGGCCGAAATGGCCAGCGAGCCTTGGTATCCCATTGGGCCTAACGATGTATTTCCCGAAGAATTTCGTTGGTTTTTACTGGGCGACAAACGCATACGAGACGCTTTTATGAAGTATCACGCTGAATTACTTGATGCCGACTGGTGGGCTAGGTGCCGCGACCAAGTCGCTCAAGGCCGCTTAGAAAACATTTATCCTTACGATTTATCAAACCGTCTGCCTAATCGTAGCGCAGATAATCTCACCACAGTTTTACCGCACTAGGAGTTAAACTATGTCAGATCCCGTTGTTATTGTATCCGCCGTTCGCACCCCCATGGGTGCCATGACAGGCAGTCTATCCCCATTGGCGGCACACGAATTAGGTTCCGTTGCCATTAAAGCTGCCTTAGAGCGTGCTGGTGTTAATCCTGATCAAGTGGATGAAGTGCTCATGGGTAACGTACTTCAAGCGGGCCAAGGTCAAGCGCCTGCACGTCAAGCCGCCCTAGGTGCTGGTCTGCCTAAAGGTGTACCTTGCACCACCGTACACAAAGTGTGTGGCTCTGGTATGAAAACCGCCATGTTGGGTCACGACATGCTTAAAGCGGGCAGTGCCAATATCGTAGTAGCCGGTGGCCAGGAAAGCATGTCTAATGCCCCTTACCTATTACTACAAGGCCGTACTGGTTACCGCTTTGGTGACTCCAAAATTTTTGACCACATGACCTTAGACGGTCTAGAAGATGCCTATGAGCATAAGCCCATGGGCATCTTTGCCGAAGCCACGGTAGAAAAATACGGCTTCACGCGTGAAGACCAAGATAATTACGCTATTGAATCATTACGTCGTGCAAATGCAGCCATTGAAGATGGTAGCTTTGCTAAAGAAATTACTCCTGTAACTATTAGCAGCCGTCGCGGCGATACCGTCGTCGATACCGATGAAGCCCCTGGCCGCGCTAAACCTGATAGAATCCCTAGCTTACGCCCTGCCTTCACCAAAGACGGTACCGTTACCGCAGCTAACGCCTCTTCTATCTCTGATGGCGCCGCTGCTATGATTCTCATGCGTGAATCCACTGCTAAAGAGTTAGGTCTTAAGCCTATTGCTAAAATTGTAGGCCACACCCAACACGCTCATGATCCTGAGTGGTTTACCACTGCTCCTGTGGGCGCCATGCAAAAACTCATGGACAAAGCCGGCTGGAAAGTAGAAGACGTAGATCTATTTGAGATCAACGAAGCCTTTGCTGTAGTCACTATGGCTGCCATGAAAGACTTAAATATTCCTCATGACAAAGTAAACATTTACGGTGGTGCTACCGCCCTAGGCCACCCCATTGGGGCGTCTGGTGCGCGCATCGTCACCACCTTACTTAATGCCTTACAAAATACAAACGGTAAGCGCGGTATCGCTTCCTTATGTATAGGTGGTGGTGAAGCCGTTGCCATGGCAGTAGAGTTAGTCTAAGTATTACTGCTTGTGCATTAAATATAGGCCCAATATACATTTTGTATATTGGGCCTATTGCTGTTTATTCCACTACATTTTTGTGTAGATCGTGTAGACTTATAGATTCATCTTTATGCGTTTTTTTAGTGGTAATACATACATGTTTGATATCTTGGTTTACTTGTTTGAAACCTACTACACGCCCGAAGCTTGCCCTAAAGCTGAGGTGTTAGCCCACAAACTCGCTGCCATTGGCTTCGAAGACGAAGAAATCAATGAAGCACTTAGCTGGTTACACGGCCTTAGTGAATCAGCCGCTATGCACCAACCATTAACTAATCAACATCACACAGACAGCATGCGTGTTTATACCCAGCACGAGCTTAATGCCTTAGGCCACGAAGCGGCTGGTTTTATTCGCTTTTTAGAAAACTCTGGCGTACTGCCTCCCGCCTTACGCGAGGTGCTTATTGAGCGCGCTCAAGCCATAGACGAAACACCAGTCCCTTTAGCAAAAATTAAAATTGTGGCTTTAATGGTGCTTTGGAATCACGAGGCTGAAATAGACCATCTCATCTTCGAAGAGCTGTTAACCGATGATGAAGATCGTCTATCTCACTAATCTCAAACCCTTCCCTTCCTTAATTAATTTATTAATTTATACAACAATGCCTGTCCTTTGGCATTGGTCTTAAACTCCCCAAAGCGGGCTTGCTCAACCGCAGCAGCCTGCCCTTCGGGGAAAAACCATGCGTCAATGCCATTTGGTAACCAACGCCCTTTATTACGCTGCATTTTTAATACCGCTAGGCTATCAAGCTCTTGCTTCGCCCCCTCTACCCAGTAAACATACGAATTAACGGGGTTTTGCAAAGCCACAAGCGTTGATGGGCTATCACTACTGCCCTTCATATAGGCGAGCACATTTGACGGTCTAGCAGCCGTCAAATTCGCCTCTTCAGCCATGATTTCTTCCACTTGCTCACTAAGCGTAAAGTTAAGTGCCATGTAATCACCTTGCATTAATGAGCGTGGATCTACTGGCGCTAAGCTAAGCACCACAGGCACGCCATGGGCTAAGAGGTATTCTTTACGTGCTACGTCTTGAGTACTCATTAGTAATACAGCGCCTAAACCTACCCATAACCCCACACCAATACGAGTGGGCCCTCGTGCCACTAATTGCTTAGCTGTTTTTGATGTTGATGGTGTTGCATTGTTAGGCTGTGTTTTTGTCTTAAAACGTTGTAACAATAAAGCACATAACCCCAAAAACAAGCCGCTCACTGCTAAGGCAACCGCCTTATGTAGTAAAGACCACTCCAATTGGTAATAATGCTGCCCCAAAGAAGCCGCTAATAATAAAACGGAAGACCAAAACAACACGCCATCACGCTGTGCATAAGCCCAAACCCAGCCAAGTAACGCCAATATGCCTAAAGGTGGTAAAGCCGCTGGCAGCAGATAATAAGGGGGTGCCCAAACGACTAAAGCCACCAAAGCTACTGTCCAAGCCCACCATAACGGTTTTAATGAAATCTTATAAGCGGATTTATAATGCATCACAGCAGCCAACATGACCACCCCCGCCAACAGAAAAAGCTGCAAATACCCTATGGTAAAAAAATAAGTAAACCACCAAACACCCGCTAAAGCGGTGGCAATAATCGCACTACAAAATCGTAATAACCAATCCTTAGGACTAAAAACATAAACCACTGTACTTAACAACAAAAACCAAGCGAACAACAAATCTTTATTAAGACTTACACCGCTTAACCCCGTCATCACTAAAGCCATGCTGCTAAGCAGTAAAAACAAGGGTAAATCTTGAAAAAATGCGCTTTTTTTACCTCGCTGTAACAACACAATTGCCACTACAGAACCAGCCACATACAGATGTATGACTACATCATTGAGCTCACCTATGACTAATAGGTAAACCAGCACAAAAAGCAGAGCCACCAAGCTCTGTATTAGCAAATACATCAAGCGTAAAAACCACGGCTCTTTAAGCACAGAATTTTGTCGCCAAAGGCGTCGTAAATCCCTGATTAACAAAAATCCTAGTGCTGCACCTACAAAAAATAAAACCAGTACACTTCCTGTCCCCATGCCCATACCAAAAGCAATTAATGCTAACAGCAGCACATACGCACCGGCATAAGACAAAACTGCCGTGAAAAAATCGGTGCTATAACGCGAATAATAGACCGCTAAGCCTATCAATATCGCCAAGTTCATAAAGCCTTGTAGCATCGCACCACTAAGACTTTCCATCCACGTCAGTGCTTGCCACAATAGCACCGTAACTACTAAAAACAACACAGCCATAGGCTGCAATACGCTATGTGTTTTCTTGTTTTTTGCCAAATAAATAGCCAATAAATTGAGGGCTACAAATAACAACGAAACAGGCTGCCCAGACGCAACTGTTATGCTATTAATAGCAAACAAAAACAACGCCACATTTGTTAATCCTAAAACTAACAGTATGATAAATAGAGAGCGCAGCGTAATTAGCCACGGTAAAAGCAATAGACCCCAGATAGCAAAAAGCCACCAAGGGTCGGCGCCCGTTTGATAACTTTGTCCTATCAGCGCCAATAATCCCCCTACGGCAATAGCCGCTAAATTTACGCTTAAGCTTGACAGGCTGTAAACACTAGCCCACTCTTTAGACTTTTGCTGCCCACGCTTCCATGCGAATAATACCAGTGCTGTTATAGTGGCCTGTATTAAGACCACTCGAAGCAGCTTAGGCCAGCTCAACCAATTAGCAGCGATTGCCATAATGAGCGCGCTGCCAAACAATACGGCAGCAATGATAATGCTGCTACGACTTAAAAACTGTGCCCAATCTGGTACGTTCAGAATGGATTGATTTATTTTTTTTACTTGCATAATGCGATTTTCACCTCGTATGATCTGCACTATTAATGCAGACTTGCTGTGACGGTACACCCATGACTAAAACTCTAATCATTGCCGAAAAACCTTCTGTAGCGCTCGATATTTCTCGTGCCCTAGGGGGCTTTACCCGTGAAGGGGACTATTTTGAAAGCGAAAACTTTGTACTAGCTGCCAGCGTAGGCCATTTGCTTAGTTTAATCGCCCCTAATGACCCAGTACGTGGCAAATGGAGCTTTAAGCAATTACCCGTAATACCGCCGCAATTTGAATTGAAACCTTCTGATAAAAAATCAGCAGAGCGTCTCAAACTACTGGTAAAGCTACTTAAACGTAAAGACGTAAGCGCCGTAATTAATGCCTGCGATGCGGGGCGTGAGGGTGAGCTTATTTTCCGCTACATCATGCAGTTTGCCAAGGTAGACAAACCTATCCATAGGCTATGGTTACGCTCCATGACACGCGAAGCCATACGTGAAGCTTTTGAGAATTTACGGGATGATGAAGAGCTTAAACCCTTAGAGGCAGCAGCACGTTCTCGCGCCGAAGCAGACTGGCTTATTGGCATTAATGGCACCCGCGCTATGACCGCTTTTAACAGCAAAGAAGGCGGTTTTTTCAAAACCCCAGTAGGCCGTGTACAAACTCCTACGCTCACCATTGTGCATCAGCGCGAAGAAGAGATTCGTCGTTTTGTTTCACGCGATTATTGGGAAATTCATGCGGACTTTACTGCGACAGCAGGTCAATACGCCGGCCGTTGGTTTAATCCTGAATTCAAAAAAGACGAAGACGATGCCGAAAAACGCGACTCCCGCGTCTGGACTGAAGCTGAAGCCCTGGCCATTGTAGAAGCTTGCGCTGGTCAAGACGGTATAGTGACAGAGCAGTCCAGACCTTCTAAACAACAGTCACCGGCTCTGTTTGACTTAACCAGTTTGCAACGTGAGGCCAATTCTCGTTTTGGGTACTCAGCCAAGACCACCTTATCGTTGGCTCAAACCCTCTACGAACGCCACAAAGCCTTAACTTACCCGCGCACGGACTCCCGTTATTTGCCTGAAGATTACTTGCAAACAGTTAAAGACACGATGCAAGCCCTAACGGATGCCGGCACCCCGGCTTCTGCCTCCGTACAGCCGTTTGCAAAGCAAGTGTGTGATAACGGCTGGGTCAAGCCCATAAAACGTGTGTTTGATGATAAAAAGGTCTCAGACCACTTTGCTATCATTCCTACACTACAAATTCCTAAAGAGCTGAGCGAAGCCGAATTCAAAATTTATGAGCTGATCACGCGCCGTTTTCTCGCCATATTTTTCCCCGTGGCGGAGTTTCGTGTTACCACGCGTATCACTAAAGTAAAAGAACACAACTTCAAAACGGAAGGTAAGGTATTAGTAAATCCGGGCTGGTTGGCTATTTATGGTCGCGAAGCCCAAGGCGGCGATGACACCCTCATTGCGGTAACTGAAAATGAAACCGTACATACCGAGCATATTGAAAGTAAAGCTCTGGCCACTAAGCCACCCGCACGCTACTCAGAAGCCACGCTGCTTTCAGCCATGGAAGGGGCTGGCAAATTGGTAGATGATGATGCCTTACGTGAAGCTATGTCTGAGAGCGGCCTAGGCACACCCGCCACTCGCGCCTCTATTATTGAAGGCTTGCTCAACGAAAGCTATTTACGCCGCGAAGGTCGGGAATTAGTTCCTACCGCTAAAACTAAACAGCTAATGACGCTCTTAAACGGTTTAGGTGTTAGCGAACTTACCTCCCCTGAGCTGACCGGTGAGTGGGAGCATAAGCTCAAACAAATTGAGCAAGGCGAGTTAGACCGCAAAACCTTCATGGCGAAAATAGAGAGCATGACAGATGCCATAGTCAGCAGCGCCAAGGACTACGAGCACAATGCAGTGCCAGGTGATTACGTCACCTTGGAGGTGCCATGTCCAGTCTGTGGCAGTGTGGTAAAAGAAACCTACAGACGCTATGCCTGCACCAACTGTGACTTCTCTATTGGTAAACATCCTGGTGGCAAAACCCTAGAGATACATGAAGTAGAGGAGCTGTTAACAAATAAAACCATTGGTCCTCTCACTGGCTTTATTAGTAAGATGGGGCGCCCTTTTGCCGCTATATTACGCATCAACGCTGAAAATAAGCTGGAGTTTGATTTTGGCCAAAACGAGGAGGAGGACAACGAGCCTGTTGATTTCTCAGGTAAAGAACCTGTAGGCCCTTGTCCTAAATGTCAAGCGAATGTGTTTGAGCATGGCGTAAGATATGTATGTGAAAAAGCCGTAGGCCCAGAGAAAAGCTGCGATTTTCGTAGTAATAAAATTATTCTGCAGCAAGAAATTGATGCTGAGCAAATGAAAAAGCTCTTGGTTGATGGTAAAACCGATTTACTTGAAAATTTTGTTTCCAACCGCACAAATCGTAAATTCAAAGCCTTTTTAAAGCGCGATGCCAAAGGCAAGGTCTCCTTTGAATTTGAGCCTAGAGCAGCAAAAAAAGGCGCAAAGAAGGCCGCCAAAAAAGCCGCGGCGAAGAAAACCGCTGTGAAAAAAACAGCAGCCAAAAAAGCGGCAAAGAAAGCCGTGAAAAAAGTCGCCAAAAAAGCGGTCAAGAAAGCAGCTAAAAAAACGACTACCCCAGAGGAGTAATCACCACCCATGAGCCAAACTACACGCTCACAACCTTGGCATGAGGTCCGCGAATCGGACCTACATGGCCATGGTGTATTTGCCCGTCGTCCTATCCCTAAAGGTACGTATATATTGGAATACGAAGGCGTACGCATTACGCCTGAAGAAGCCGATGCCCAAGAGTCTTCTGATCCTAATGATCCTTTTCACACCTTCTTTTTTGCCCTGAGTAACGGCATGATTATTGATGGGGGTCAAGAGGGGAATGACTCACGTTTTATCAACCATTGCTGTGAGCCTAATTGCGAAGGCCACGAAAGTGACAGTGGTGATAAGGTGTTTATTGTGGCCTTACGCGATATTGATGAGGGCGAAGAAATTCTGTATGACTACGCCCTCACTATAGACGAAAAGCTCACTAAAACACTCAAGCAGCAGTACGCCTGTTGGTGTGGTGTGCCTTCCTGCCGCGGCACTATGCTTGCTATACCCAAGCTCACCAAAAAACAACGTAAAAAAGCCAAACTAAAGAGATGGCTGAAAAAACAAATCCGCAAAGAAATACGTAAAGAACTACGTAAGCAACAAATAGCAGAAGAAGATTAAGTTCTAGTAAATTTTTTTACATATTACGTAAAAAAACCTACTGAAATGCTGTTTCTATAAAGCTACGTAGTTTTCGGGAGTGTAAACGTTCGGCTGGCATCTCTCTAACTAGCTCTAAGGCTTTAATACCTATATGTAAATGCTGCCCCACTTGTTTACTGTAAAAGGTATTTGCCATACCGGGCAGTTTTAACTCACCGTGCAAAGGCTTATCAGATACACATAACAAAGTGCCATAAGGCACTCTGAATCGAAAACCATTGGCAGCAATGGTGGCAGATTCCATATCTAAAGCGATGGCTCTAGATTGAGACAGCCTTTGTACCGGTTCATCATGATCACGCAACTCCCAATTTCTATTATCTATAGAAGCCACCGTGCCTGTGCGCATGATTTTCTTCAATTCCCACCCCGAAAGCCCGGCCACCTTAGCCACTGCTTGCTCTAAAGCAATTTGAATTTCTGCCAAGGGTGGCACCGGCACCCAAGTGGGCAGATCATCATCTAACACCTTATCTTGGCGCACATAACCATGGGCCAGTACATAATCGCCTAAACGCTGCGTAGTACGTAAACCCGCACAGTGGCCCACCATTAACCACGCGGAAGGCCGTAATACTGCCACATGATCCGTAATAGTCTTTGCATTTGAGGGGCCTACACCAATATTAATTAACGTAATACCACTGTGGTCATCGCGCATTAAATGATAAGAAGGCATTTGCGGTAAACGGTCCGATGAAGGCGTGATGAGCTGAGTATATCCACCCTTTCCTTCTGCCACCATCTTTTCGCCCCAAGCACAAAACTCATCCACATAAAACTGATAATTCGTAAATAAAATGAACTTCTGGAAAGCAGCGGGTGACGTGGCCGTGTAATGCTGTAGCCGCTGCAAGGAATAATCCACTCGGGGAGCGGTAAAAGGCGCCAAAGGTAGAGGTTCATTCGCTTGAGGCTTCCACGTGCCATTAACAATGGTGTCATCCATATATACTAAATCAGGCACATCAAAATGATCCCGCAGCACATGGCCCTCTGACTCCGGATACACTGGTCCATCCATTTCCGTATTTTTTAAGCAAAAATGCAAAGGAATAGGCTGACTAGATTCACCTATTTCTACCGGCACTCCATGGTTTTTAATTAATAGCCCGATTTGATCAACAAAATAATCATAAAACAAATCCGGTTGCGTAACGGTAGTAGCATAAAAACCAGGCTCCACCACATGGCCATAAGAAAGACGACTATCTACCTCTTGATGTGTATCGACTCGTATACGTATTACTGGATAATTGGCTCTGAAACGCTTGCCTTCAGGAAAACCATCACGCATGCAATCTAAAAAATGCTCCCGGATAAATTGGGTGTTACGTTGGTAAATAGTAAGTAAACGCTGCGTAGCGGCCACCGGATCTAAAAACCCTTCATAAGGTATGGTAGGAGGTAGCTGCGTCACAATGGTTGACTGCATATTATCCTGCATAAAAAGTATCCTGTAGTTGATTTTATTTTGATTTATTTGATTAATTATGCTTTTTATAAGCTAAGTAACGATATAAAGAGATATAACGACTAATAAATTATTGGTAGTCAATACTTAAAGTATGGATAAAGTAAACCTAAATCGCTCTTCATTAGTGCTTCATTAGCCACCATAATGAAACCATATTAATCATTCCATAGTATGACATTTATAGGGTAAATCATGACATCTCGCACCCAATGCCACAATCTTCAAGTTGATAAGCAGCTTTATGATTTCATCCAAAATGAAGCGCTACCCGGCACCGGTTTAGACGCTAATAAATTCTGGGCCGGTTTCAGTCAATTAGTCCATGATTTAGCGCCTCGTAACCGCGAACTACTCGCTAAACGCGATGCGCTGCAGCTAGAGTTAGATAATTGGCATAAAGCCAACCCTGGCCCCATCAAAGACATGGCCGCCTATCAAGCCTTTCTTAAAAATATTGGTTATTTAGTAGAAGAGCCTGCAAGCGCAGACGCAAAAATCAATACCACAAATATTGATAGTGCCATTACAGAGCAAGCTGGCCCACAGCTAGTCGTGCCCATTACCAATGCTCGTTACGCGTTGAATGCCGCTAACGCACGTTGGGGTAGCCTTTATGACGCACTGTACGGCACAGACGCTATCGCCACCACTGATGGTGCTGAGATCACTGCTAGCTATAACCCCGTACGTGGCCAAAGAGTCATAGAGTTCGGCCGTAATTTCTTAGACGAAGCTATTCCATTAGCTCAAGGCTCGCATAAAGATGCTGTTAAATACGCCATAACAAATAAAGCACTGGCCGTTACCTTAAATAATGACTCCACCACCAACCTTAAAGATAACAGTACTCTAATCGGATATCGTGGCGACGCCGCCAATCCTGAAGCCTTAATATTTGCCCATAACGGTTTGCATTTTGAAGTACAAATAGATACCAATCATCCCATCGGCAAAGAAGATGCCGCTGGTGTGAAAGACATACTAATGGAGTCAGCACTCACCACTATTATGGATTGTGAGGACTCGGTGGCCACCGTAGATGCTGAAGACAAAACCTTAGCTTACAGAAACTGGCTAGGTTTGATCACCGGAACCCTAACGGCGGAATTAGAAAAAGGCGGTAAAACCACCACACGCAAACTCAATGCAGACCGTGAATACACAGACTTAGACGGCACCTCTCAAAAACTAGCGGGCCGCTCATTGATGTTTATTCGTAACGTGGGTCACCTCATGACAAACCCCGCCATCTTAGACAAAGATGGGAATGAAATCCCTGAAGGCATCATGGATGCGGTAGTAACAAATCTCGTGGCTATGCGTGATCTAGAGCTCAAACAAAACTCACAAAAAGGCTCTATTTATATAGTAAAGCCAAAAATGCACGGCCCGGAAGAAACTGCTTTTGCTGATGAGCTATTTGCACGCACTGAAGATTTATTAGAAATCCCGCGTAACAGTCTCAAAATGGGCATTATGGATGAAGAGCGCCGTACTTCCGTTAACCTAAAAGCTTGTGTGGCCGCAGCTAAAGAGCGCGTTGCCTTTATTAATACGGGCTTTTTAGACCGCACTGGCGATGAAATCCATACGTGTATGCATGCCGGCCCAGTTGTGCGTAAAAATGACATGAAAACGTTGCCTTGGCTACCGGCTTATGAGCACAATAACGTACAAGTGGGCTTAACATGTGGTTTACGTGGGCACGCGCAAATTGGTAAAGGTATGTGGGCTATGCCTGACCTCATGGCCGATATGCTAGAGCAAAAGATTGGGCATCTTAAGGCCGGTGGTAATACCGCATGGGTCCCCTCTCCTACCGCCGCTACCTTACACGCCTTACACTATCACCAGCTAAATGTACAAGAAATTCAAAAAAGTATGGAAGGCCAACATAAGGAAGTATTAGAAGATATTCTCACCATCCCGGTGGCAGAAAATCCAAACTGGACTGCCGAAGAAATCCAGCAAGAGCTAGATAATAATGCTCAAGGTATTTTAGGCTACGTAGTACGTTGGATTGATCAAGGTGTGGGCTGCTCTAAGGTGCCCGATATTCATAATGTGGGCCTCATGGAAGACCGTGCTACTCTACGTATTTCCAGCCAGCACATTGCTAACTGGATGCTGCATGGCATCGTCACGCCTGAGCAGGTAGATGAAACCTTACAGCGCATGGCGGTAGTTGTAGATAAACAAAACCAAGGAGACTCTGCTTATCTACCCATGGAAAATAACTATAAAGCCTCTAAAGCTTATATAGCAGCCCGTGAGCTGGTTTTTAAAGGTTTAGAACAGCCTAATGGCTATACTGAGCCGTTACTGCATCACTGGCGTTTAGCTCTTAAAAAGGGCGGTTAAATCGCCATGTTTAATTTCAGCATGAACTTATTACCACCAAAACGGTTTTTCACTAAAGTTTCATGCTGATATTGGACGGAAAAGTTAAGCCCATTTTTAGTGGTATAAGTGGCGGTGGGGCCAAAAGCAAGCACCCGGCCCTTACGCCCTTTAGACCACAGTCCTGGGTTTTCAGGTACCACTGTACCGTTAATTTTATCCGCTGTGGTTTGTTGGAAATAATAACCAGAAACCCCCATACCCCATTGCCCTACGTGTTTACCGACTAAGAAATCCACATGAAAATCATCGCCTGAGTGGTAATCCATTTTTTGAGCTCCGGGCACAGGATGACGATAACTTTTATTTTTTGTTTTGATGTTATACATAAATTTAGCGGAGACCTCAAAACGGTTATCACTCATATAGGTGGTCGCGTAAACTGACTCAAAGCTCCAATAATTTGCCCCTATACTACGTCTAGCATCATGCGAATCATAACGCCCGGTAGGCAGCAAAACATCTAGACCAATCACATGATGCCAATTATCACCATGCCAAGCTAAAATAAAGGGATTGACGGTGATATCACCCAAACCCGTAACACGCTTAGAAGGCCCACCTAAGCTCATTTTTTGATTTACAAGCGGTACAATAACGTGCCACGCGTAATCACCCCCTAGAATTTTTTTATCAGTTACATGTACATACATACCTAAACGCGTTAAACCACGCCTCTACTTTGGCGTCTTTGACTTTATCACCACTACCATTGCGTAGTTTGCCGCTATAGTGGCCTGCATAGTCCACAAAATAACTACCGGGTGGGGGTAGCATGCCTGCCATCCAACTATCAGCACCATTTGAATATTGATCCGCTCCCTCCTTAGCTACTGCCACACCACAGGCTGCTGCTACTAAAGCGCAGCCTAAAAGTGATTTTGCTATTTGATGTTTTGCTTTTTGCATGTTGTCGCCTTATAAACGTATATTTTGTTTAGTTATGAATCTTTTGCTTGTAAACTATATGAGCTATATAAATTTATATAATATGAACAACTCAAACAATAGGCGTAATTACCAATTAAAAAACCGACCTATGCACTGCAGTAGGTCGGTTTGATTAAAAAATTAAAAAAGCAAAGAGTAGAAACTAACTACGCACCTGAGAAATCAGCTCATCAAGTATTTTTAACGCCTGCGCTAAGTCGTTTTTACTGATATTTAGGGCGGGCATAAAACGGAGTAAATTCGGGCGTGGGGAGTTCAGCAACATTCCTTCTGGATTACGATCACGCGCGGCCTCTACTATAGCGGGCCCCTCATCGTTATCTAAAATCAAAGCACGCAATAACCCTTCACCCCGCTCACCTTTAAAGCCCCATTTGGCACTAAGCGCCAACAACCCTTCAGATAACTGATGGGCGCGCTCATTCACAGTATTCATAAAACCATCTGCAGTTAAGGTTTTTATCACTTCCACACCAGCGGCTGTGACTACCGGATTACCGTTATACGTACCGCCCTGGTCTCCGTGCTCAAAGCAAGCTACTGCCTCTTTGGCACATAAAGCAGACAAAGGTACACCTCCTCCTATGCCTTTACCTAGGGTCATAATATCGGGCTCTACGCCATAATGCTGATAAGCAAAGAGCTTACCGGTACGGCCCATGCCACTTTGCACCTCATCAACGATTAGCAACATGCCAAACTCATCACAGATATCGCGTAATGCCTGCATAAACTCAGGATCTACAGGTATCACGCCACCTTCACCTTGCACCGGCTCTAACATAATGGCAACGGTATCTTCATCCACGGCGTCACGTACGGATTCAATATCGTTAAACTTCGCTTTGAGAAAACCGTCGACTTGTGGCGCAAAAATCGTATCCCAACCCGCCTTACCTGAAGCAGACATAGTGGCCAAGGTGCGGCCATGAAAGCTATGCTCAAAAGTAACGATCTTATAAGCTCCTGCACGGTGTACCTGCCCCCATTTACGGGCTAGCTTGATAGCACCTTCATTAGCTTCACCACCGCTATTGGCAAAAAACACCTTATCAAAACAGGAATTTTGAGTAATGAGCTTAGCTAACTCCATCATGGGTGCATTATAAAATGCCGGCGAGGGATTCATAAGCTCAGAAGCCTGATTACACATGGCATCTACTACATTTTTAGGGCTATGGCCCAATGAGTTTACCGCCCAGCCTTGAATTAAGTCTAAATAGCGTTTGCCGTTATGGTCTTCCAGCCAAGAGCCTTGGCCACGTACAAAAACCAAATCTGGCCTAGAAGTAATATCCATTAGTGCGTCTGCACCCACCTGATCAAAATCCATAACCGCAAACCCCATAAAAAGAGAAAACTAAAACTAAAACGCAAAGCCTTAGATATATACATCCAATTTTAACGCATCTAGAAAAAATCTCCTAAAAGCAACTGCTCTGGCTGAGAACTTATCTGTGCACAAGCAGATTCAGTGATGAGTTTGGTGGCACGCACCCCCAGCAAACGCAATTTACGATGCTGGATTTGGGTGCGACGTAAGTTTTGACGGGCGGCAGCAAGAATATCCGCCATCTTCAATACTGGCTGATCTAAGGTCACATCACGCGTGATAATAGAAAAATCATCAAAACGCAATTTTATGCCTATGGTATATGCCCTACACGCATTTTTGCGCAAATCTTGCTCCAACTGCTCACACACCGTAATTAATAAACCACTTAATTCCGCTTTATGATGCGTGACATGCAAATCTCGATCGAAGGTGCGTTCACGACTGATGGATTTAGGTTCAGACTCCAACACTACTGGACTGTCATCCTCTCCTTGAGCAGCACGTAATAACCATTGCGCATAACTTAAACCAAAATGTTGTTGTAATATCGAAGCATCTGTAGTGGCTAGTTCGCCTAGGGTGTGAATACCTAAGTGCGCCAACTTTTCTTGTGATTTTGGCCCAATACCATTGACCTTAGCAACGCTTAATGGCCAGATTATCTCTGGTACGTCTGTAAGTGCTAATACACAAACCCCATTAGGTTTATTAATATCTGAAGCGATTTTAGATAGTAATTTGTTTGGGCTAATGCCAACCGAGCAAGTTAATCCGGTAGCATCATATACCGCAGACTGTATCTGCTGCCCTAATTGCTCACTGCTTTGCCTTGAGTTTAGATGGCTAAGATCCACATAAATCTCATCAATACCGCGGTTTTCAATGCGATCTGAAACAGTGGCCACTGCTGCTTTGAAAAGCTTAGAAAAATCCCGATAACGAGTAAAATCAGCGGGTAGCAAATAAGCTTCGGGAGCTTTTTGTGCGGCTTTCATTAAACCCATTGCAGAAAACACCCCCAAAGCACGCGCTTCATAACTCGCAGTGGTCACCACTCCTCTGCCCACATAAGCCCCTAAACGCGCATAACGTCTACTACCATCAGCCATTTGCTGCGGGGCAGCAATATTACGACCACCCACCACCAACATTTCCCCGCGTAAATCAGGATAGCGCAAGAGCTCAACGGAGGCATAAAATGCATCCATATCTACGTGAGCAATACGGCGTGTGCTTGTCATGATTTACCCTTTTTTAACTTCGCTTTAGATTTTTATGGTCTATGCTTAACATTGACGCCTTATAGTAGCTAAGGCACTATACAAAAAAATACACGTTGTAACATCCCCAATTAGGAGAAGTTTTATGCATAAGAAGCTTTTAGTGGCAGCCTTAACCGCCGCCCTTTTTATACCCGTAGCAAGCCAAGCAAAAACCTTACGCTGGGCCAGCCAAGGAGACATTTTAACTCTTGATCCGCACGCGCAAAATGAAGGTATGACCATTGCCGCCAGCAGCTATGTGTATGAGCCACTAGTAGAGTACGACAAAGATTTTAATATAGTGCCTGTTTTGGCTACCGAATGGGAGAATGTAGAGCCTACGGTCTGGCGCTTTCAATTACGCGATGGAGTGAAATTCCATGACGGTGCAGATTTCACCGCAGATGACGTGGTCTTCTCTTTAAATCGTGCCATGGCACCCACCTCAAACTTTAAAGCCTATGTTAACGGTATTAAAGAGGTACGTAAGGTAGGTGACCTCACGATAGAAATTGAAACCGATGCTCCTAATCCTGTTTTATTACGTCAACTCACAAACTTATTCATTATGAACCAAGATTGGGCAGAGGCAAATAATGCCTCCACCCCTCAAGATTTTGCTAGTAATGAAGAAACTTACTCCGCGCGCAATGCAAATGGTACCGGTGCCTATAAGCTAGACACCCGAGAAGTGGATATTCGTACTGTGTATGTAGAAAACCCAGAGTGGTGGGACAAAGACAATAAAAAAGGCAATGTGACTAAAATTGTTTATACCCCCATTGCTCAAAATGCCACTCGTACCGCCGCCTTATTATCAGGTGAAATTGACTTCGTCCTAGACCCTCCTGCTCAAGATCTAAACCGTATCAAGCAGCAAGCCAAAATAGTAGAAGGAAATGAATATCGAACTATTTATATTGGTCTAGACCAAAAAAGTGATGCGCTTAAATATAGCAGCATTAAAGACACTAACCCCTTTGCTGATCAACGAGTACGCCAAGCTTTGTCTTTGGCCATTGATGTAGAAGCTATTAAAAAAGCCGTTATGCGTGGCTCCTCCTCTCCCACCGGCACCATGATTGCACCTCAGGTAAATGGCTGGACCGAAGAGTTAGCTAAGCGCCCCGCACCCGATCTAGAAAAGGCCAAAAATTTATTACTCGAAGCCGGTTATGGCCCCAATGAGCTTAATTTCACCTTAGATTGCCCTAATAACCGCTACATTAATGATGAAGCCATTTGTCAGGCAGTGGTTAATATGTGGGCCAGAGCCGGCGTTAAAGCCAATTTAAATGCCATGCCTCGTGCCACGTATTTTCCTAAAGTACAATCCCACGACACCAGTGCGTACTTATTTGGCTGGGGGGTACCTACCTTTGATGCACTCTACACGCTACAAAGCCTAATGCACAGCAAAGGCGAAGGCGCAGATGGCTCTTTTAACTTTGGTGGCTATGAAAACGAAGAAGTCGATGCTCTCATTGATCAAATCAAAGTAGAGACCGATGAAGCCAAACGTACTGCCGCTATACATAAAGTATTAGAAATTCATGCTGAGGAAGTGGGCCATATTCCGCTACACGATCAAGTCATTCCTTGGGCCATGGGTAAAAATGTAGACGTAATACACCGGGCTGATAATCGTTTAACTCCGCACTGGGTAACCATAGAATAAACCCGTTACAATTACGGTTACAGGTATAATTACCGTTATAGTTATTTTTATTACTACATAGGATTGTAGGGGTGAGCCCAACCGTGGCTCACCTTACAAATTGCCCCATATGTTGGCATTCATTCTTCGACGCCTGTTTCAAGCTGTGTTGGTAATGCTTACCGTGAGCTTGCTGGCGTTTATTTTATTTAGATACATTGGTGACCCTGTCACTATTATGTTGGGTCAAGACGCCACTGATGCTGATCGCGCTGCTTTACGTACTAGCCTAGGGCTAGATCGATCAGCCTTAGTGCAGTTTTGGCATTTTATTCAAAACGCCGTACAAGGTGAGTTTGGCCTGTCTTTACGTCAAGGGCAAAGTGTGTCTGAGTTACTCAAAGACCGGCTTCCGGCTACGGTAGAACTCTCTGTTTCCGCAGCTATTTTGGCCTTAATTGTGGGCTTGCCTTTAGGGGTTTACACCGCTTTAAAGCGTAATGGTTTTATATCACAAAGCATTTTAGCCTTTTCATTGCTGGGAATTTCTTTACCCACCTTTCTCATCGGTATTTTGTTAATACTGGTCTTTTCTGTACAGCTAGGGTGGCTGCCCAGTTACGGCAGAGGTGAGGTGACTTATATTGGCTGGTGGAGTACCGCTTTATTAAGCGTAGATGGTTGGAAACATTTAATTTTACCGGCTATTACTTTATCTTTATTTCAGCTCACTTTAATTTTACGCTTAGTGCGCTCTGAAATGCTGGAGGTGCTGCGTAGCGATTATATTAAATTTGCACGTGCACGTGGCCTGAGTCAGCGCGCTATTCACTTTGGTCACGCGTTAAAAAATACGATGGTGCCCGTTATTACCATTACTGGTTTGCAGTTAGGTGGCATTATCGCTTTTGCTATTGTGACGGAAACTGTTTTCCAATGGCCGGGCATGGGGCTGTTATTTATACAAGCCGTACAGTTTGCTGATGTGCCGGTGATGGCAGCTTATTTGTGTTTAATCGCGTTGGTTTTTGTGAGCATTAATCTAATTGTTGATTTGTTATATTTTGTGGTGGACCCCCGTCTACGAGTGGGTATAAACCGAGGGGGTAACTAGGTATGGGCGCTCTACACCGCTTTTGGGATAGCGATATTTCCTGGTCATGGCGTCATTCACCCGTGGCAATTTTTGCCACCATTATGACTCTTCTGCTTTTTGTGGGAGCTTTTGGAGCCCCATGGTTAGCACCTCACAATCCTTTTGATTTGGCTTCTATTAATCTTATGGATGCGCTGCTACCACCCGCTTGGGAAGCAGACGGTCAAGCCACCTATTTACTAGGCACTGATAGTCAAGGGCGTGATCTGTTTTCTTCTTTGTTGTATGGCATGCGTATTTCCTTGCTCATCGGCTTTGCTTCCGTAGCCTTAGCCATGGTGGTGGGGATTTTTCTGGGTTTGGTAGCGGGTTATGCGGGCGGACGCATTGATGCTTTCATTATGCGTGTCGCCGATGTGCAACTGTCATTTCCCGCTATTTTAATTGCGTTACTCATTGATGGCGTAGCCCGTGCTGCGGTACCACAAAATCTCTTAGATGTGATTGCTTTCCCCGTACTAATAGGTGCTATTGCTTTGGCAGGCTGGCCCCAATACGCTCGTACCGTACGCGGCTCGGCCATGGTAGAAAAAAACCGCGAATACGTACAGGCCGCAAAGGTGATTGGTGTTTCGGGTCCACGCATTATGTTCAGTCATGTTTTACCCAACGTCATGGGACCTGTGCTGGTGCTAGCCACCGTGCATTTAGCTACCGCTATTATTACCGAAGCCACCTTATCTTTTTTAGGGGTAGGTGTACCGCCCACCTCCCCTTCTTTAGGGACGTTAATTCGGGTAGGTAATGACTTTTTATTTTCTGGCGAATGGTGGATTACTATTTTCCCCGGCGTAGTCTTAGTGCTATTAGTGCTTTCTGTTAACTTGCTTGGCGATTGGCTTCGCGATGCACTTAACCCTCGGTTAAATTAATATTCATACTATGAGCCCATTACTCGAAGTCAAAAACCTTAAAGTTGAATTTGCTACTCGTAGAGGTACGTTAACAGCGCTAAACGATGTATCTTTCCACATTAATAGCGGGGAAGTGTTGGGCGTAGTAGGCGAGTCAGGGGCCGGAAAATCATTAACGGGCAGCGCCATTATTGGGCTGCTTGACCCCCCTGGTCGTGTGGTTGACGGTGAGATAATTTTCAATGGCAGACGCATAGATAATTTATCGGAAGCTCGCAAACGCAACATACGTGGCCGTGAAATAGGGGCTATTTTCCAAGACCCCTTAACCTCTTTAAATCCGCTTTATACGGTAGGACAGCAACTAATAGAAACCATCCAAACGCATTTAGACAAAAATGCCAAACAAGCTCGTGAACGTGCGATTGAGCTTTTGGAATCCACGGGAATCCCTGCAGCTCGTGAGCGCATCGATCATTATCCGCATCAGTTTTCTGGCGGCATGCGTCAACGGGTGGTGATTGCTTTGGCTTTAGCAGCGGAACCTAAACTTATCGTAGCTGATGAACCCACCACAGCCTTAGATGTTTCCATCCAAGCTCAGATTATTGATCTGCTCAAAAATTTGTGTAAGGCCCATGGTACCTCCGTCATGCTTATTACACACGACATGGGTGTAATTGCTGAAACAGCAGATCGTGTAGCTGTTATGTATGCCGGCCGCATCATTGAAATAGGCCCAGTCCAAGACGTAATCCAACGCCCCCTACACCCTTATACAACGGGTCTCATGCGCTCTATTCCCGGTTTAGAGCCAGACATTAAGCGTTTAGAACAAATCCCCGGCAGTATGCCGCGCTTAAATGCCATCCCTCCAGGCTGCGCCTTTAACCCTCGCTGTAAGTATGTTATGGATAAATGCAAAATTGAACGCCCTGAGCTCATTACCGTAGCAAAAAATAGGCAAGCCGCCTGCTGGTTACATGAAGGAGAGCAGCCATGAGCAGTGCCGAAACGCCTTTAGTGGAAGTCAACAATGCAGCACGCTATTTTGATGTGTCGCCCTCTTGGTTAGAGCGCACTATTTATCGCAAACCCCGAGTACTACTACATGCCGTAGATGGAGTGAGCTTCACCCTTAATAAAGGAGAAACCTTAGCCTTAGTGGGTGAGTCCGGTTGTGGAAAATCCACAGTAGCGCGTTTACTAACGGGACTATACGATTTGAGTAAAGGCTCTATTAAGTTTGATGGCATGAATATGGCTACGATGAATCACAGCCAAAAACAAGCCTTGCGCCGTCGCTTACAAATGATTTTTCAAGATCCTTATGCCAGTCTTAATCCGCGCTGGCGTGTAGGACGTATTATTGCTGAGCCTTTAAACACTCACACCACGCTTACTAAGGCTGAACAAATAGCTCGTGTAAATGAACTTTTAGAGCAAGTAGGCCTAAACCCCTCTGATCAAAAACGTTACCCTCATCAGTTTTCTGGCGGTCAACGTCAACGTATTTCTATTGCTCGTGCCCTCGCCTTAAATCCCGAATTTATTGTCTGTGATGAGCCCACCTCTGCCTTAGATGTATCAGTACAAGCTCAGGTGCTTAATCTAATGAAAGATTTACAGGCACGTTTAGGCTTAAGTTATTTGTTTATTTCTCATAATTTAGCGGTGGTGCACCATGTGGCGGATCGGGTAGGCGTTATGTATTTAGGCCGCATAGTAGAAATTGCTAGTCGTAATAAACTTTTTGCTACTCCTCAACACCCCTACACCCAAATGTTATTAGGTGCTATTCCCGATATGAGCGGTAGCGGCAAGGCGCGTATTCCTGTAGCCGGTGAAGTGCCTAACCCATTAAATCCACCCTCGGGTTGTACATTTCACCCACGCTGTCCTCTAGCCAATGAGCGCTGTAAACAACAAGTCCCTGAGCTATTACTGCATGATGGTGTACAAGTGGCCTGCCATGCGGTGGAGGAAGGACGCAGCACTGTTTCTTAACCGGTTATTTACTTATAGGAAAAAAACCTAAAAAGAAAAAATCATATAGATAGCATTAATATATCGTGGCAGCTTTGAGCTAAAAACGTCATGGTTAAGACCTACACACTTATTTTTTAATTCGTTGTTATAGGTCTATACATGAAATTTTCTAGACGGTCTTTCTTAAACCAGCTCTCCGTCGCCACCTTATTAGTGGGAGTGCCTAGCTGGGCGCGCACTCAAACCACTGCTATTGCCGCACAAGCACTCACTAGCAATGAGGCTTCAAATACCATTACGGTAGCATTAGACCCTGAGCCTCCTGTGTTAGTTTCTTTTGCTAATACCAGCGGTACTTCTGTAATCACCAGCAGCAAAGTAGTGGAAGGCTTATTGGAGTATGATCATCAACTTGCTCCCTTGCCTCAACTAGCCACTTCATGGGAAATTTCAGATGATGGCTTAGACTATACGTTTCATTTGCGCGAAGGTGTGAAGTGGCACGATGGAGCAGATTTCACTGCTCAGGATGTTGTCTTTTCCTTGCAAACCGTTAAAAAATATCACCCAAGGGGTGCGGCTACTTTTGCTAATTTAGAACAAATTGATGCACTGGATAAGTACACCGTTAAACTGCATTTTAGTAAACCCGCCCCCTACATAATCTTAGCGCTCTCTGCGGGCGAAACCCCCATACTACCTGCTCATTTATATACGCTAGACGAAGCAATTCGAAACCCCTTAAATAGTGCACCCATAGGAACTGGCCCCTTCGTTTTTAAAGAATGGGTACGCGGTAGCCATATTATTTACGAGCGCAATCCCCATTATTGGCAAGCTGACCTACCAGATTCCAAAGCGCAACGTATTATCTTTCGTATTATCCCTGACAGTACAGCACGTTTAAATGGTTTTAAAAACCAATCCATTGACTTAGGTGCCCACAGCCCCATTCCTCTTAGTGAACTGCCTAGTCTTAGTGAGTTTGAACACCTAGATACCACCACCATGGGCTATGAAGATAATGCCACCATTACGGCATTAGAATTTAATCTTGATCGTGAAGAGCTTGCTAACCCATTAGTGCGTCAGGCTATTGCCCATGCTTTAAATCGAGAACAAATTAAAAACATCGCTTTTTATGGTTATGCAACTCCTACAGTGGCGCCTATCTCAAAACAAAGTTTTCCTAACTATCACCTCGATATCGCAGACCCTTATCCCTTTGACGTTAAACGGGCTAACGAGCTTTTAGACGAGGCGGGTTACCCCCGACCAGGTAACGGTCATCGCTTTAGTGTGAATCTACATGCCAACCCGTTTAATACAGGATTTAAACGTACTGCCACTTATGTGAGATCGGCATTAGCTCGTATTGGTATTGACGTTAAGTTGCACGATCAAGACCCAGGTAGCTACATACGCAGCGTCTACACCAATCGAGAGTTTGACTTAACGGTAAGCGGCGTTAGCACTATGTTTGACCCTACCGTAGGCTTACAGCGTATTTACTGGTCTAAAAGTTTTAACCCTAATGTACCTTTTTCTAATGCAAACCATTATCAGAATGAAAAAGTAGACGCTCTGCTAGAGGCAGCAGCTATTGAAATGGATGACAGTAAACGCGCTACGTTATTTAAGGATTTTCAAGAAATCGTAGTTCATGAAATTCCCACTATTGCCTTAGTGCAAGTAAATGATGTCAGCGTTTTTAATAAACGTATACGTGGTTTTAATAACGTAGCAGCTGGACTACGTGGCA
This sequence comes from Paenalcaligenes sp. DL 309, assembly GCF_057475285.1. Taxonomy (NCBI): domain Bacteria; kingdom Pseudomonadati; phylum Pseudomonadota; class Betaproteobacteria; order Burkholderiales; family Alcaligenaceae; genus Paenalcaligenes; species Paenalcaligenes sp. DL 309. Next base: position 298,138 of record NZ_JBYBKW010000003.1, read on the forward strand.
ATCTGGCTCAGCTCGAAATGATCAATGATTAAATTTATTAACACTATACAAAAAAGCCTACTACGCGCCGTACCCACCATTTTGGGGATTTTAGTTATTAACTTCCTCTTACTACAACAAGTGCCCGGTGATGTAGTCGATATTATGGCTGGAGAAGCGGGCGGTGCTACCGCTGAAAGCATGACGGCTATGCGTCAAGCTTATGGTTTAGATGGTTCATTTACACAGCGCCTAGGTAATTATGTTTATCAGTTAGCACATTTTGATTTAGGGGTTTCACCTCGCTTTAATCAACCTGTGACGCAGCTAATTTTAGAGCGTCTGGGTAATAGTCTATTTTTAGTAATAAGTGGTTTATTACTCGCCATTGTGGTGGGTATCACTTTAGGCACCATAATGGCTAGCTTTGCAGGCCGCTTGCCTGATCATCTGCTCTCCTTATTCAATCTACTGCTTTATTCTACGCCAGGCTTCTGGGTAGGCTTATTATTGATTTTGTTTTTTTCTGTACATCTAGGCTGGTTACCTGCAAATGGACACGCCACCATAGGCAGCCAATTAACAGGAGTGGACTGGTGGTGGGATAGAGCGAAACATGCGGTGTTACCTGTGATCACTTTGGCAACTTTTTTTATAGCTGTCTACGCACGTCTTACGCGCACCGCCATGTTGGAAGTAAAAAATTTAGACTTCATTCGCACCGCACGCGCCAAAGGCTTGCATCCGGTACGCATTACTTTACGTCATACGTTACGAAATGCTCTTATTCCCGTGAGCACTATGATAGGTCTACACTTTGCTGCCTTATTTGGCGGAGCGGCAGTAACTGAAACCGTTTTTGGCTGGCCGGGCTTAGGGCGCTTAACCTTAGATGCCGTGATGACACGAGATTTTAATCTGTTACTAGGCATATTACTGTTTTCCTCCTTAATCGTGGTGCTGATTAACTTGCTCATGGATGTGTTGCAGCAATATCTCGATCCTAGAATTCGTACATAGGTATTAAATAAACATGATTCATTTTTTTCGCGCCCCATTAGCAGTAGTTGGTTTTTTGTTATTACTTATAGCAATAGGCATCGCTATATTTGCCCCTCTTATTGCACCTAATGATCCTTTAGACATGGTAGGCATGCCTTTGCTTTGGCCTGGCGATGATGCCGCTCATCCTTTAGGTACAGACTCCTTAGGCCGTGATGTACTAACAGGTCTCATACACGGCGCGAATGCTTCATTGCGGATTGGTTTTAGTGCCGCAGGTATTAGCTTGTTTTTAGGATTGATGCTTGGCTCACTCAGTGGCTACTTTGGTGGAGCACTAGATCGTGGCCTAATGCGCTTAACTGAGCTTTTTCAAACCATACCTGCTTTTTTATTGGTGGTGGTGCTGGTTGCTATTTATAGCCCCTCCTTATTCGTCATTCAGCTAGCTATAGGTTTAGCAGCATGGCCTGAAATAGCTCGCTTAACCCGTGCCGAGTTTAGGCGTCTGCGTGATTACGAATTTGTACAAGCCGCTCGCACAGCAGGCTATTCCCACCTACATATTATTATTAAAGAAATTTTACCCAATGCGATTCCTACTATTATCGTGAGCACTTCTATTTTAATTGCGAGTGCTATTTTAATGGAATCAGGTCTAGCTTTTTTAGGCATGAGCGATCCAAATATAGCGAGTTGGGGTGGCATGATTGGTGTGGGCAGAGAACAACTTAGCTCTGCTTGGTTTCTTACGGCTTTACCTGGGGCTGCTATAGCGCTTGTGGTTTTAGCGCTGAACTTAATCGGTGATGGCTTAAACGACGCCCTTAACCCTCATCTTCGTTTAGGAGTTCAGTAGTCATGTCATTATTATCTTTACCCACTCCCTTATTGCGTATTCAAAATTTAGCCATCTCTTACAACCAAAACTCTATTGTGCATGGTGTAAGCCTTGAACTAAATCAAGGAGAAACCTTAGCGCTGGTGGGCGAGTCCGGCTGCGGGAAATCAACTACAGCTTTAGCAATAGCTGGGCTACTACCTGCTTATGCTACAACGTCTGGCAGTATTCAATTATACGAAACTGATTTACTGCAATTGAATTCTCGTCAATTACGCCGTATTCAAGGCAAGGATATCGGTGTAATTTTTCAAGAACCACTCAGTAGCTTAAATCCAGTACTAACCATAGGTACGCAAATTATGGAAGTGCTACTCAATCATAAAAAAATAAGCAAAAAAGATGCGTTATTACAGGTGCACCGGCTTCTAGATCAAGTTCAACTACCCAATGCTCCCGCGCTTATCAAAAAACATCCTCATGAATTATCCGGCGGACAACGGCAACGGGTAATGATTGCTATGGCCATCGCCTGCACACCGCGCTTACTCATTGCTGATGAACCCACTACGGCTTTAGACGTCACCACCCAAGCCCGGATCTTAGGTTTATTAGACGAATTAAAAAAAGAATTAGCGATGGGTCTGTTACTCATCACTCACGATCTAGGTGTAGTCAGTGAGCGCGCAGATAAGGTAGCTGTTATGTATGAGGGTGAAATTGTAGAGAAAAATACTACACAGACGTTATTTTCTGCCCCCGCCCACCCCTATAGTGCCACTTTACTAAATGCCACCTTGCCTAAAGATAAACCTTGGCATTACCGCACCCATCGTTTACCGGGAATGGGAGATAAGGTCGCGACAGGAACTACAGTAAAACCATTGACAAACCTCAAAAAAACACAATCAACGCTAGTTTTGCAAGCCAAAAGTTTACACAAATCTTTCACACGTAAAAATGAAAATTCACCTTTACAGGCCGTTAATAATGTCAGCTTTGACTTATATAAAGGTGAAACCTTGGGTTTGGTCGGGCAGTCTGGCTGCGGTAAATCTACTTTAAGTCGTTTGCTATTACGTCTACTCAGTCCCGACTCCGGGCAAGTATTACTAGAGGGACAAGACTTACATCAAACCAAAGGCGATGCATTAAAAAAAATGCGCTCTAAAATTCAAATGATATTTCAGGACCCTTACGGCTCCCTTAATCCCCGTCATCGTGTGGGCGATACGTTAAATCAGCTATTACGTACCCATACGTCTATGAATGCTCAACGTAGACAACAAGAAATCTTACGCGCTTTGGATGCAGTCGGTCTGAGTGCTAATGCCTTAAAACGTTACGCTCATGAGTTTTCAGGTGGACAACGTCAGCGCATTGCTATAGCACGTGCGTTATTACTAAAACCTGCTGTTATTGTGTGCGATGAAGCGGTATCGGCACTGGATGTGTCTATACAAGCTCAAGTGCTTAATCTATTGGTAGATTTACGTAATGAGTTTTCTTTATCGTATTTATTTATCTCCCATGACCTGTCTGTGGTGCGTTATATCTCTGATCGCATTATGGTGATGAATGAAGGGCAAATCTTAGAAAGTGAGCATCACGAAGTGCTCTGGAATAAACCTCAGCATGCTTATACCCAACGCCTTATACACGCCATTCCCAACTGGTCCTCAGCTCTTGCCCTACCCGCTTAACTACCCCTAACTACACACTCATTATGTCTATCCTCACCTCTTTGGATTTACTAGAACAACAAGTGCAGCGTGATTTAACTTACCTGTGTTTGCCCGAATCTCCTTGGCTGCCTATACGCTATCATCAAGGGCAACGCATACGTGACGTGGTCATCGTAGGAGCCGGCATGGCTGGCCTCACCTTAGCGGCAGCACTACGTTTTGCGGGTATCAACAATATTCAACTCATAGACAAAGCCCCTGCTAAACATGAAGGCCCCTGGAACACTCATGCCCGCATGCAAACCCTGCGTTCCCCTAAAGAGTTAACAGGGCCCGCTTTAGGCATTGCCTCTTTGACCTTTAGAGCTTGGTATAGCGCCCAATTTGGCGAGCAGCAATGGCAAGCCTTAGACCGTATTCCTACGTTGATGTGGCATGATTATTTGCAGTGGTATAAACAGGTGCTAGGCATTTCAGTGCAAAATCAAACCGAGCTGAACCACTTGCAAAAGGAGCAAGTCGAACACTTAAAACACCCTATTGCTAAACTTGAAGTGTATTCTCATAAGGAAAACTCTCCCCAAACCATTTATGCTAGGCACGTTGTTTTGGCTACGGGTATGGATGGCTTAGGCAGCCCTTATTTACCTTCTATTGCACAACAACTTAACGATAAAAACAAATGGGCACATAGCAGTGAACCAATCGCTTTTGAGAGATTACGAAATAAACGAGTAGCGATTGTAGGTGGCGGAGATTCTGCTTTAGATGCTGCGGCAACCGCTTTGGAGAAAGGCGCTAGTGATGTGGATATTTACTTACGAGCCGCAGATTTCAGCCAAATTAATTACTGGAAAGCCTTTACTCATTCCGGGCACCGTTATGCCTATGCACAGTTAAGTTTAGAGCAAAAAGCCACTTTGCTAAATTTTTTATTAGCACAGCGCACTCCGCCTGCACGAGGCACGGTGCAGCGTTTAAGCCAACACAGCAACTTACAACTGCATTTTGATCAAACCATTGAGGAAGTTAAAGAGGAGGGAGAGCAGCTTCATTTACGCACACAACACAATATGCACCACAAAGCAGATTTTATTGTTTTTGCCACCGGTTATGCGACTGATCTTAGACAGCGTAAAGAGCTAAGTGAGCTACTCCCCCACCTGTTTCTCGTGGAACACACCGCGTTAGGTCAAAAACTAAAACTTCGGGGCATACCCGTATTAAATGAAGACTTTTCTTTCAAAGCCAAATCAAATGATTACCCGCTATTAAGCGCTATACATTGCTTCACTTCTCAGGCTTTATTTAGTGTAGGAAAAATCTGTGGTGATATTCCTAGCATTAGCGTAGGGGCCAACCGATTATGCCAAGGCATAGCAGCCAAACTCTATCAGGCGGAGTTTGACTACCAGCTACAATCTATTCAAGATTACAGTGAGCTTGAAGTCAGCGATGAGGCTCTAACTAAACTCATTCAAGTGACAGGACAACACATCCGCAATAGCGCGGTCGTCTAAGCCTCGTGCGCGCAAGTCTGCGGCTAAGGCTTCTACGTTTACATTAATAAGTTGTCGCTCCGGCCCATTGGGGCGCTCTTCGCGTTTAATTCGAAAATTAAACTCGCGCTCTGGCGTGGAATACACTTGGTAGCGCATCACTTCATCAATGTTGTTTTGGCCGTCGAAGGTCAAAACAACGGGCTCAATTTCAAAGAGTTGCGGCGTCTCTATGTACTCAGTAGCACAAATAATCACCTGATCTCCTTTCTGGCAGGTACGAGCAGCCGCGCCATTTAAAATACAACACTTAGAGCCGGGCTCACCGTAAATCACATAGGTGCTAATACGGGCGCCACTATCTTTATTCCAAATCTCTACAAACTCCATAGGCAGAATGCCTGCCTGTTCACACATATCGGGATCTAAGGTAATAGAACCATGGTAGTTTAAGTCGGCACCAGTTATCGTAATGCCATGCAGTTTAGCTCGAACAATTTTTTTCATGAAAAAGCCATAGTAAAGAAAATATATATGTTTGATTATACAACTATGCGGCGCTGCAACATAACAAAAAAGAAGCTACCGTTCATTGTGGTAGCTCCTTTTTGAGACTTATCTTGAAAATATTGAAAAATAAAAGAGATAATAATTAAATATCAATATTTCCCGCCTGCAGAGCGTATTTCTCAATAAAAGCACGGCGTGGCTCGACCTCATCACCCATTAAGGTGGTAAAGATTTGGTCTGCTGCCAACGCATCTTCTACCTTCACTTGCAATAAACGACGGGCCTCAGGATTCATGGTGGTATCCCACAACTGATCTGGGTTCATTTCACCTAGACCTTTATAACGCTGCTTAGATACCCCTCGTTCGGCTTCAGCGCGTAACCACTGTACGGCATCTCGGAAGTCATCAATGGCTAGCTCTTTACGGCGCTCACCCTCACCACGCATCACCTTCGCGCCTTTACCTATGAGCCCAAGGAAGGTTTCTCCAGCACGCTTCAATGCCACGTAATCCGCACTAATAATGAAAGGTTTATCAAAAACGCTAACACGAATATTACCGTGGTGCAGCCTGCGCACTACTACCTGCCACATTTCGGTTTCTTCGTTAAGCTCCGCTTTCACACTCACCAGATGCGGGTTCGCTGGGTCTTGCAATACCTCTTGTAAAGCAGCAGCAGACTGCACCGCCGCCTCTTCACTACTGAGATCTATTTGCACCCCTTCGGCCACTGCGGATAAGGCTTCACTATCAAACAATCGAGCCTGACGACTAATAACAGCATCCGCCAAAATATACTGACGTATCAACTCTTCTAAGGTGTCGCCCGTGAGCGGCTCAGCGCCTGCTGCAGGTATAACAGCAGCATCTTTAAGCGCTAAAGACAGCATGTATTGAGCCTCTTCCACATCATCTTTGAGATACCGTTCATCTCGGCCTGCTTTCACTTTATAAAGCGGTGGCTGTGCAATATATACATAACCGCGCTCTATTAACTCAGGCATCTGACGATAAATCAGCGTGAGCAATAATGTACGAATATGCGCACCATCCACGTCCGCATCCGTCATGATAATAATACGATGGTAGCGTAATTTGTCTATGTCAAAATCAGCACCAATGCTAGTACCTAAAGCAGTAATTAAAGTGGTGATTTGCTCACTTTCTATAAGACGTTCAAAACGTGCTTTTTCTACGTTTAACACCTTACCGCGCAAAGGCAAAATCGCTTGAAACTTACGATCACGCCCTTGCTTAGCTGAACCACCCGCGGAGTCACCCTCTACAATATACAGTTCAGATTTAGCGGGATCTTTTTCTTGGCAATCCGCTAACTTTCCTGGTAGGCCTGCGCCCTCGAGCACACTCTTACGACGTGTAACCTCACGTGCTCTACGTGCTGCCTCACGTGCCCTAGCGGCTTCAATAATCTTGCCACAAATAGCACGAGCATCGGCTGGGTTTTCTAGTAACCACGTCTCTAAAGTACGGCCTACCGCTTCTTCAACGGCTGGGCGCACCTCACTAGAAACTAATTTCTCTTTAGTTTGGCTGCTAAATTTAGGATCGGGTAACTTCACGGACAACACACATGACAAACCTTCACGCATGTCATCACCGGCAGTTTCTACGCGAGCACGTTTAGCCAAATCATGGTCATTAATGTACTTATTTAATACGCGTGTCATAGCAGCGCGTAAGCCGGTCAAGTGGCTACCGCCATCATGCTGCGGAATATTGTTTGTGAAACACAACACATTTTCTGCGTAGCTGTCGTTCCACTGCATGGCGATTTCTACATTCACTGGGACGCCACCAGCCTCAGACTCTGTCATCACAGAAAAAATATTCGGATGCAGTACCGTTTTACCGGTATTAATGTATTCTACAAAGCCTTTTACGCCACCCAAAAAAGCAAAATTTTCTTCTATTCCTTGGCGTTCATCCACCAAACGAATATTAACGCCATTATTTAGAAAAGACAGTTCACGTAAGCGTTTGGCCAAAGTCTCATACTGATAATTAATATCAGTAAAAATTTCGGTATCAGCTAAATAACGTACAAAGGTCCCGCTTTTTTCTGTTTCACCTACTACATGCAAAGGCGCATCGCGTTCACCGCGTTGGAAACGTAAAGCGTGCTCTTGCCCATCGCGCCAAATGGTTAACTCCAACCACTCAGATAGTGCGTTTACACATGAAACCCCCACTCCATGCAAGCCGCCAGATACTTTGTAAGAGTTTTGGTCAAATTTACCGCCGGCATGCAGCTCTGTCATCACGATTTCAGCGGCACTACGCATCTCCTCGTCATCACTATGGATATCAGTAGGAATACCGCGGCCGTTATCGCTAACAGAAATACTGTTATCAGCATGAATGGTGACGACAATTTCGTCACAATGCCCGGCAAGTGCTTCGTCAATGGCGTTATCTACTACCTCGAACACCATGTGATGCAGGCCTGTACCGTCTGAAGTGTCTCCAATGTACATACCGGGGCGCTTACGTACCGCCTCCATGCCTTTAAGCACTCTAATAGAATCCGCGCCGTAACCGGGTTGGTTAGTCGTTGTTTGATCTGCCATGAATATAATTACCTGTTGTGAGTCATTGCGGGCTTAAGCGTAATTAAAATTAAATACGCATCGGCATGACTACATATTTAAATGCATCTTCTTCGGGTAGTGTTACTAAGACTGAGGCGTTTGAGTCGGGCTGCACAGACCAGCGCACATCTTGTGCTTTGGTATTAGCTAATACATCAAGTAAATAGCTCACATTAAAGCCCACGTCTAAAGACTCATAAGCGTAATCTACCTCTAACTCTTCACGTGCCTCTTCTTGCTCTGCATTGGTGGCAGAGATTTTCATTTGATTTTCACCTAACTCAATGCGAACCCCACGTAATTTATCGGTAGTCAAAATAGCAGCGCGCTGCAAACTACCTTGCAAGGCTTCACGATTCATCACGAAGTGACGTGTGTAAGAGCTAGGAATAACACGGGTGTAGTCTGGGAATTTTCCTTCTACTAACTTTGTAATCAGTTCTACACCGTCAAAATTAAAGCGCATTTGTCCGGCTGCCACTTCAATTTGCACCGGGGATTCCGTATCTGCTAGTAGACGTTGCATTTCTAATACGGTTTTACGCGGCACAATCACTTCTTGTCGCTCATCTATACTTTGCGCTTCCGTAGCATGGTGAACTAAACGATGACCATCCGTGGCGACTGCACGTACTAAGCCGGGTTCAAGTACAAAAAGCATGCCGTTTAAGTAATAACGGATATCTTGATGTGCCATCGCAAAATGCACGGAGTTTAATAAGTGCTTAAAATCTTGCTGCTGCAGCGCAAAAGACACATCCCACTGTACCGGTGCAAGTGTAGGAAAATCATCAGCAGCCATAGTTTGTAACGCAAAGCGGCTACGCCCAGATTGCACTAACAGCAAGCCATCCTCTAATAACAAAGACACCTCACCACTCGCTGGTAAGGCCCGTAAAATATCTAAGAGCTTACGCGCTGCAACTGTAGTAGATAATATGTCATCACCTACACCAATATCAGCATAGGTGGTAATTTGCACCTCTAAATCTGTAGCAATAAAAGACACACGACTGCCTTCTTTACGCAATAAAATATTTGCCAATATAGGCAAAGTATGACGCCGCTCTACAATCCCAACGACTGTAGTTAAAGGTTTTAGCAGCGCATCACGCGAGGCTTGTACGAGTAGCATGGTTTCTTATCCTTTTAGAGTCTGTTCTAGAACGTGTAAAGAGTGATTGAGCTCACTGTCTGAGCGCCTAGCATCCGTAATTTTACGTACCGCATGCAGTACAGTAGTGTGATCACGCCCGCCAAACAAATCACCAATCTCGGGCAAACTTTTTTGCGTTAGTTCTTTAACTAAATACATGGCAATTTGTCTGGGCACAGCAATATTTGCAGGCCTACGCTTAGAATACATATCGGCGACTTTTATCTTATAAAAATCAGCCACCGTTTTTTGAATGTTTTCTACTGTGATTTGTGTATTTGAGGCTGAAAGCAAATCTTTAAGTGCGTCTTTACAAATTTCAACCGTTAATACCTCACACTCATGGAAACGTGCATAAGCAGCAATAGTACGCAACGCTCCCTCAAGTTCACGCACATTACTGCGCAAATGCTTGGCAATAAAAAACGCCACTTCTTTAGACATGGCAATGCCATCATTTTGTGCTTTGCGTAGCAATATAGCCACGCGCATTTCTAGTTCTGGCGGCTCAATGGCTACGGTTAAACCTGAATCAAAACGAGATATCAACCGACTTTCAATATTAGCAAGCTCTTTGGGATACGTATCAGAAGTGATGATAATTTGTTTACGTTGGGCCACCATGGCTTCAAAAGCATAAAAGAACACTTCTTGAGTACGTGTTTTACCCGCAAAAAACTGAATATCATCAATCAGTAACAGATCTAAAGAATGATAATAATGCTTTAGCTCATCAAAGGCTTTGCGTTGATAGGCTTTCACCACATCAGATACGTACTGATCTGCATTCACATAACGTACTTTAGCACCTGGATTACTGGTGACCATGGCATTACCCACAGCATGAATCAAATGCGTTTTCCCTAAACCCACCCCTCCATATAAAAAAAGCGGATTATAGGAAGTACCTGGGTTTTCTGCTACTTGTAGAGCGGCCGCTCTAGCCAATTGATTCGCCTTACCCGTCACAAAATTATCAAACACCAAATCTGGGTTTAAGCGTGACTGCTGACTGAGCGCCCCTACTGAGCTTACACCACTACCACTAGTAGAAGTAGTACCAACGGTATCGGTCATTGCCGTATTGGGCGTATACATTGAGGGAATAGACGCGGTCTCCCCAGCACTGTCTGCCGCATCAACGCGTGATTGCTGTAAATTTTGTGCCGTCATCATTGGCTGTGGTGTAGCGGTAGACTTGGCTAACTCCAGCTCTAAAGAAACGCTGCAACCATACCACTCGCTCGCTATTTCTTGAATGCGATGCGAAAAATTTTTACGTACCCAATCAAGCTTAAAGCGATTAGGCGCAGACATGCGCAACACCGATTGCTCCTCATCGAACTGTAAAGGTTCTAAAGGTTTAATCCAGGCGCTGATTTGTTGGGGGGGCAGGTCTTGTTCTAGACGCTGTACACAGGAAAGCCAAAACTCATTCATTTTTTTCACTATAGTAAACCTTAATTCTACCACCTACCACATAGACTTATCCACAGGCTAATCACAACAAAACATATAACTTTGTGCGACTTTCAGGTAAAATCGTTTTTTATCTTGTTATTTACCCTATTATTTCCTGTTTTTAATACTGAATACTGATTAGCCATTGACTAAAAGGCTAATTTTTGCTGAAATAATAGTCTTTTATAGAATTTTTGTTGTCAGAGCCTAGTTTTTTTCTGGCTGCACTTTTATTTGTGGATTAACCATGAAGCGCACATATCAACCATCAGTTACTCGTCGCAAACGCACGCACGGTTTTCGCCTACGCATGAAAACTCGTGGCGGCCGTGCCGTACTCAACGCTCGCCGCTCCAAAGGCCGCAAGCGTTTAGCTGTTTAATCGGCTGCAGGTGCCTTTGGGCACAATCTGGAATTGGCGCACAATCTGATGCGTACCTCTTATCCAGCCTCTGCACGACTTCATCGCCCCTCCGAATACGCTCTAGCCCTTAGAGGCAAGCGCGTAGCCCGAGGGGCGCTGTTCGTTGTCAACACACCACGTCACCCAGCTCCTACTACTCAAGACACCGCTCGTTTAGGACTCATTATTCCTAAACGCCTTGCAGCAAAAGCCGTAACACGTAACACCATCAAACGGGTTCTTCGTGAAGCCTTTCGTTTACAACGACCCTATTTAGCGCATAAAGACATCGTTTTTAGATTACACAGTAAAGTTCCCGCGTTGTCGCTAAGACAACTACGTAAGCTGGTGCGCGCTGAAGCTGATGATTTGTTGCATAAACTCAGGTGATGAAAGTCGTATTAATAGGCTGTGTGCGTTTTTACCAAATCGCTATTAGTCCATGGCTAGGCCGTAACTGTAGGTACTTACCCACATGTTCAGCTTATACTATTGAGGCCATTGAAATACACGGCGCTTGGCGTGGAGTCTGGTTAGGGTTAAAACGCATTGGTCGCTGTCACCCTTGGGGTGATAGCGGGTATGATCCAGTTCCACCTAAAAAGCATTAAATAACGTTTCATTCTACTCACTCTACTTACTTACAAGCCGCCCTAAATGACGTTGGCTTATTCTTTGTAAACAGGCGCTATGGATATTCGACGCACCATCCTTTGGATGATCTTCTCCTTTTCGCTCCTGCTACTTTGGAACAACTGGCAGGAGTACAACGGCAAGCCATCGCTGTTTGCTAATACCCCTGCCACCGAAGAGCAGGCCCCTGCTGCTAGCACTAACGCTAACACCACAGCAGCTAATGATGCCTCAGTTCCTAAAGCGGCGTCTACCTCATCTACCCCCGCCCTGCCTGATGCCAGCTCTAATGCCATTACTGCAGATGCAGCCACTGAAATCATTACGGTAGACACCGATGTATACCAGCTTAGCTTTGATACCTTAGGGGCTCAATTAGTACGCGCTGATCTTTTAAAGTATGACTCGCCCCAAGAAGGCACACCACACATGACCTTGTTGGATAACTCCGACCGCTCTGTGTATGTGGCTCAATCAGGAGTAGTAGGTGCACCAGCTGGGCAATCTTACCCTACTCACCTAACCCCTTTTAAACTGGTTTCAGAACAAACAAATTTAACCAGCGGCTCATTAGATATTATTTTCGAAGCCACTTCAGACGATGTACGGGTGATAAAAACCTACACCCTCACTGAAGGCAGCTACGATATTAAAGTCTCAAACACCATTGAAAACCTCAGTGATCACGGCATCAACCCCTCGATCTATTTACAACTCAACCGTGATGGTAATAACCCGGCAGACACTTCCCGTCTATACCGTACTTATACCGGCCCGGTAGTGTACTCAGAGGAAGATAAATTCCAAAAAGTAGGCTTTTCTGACATAGACAAGAAAAAAGCCAAATACACTGAACTAACAGACAATGGTTGGGTAGGCATGTCACAGCACTACTTTGCTAGTGCCTGGATTCCTGAAAATGGCGTAGAGCGTAAAAACGAAATTTTACGAGTAGCAGATAATCTTTACGCGGCCCGCACTATTATACCAGTGGGTGAAATTGCTCCTGGTGAGTCTAAAACCATAAACGCTGATTTATGGGTAGGCCCTCAAGACCAAAAGGCCATGAGCGCTGTGGCCAAAGGTCTGGATTTAGTGGTGGATTATGGCTGGCTCACCATTCTCTCCAAACCTTTATTTGTTATTTTAACCTGGCTGCACAGCTTGTTAGGTAACTGGGGTTGGTCCATCGTAGCCTTAACTTTCCTCATTAAGCTAGTGTTTTACCCACTGTCTGCAGCCAGCTATCGCTCTATGGCGAAGATGAAGCAGGTTACCCCACGTATGCAAGCCATTCGTGAGCAGTACAAAGAAGACAAAATGAAGCAAAATCAGGCCATGATGGAGCTTTACCGTAATGAGAAAATTAACCCATTGGGCGGCTGTTTACCCATGTTAATTCAAATTCCGGTGTTTATTGCGTTGTACTGGGTGCTGCTAAGCAGTGTAGAAATGCGTGGTGCTCCTTGGATTCTGTGGATTCAAAACTTATCTGCCCGTGATCCCTACATGATTTTACCTGCCATCATGATGCTCACTATGTTCTTGCAGATTAAACTAAATCCCACGCCTCCTGACCCATTACAAGCTAGAGTCATGATGGTGATGCCTTTAGTTTTCGGCGGTATGATGTTCTTCTTCCCTGCGGGCTTAGTGCTGTACTGGGTAGTCAACAATATCTTATCTATTGCTCAGCAGCAGTATGTAACCCGTAAAATTGCGAAGCAAACTGCAGAAGCTCAAACGGGTTAGTAAAAAGCAATCAGTAATTTAGCAAAATACAATCATTAGATTGGTTACATTTAAAAAGCCTCTATGCCATACTTATTAATGCATAGAGGCTTTTTTATTACAGGATATATAGATAAATGACTCAGAAAAAAACCCTTACCACCGCTACCGGCACCCCCGTCAGCCAAAACAATAACTCCATGACTGCTGGTCCACGTGGCCCGGTATTAATGCAAGATGTGTGGCTCTTAGAAAAGCTCGCACATTTTAATCGTGAACGCATCCCGGAGCGTGTAGTGCATGCTAAAGGTGCGGGGGCTTTTGGTACCTTTACTGCTACCCATGATATCAGCCAATATAGCTGCGCTGACGTATTCAAAAAAGGCAAAGAAACCGCAGTACTAGGTCGCTTTTCTACGGTTGCTGGTGAATCGGGTGCAGCTGATGCAGAGCGCGATGTACGTGGCTTCTCATTAAAGTTTTATACCGATGAAGGTAACTGGGATATGGTGGGCAATAACACCCCCGTTTTCTTTGTGCGTGACTCTCTGAAATTTCCAGATTTCATTCACACCCAGAAACGTGACCCGCGTACCCACTTACGTAACATGGAAGCCGCGTGGGATTTCTGGTCTTTAAGCCCTGAGTCATTGCACCAAGTCACAATTTTGATGAGTGATCGTGGCCTGCCAAAAAACTTCCGTCAAATGCACGGTTTTGGCTCTCACACATACAGCTTAATTAATGCTGAAGGCGTGCGTCACTGGGTGAAGTTCCATTTCAAAACTCAGCAAGGTATTGCGAATTACACTAATGAAGAAGCGGCCGCTGTAGTAGCCAATGATCGTGAAAGTGCCATTCGTGATCTTTACAAAAACATTGAAAATCAAAACTTCCCACGCTGGAATTTACGCATTCAAGTCATGACGGAAGAAGAGGCTCTAAACTATCACATCAATCCCTTTGATTTAACTAAAGTTTGGCCACACGCTGATTTCCCCCTTATCGATGTGGGTGTATTAGAGCTCAATAAAAATCCAGATAACTACTTTGCTCAAGTTGAGCAAGCCGCATTTACACCGGGCAATATTGTGCCGGGTATTGGCTACTCACCAGATCGTATGTTGCAAGGCCGTCTGTTTGCTTATGGTGATACACATCGCTATCGCTTGGGCATTAATCACAGCCAAATCCCCGTTAATGCGCCACGCTGTCCTTTCCATAACAGCTACCACCGTGATGGCAGCATGCGCGTAGATGATAACCAAGGCGGTAAACTAAACTACGAGCCAAATAGTCAAAATGAATGGCAAGAGTCCAGCTACAAAGAGCCCGCATTGGCCTTAGATGGTCAAGCCGCTGACCACTGGGATCACCACGAAGACAAAGACTATTACTCTCAGCCGGGTGCTTTATTTAGATTAATGTCTGCTGATCAGCAGCAGCAATTATTTAATAATATTGCCGAATCCATGGATGGCGTAGCAGATGCTATTATTGAACGTCAACTAGAGCATTTCCATCAAGCCGACCCTGCCTATGGTGATGGGGTACGGAAGGCTTTAGCTGCACGTAAATAATATTATTTATAATAAATTATTAATTATCATTAATCCATGAGCTTTACTGCCTCTTATCCTATTGCCGCTATCACCACCGCTCCAGGGCGTGGTGGTATTGGTATTGTACGTATCTCTGGCCCTGATTTAAACCCCTTTATTCAGGCTTTTTTCAAGCAGGTATTACAACCTCGTCATGCCCATTTCCTGCCATTTAATGATGGTCAAGGTAAAGCCATTGATGAAGGCATTGCTTTGTACTTTCCTGGGCCACATTCTTACACGGGTGAAGATGTGGTAGAGCTGCAAGGTCATGGGGGCACAGCAGTATTGCGTCGCGTATTAGATCGCTGCTTTGAAGTGGGTGCGGCTTTTGATTTACGTCATGCCGCACCCGGCGAATTTACGCAGCGCGCTTTTTTAAATGACCGCATGGATTTAGCCCAAGCTGAAGCCGTTGCAGACCTTATAGACGCCTCTTCTGAGGCTGCTGCTAAGGGCGCCATGGCTTCTCTTAGCGGCGCTTTTTCTAAGCAAATTAATGCGCTAGCAGACCGCATCGTTCACTTGCGTATGCTGGTAGAGGCCACCTTAGACTTCCCCGAAGAAGAAATTGATTTTCTAGAAAAATACCAAGCGGCTGAACAGCTAAAAAGCATAGATGACGATCTACAAAAATTGCGTTTACACGCCAAACAAGGGCAAGTATTACGTGATGGCTTAAATGTGGTTTTAGCAGGTCAACCAAACGTAGGAAAGTCCAGTTTGTTAAATGCTTTGGCGGGTGATGATGTAGCTATTGTGACGGATATTGCTGGCACCACACGTGACCGCGTCACACAATTAATACACATTGAAGGCATCCCCATCCATATCGTAGACACTGCTGGTTTACGCCGTACCGATGATAAAGTGGAAAGCATTGGTATAGAACGCAGTTGGCAAGAAATAGCCAAAGCAAATGTAATATTACATCTATTTGACGCCCGCTATCCCCACCATGCCGCTGATGAAGACATTATGGCGCGTCTACCTAAAAACACCACCACACTACAAATTTTTAATAAATGCGATCTGCTCTCAGACGAAAAACAACAAGCTTTACCTGCAGATAGTGATTTTCATTTGCAAATTTCCGCCCAAACAGGTCTGGGCTTAGACAAATTACGCCAGCGTCTCTTACAGATCGCCGGCTGGTCTGCCCACACCGAATCACCTTGGTTGGCTAGAGAAAGGCATCTGCATGCGTTAGATCGCTGTGATGAGCACCTACAGATTGCTCAGTCTCACGCCCAACACGATGATCAAATTCTTGATCTATTCGCCGAAGAACTGCGCTTAGCCCATAACGAGCTAAGCGAAATCACTGGCACTTTTACCAGTGATGATTTACTAGGTGAGATCTTTTCTAGTTTTTGTATTGGGAAGTAAAACCGTCTCTTTACACAATATCCAACACTTCCTCTATATCCAAACGCGCATTCTGGGGTGTGTTACCCTCAGCAGCGTAACCCACAGAAACTAACACCACTGGGATACGTGTTTCAGGCAAGTCAAAGGTAGCGCGAATAGCAGCGGGATCAAAACCGCTCATAGGGCCAGTGGCTAAGCCTTGCTCTTGCGCCGCTAACATAAGCGCCATAGCCCCTAAAGACGCTGACCTAAATGCCTCAGCGTGCTGAGCAGCACTGTTGTTGTGCATGGCAGCCTTCACTTTGTCATGCCAAGTGGCGGCGGCATCTTCTGGGACCCCTCCACGATCAATCATTACTTTGGTCACCCTATCGAAGGTTTTATGCGACTCCATTTCGCCGCAAATAATAAAGGTAACCGCCGCATCTAAAATTCGTTGTTGCTTGAACGCTGACTCATAGAGACGTTGTTTTGCTTCAGCCGTTTTCACAGCAATAAAGTGCCAGTTTTGTAAATTGAAAGCCGTAGGCGCCAATGTAGCCAAACGCGTTAACTCCGTAATCTGTGCATCATCTAACTTCTTAGATGCATCAAAAAATCGCGTGGCTGCACGTTGCTCTAGTGCTTTTTTTACAGAAAAACTCATTTCTTTGATCCTTTGCTTTTGCTTTATAAATGATTCAGGGTGGCCATTGCCTCACCCATTTTAATCTCTTTCTCAGGTTGCCAACTAGACTCTAATTGATAACTATCACCCTGAGGAAAGAGCATAACTACCGTAGATCCTAACAAAAAACGCCCCATTTCTGCGCCTTGCTCTAATAAAAGACTGCCGTCATACTCCCAGCGCCGTATGCCATGTGGGCGCGGGCTATTTACCACTCCATGCCAGGTTGTGGCCACACTGCCGACTACCGTTGCCCCCACTAGAACCAGTACAAAAGGACCTGCATCGTTTTCAAACACGCACACCACTCGCTCATTACGCGCAAACAGTTCATCTATAGAGCGTGCTGTGAGGGGGTTAACTGAGTAAAGGTCCCCAGGTATATAGATCATGGTTTTTAAGCGCCCAGCGCACGGCATATGAATGCGGTGATAGTCTTTAGGGCTTAGATACAAGGTTGCAAACAAGCCATTTGTAAAATATTGCGCTAAGCTGTGATCACCACCTAGTAAAGCGGCCGTGCTAAATGACCTCCCCTTAGCTTGAAAAATTTGCTCATTTTGAATATCGCCTGCTTGGCTAATGGCTCCGTCAACCGGACTAATCAAGGGCGCCGTAGCTAAAGGACGTAACTCGGCTTTAATTTCTCTGGTGAAAAAATCATTGAATGTTTTGTAAAAAGCCGGATTAGAATGAACGGCTTCATTCATATTGACTCCGTATCTTTTTATAAAATAGGAAATAAAAGAGGTGGTTAAACCACCTCCCTTGATTTCTGCTAATTTTCCTAACATTTCTGTTAAAAAACGTTTAGGTAATATTTTTTGAAAAAATAAAAATAATTGATCTGACATATATGTATTAGTTTAAAAAAACCACTTTATCACGGCCACTTTCTTTAGCTTGATATAAAGCCTTATCAGCTCGACTCAAGGTACGGCTATAGTCAGGATGACCATCAAACAACGTGACTCCTATACTAGCCGTAATAGACAGTAAATCACCATTAGGAATAAAAAACTTTTCCTCACGAACCTTTTGTAAAATTTGATTAGCTACCCGTATAGCGGATTCTTGGTTGATATCTACCAATAAAATTAAGAACTCTTCACCCCCTAAACGAAATACATAATCGCCTGCACGACTACGCTCCGCTAACAACTCGGAAAATTGCTGCAACACCATATCACCCGCCGCATGACCATGGGCGTCATTAATACGTTTAAAAAAATCTAGATCTATAGCAAGTAGAGCAAACGAAATATCTCGCTTACGTGCATAGTTAACCTCTTTAGACAATACTACTGATAAATACTTTCGACTTAACAAACGGGTTAACTCATCTCTACCTGCTTCTAAGTCATTGTATTTATCAAAAAGTGCATCCATATTTAATTGAATATTTCTAGATTCCACTCTCAATTTTTTTAATAGTGCTACGCGATCTTCTGCTTTTTTATGTTTTAATTTTTCAATAATCGCATCTATAGTTTCAATGGATTTTAAAATTATTTCAGTTTCAGGAAGATTATCAAAAGCATGTAAGCCTTTATGAGTAAACCATAAGCCAAAATCTGACTGTCTAATACTAATAAACCGGTTCACGCTATCATCAATAGTCAGTGCAAACATCAATTCATTTTCCCAATCAAGCAAAGCCGCACGTTGACGTCCTTTTTCAGCTGCTGCATTGTGTACTGCTGAAAATAATCGGTACGATTCCTCAGCTCTGGATTTTCTATCATAACTACTGGCATAAGCCTGGCTCATAACTTCCATAGCTATATCTAAAGAATCTGAAATTAACTTAAGCGATTCCCCTTTGCACTCTAAGCTCAAACTACTATCCTCATCAAGCAATAAACTAAATTTATGCTTTAAGGTACGCGCACCATGTAACACCAAATGTACGGGTAAATCAATGCGTGCATGAACCTCTCCAACTTTTTTTTGTAAAGCAATCAAAGCTATAAAATCAGCCTCTATGGTTACGCTAAATAACTGCGTTAACCAGTTTTGCATTGAGGGCATTAAACGTTCATGTACTGTTTCATTTGATAAAAACAGCTTAGCAGCTGAGTCCTGCATCATTTTTTCATAGAAGAAAGCAGCCAACTCTTTTTTATTTTCTAAGGTAATTTGCTTAACGGCATCTCTCACTTCCTCTGGGTAATACAAAATAGCATTACGCCACTCTTGAGCAAGTAGCAAAGCAGTAGATTCTGACATACAGTCCCATTTAATTTATTAATATTAGCGCTGCAAAAACGCCTAAACTGAGAAGAGTGCAAGCAAACAATTTTGGCACGCTTAACCCAAACTGTCACCTGTAAATATACAAACCACTTAGAGTCCTCAGCTCATCTTTTGAACATACTTAAATCAGCGATAAACCCCATTATAGCCTGTGGATAAGCCTGTGAATAAGCTGTGGATAATATCTGGATAACTCTTGTTTTTCCTCATACCTCAAAAATTATCCACATTCTATCCACAACAATCCACAGGGTTATCCAAAGCAAAAAACTCATATAAGCTGTTGTTTTTATTTATTATTTTTGAGTTATCCCACTTATCCACAGGCTCTTATCACTATTACTATGTATATATATACTTATTAATGTTAATAAGGAAAAGGCTAAAATAACCTAAAAGCCTTTGCGGAAAACAAGAGAAGCTACCCGGTAAACAATAAGCATTTACTGTTCTACAAAACCAAGAGTTTGTAGTTAAAACAGTAAATCTACGGGTTTTGAGTCTTTGACAAAACCATGCATCATACGGCACAATACTGAGACCTCATCCAATCCTCAAACTTTTAAAACTTAGTATTTTTCTCTTTTTACGAATATTTATTACGAAAAATCTGGACTTGTCCACAGCAAGGAATAATTAAAATTTAATTGTTTTCTTTTATGTTTTCTCAATTAAATCAACAGCTTAGGTTTTACTTGTTGTCGTTTTTGGCTTTTTTATATTGATAAAATCAAGTTACTCCACAGACTTATCCACAGCTCAGTGTCTTATTGCTTTCAAGCAAAATTACGCATTTCGGGCTGCGTGCACCATAATATTTTTTTAGATTTTTATTAACGCAATAATGAACTACACAGATTCTTTTGACTTAATCGTAGTAGGTGGGGGCCATGCTGGCACTGAGGCTGCTTTAGCAGCGGCTCGCGCAGGAGTTTCTACACTGCTGCTTACCCACAACATCGATACCCTTGGACAAATGTCATGCAATCCTTCTATCGGTGGTATTGGCAAAGGTCATTTAGTCAAAGAAATTGATGCTTTAGGCGGAGCGATGGCTTTAGCAACGGATAAGGCAGGAATACAATTTAGAATTTTAAATCAATCAAAAGGACCTGCCGTGAGGGCCACTCGTGCCCAAGCAGACAGATCTTTATACCGTTCTGCTATACGTCAAATTGTACAAAATCAACCTAATCTTACGGTTTTTCAACAAGGGGTTGATGATTTAATTCTAGAAGGCGATAGGGTTATTGGTGCAGTTACGCAGCTTGGTTTACGTTTCAAAGCCAAGGCCGTTATTTTAACTGTAGGAACTTTCTTAAATGGCCGTATACACGTTGGACTGGATAATTATTCAGGCGGTCGCGTAGGGGATCCTCCATCTATTACTTTAGCTGAGCGTTTAAAAGAGATGGCATTGCCGCAGGGCAGGCTTAAAACAGGTACACCGCCTCGTATTGATGCGAATACCATCGATTTTTCACGCTTAGAGCAGCAACATGGTGATACCAACCCCGTACCTGTGTTTTCCTATATGGGCGATGCTTCTATGCATCCCCAACAAATGCCATGCTGGGTTACTCATACAAACCAACGTACTCATGACATTATTCGCTCTGGCTTAGATAGATCACCCATGTATAGCGATGATGGCACTATTGAAGGGTTAGGGCCTCGTTACTGTCCTTCTATTGAAGACAAAATACATCGGTTTGCAGATAAAGAAAGTCATCAGGTTTTCTTAGAGCCCGAAGGATTAACTAGTACAGAAATTTATCCCAATGGTATCTCTACAAGCCTGCCTTATGACATACAAGTAGGCATAGTTCATAGTCTTCCAGGTTTAGAAAATGCTCGCATCGTCAGACCTGGATATGCCATTGAATACGATTACTTTGATCCGCGCTCTTTAAAACCCACTTTAGAAACAAAAGTAATAAATGGTTTGTTTTTTGCAGGTCAAATTAATGGCACCACCGGATATGAAGAAGCAGGGGCTCAAGGCTTATTAGCAGCGATTAATGCAGTGCAGTTGATACGAGAGCAAGAGCCTTGGTATCCAGGGCGTGACGAGGCCTATTTAGGTGTTTTAGTGGATGATTTAATCACTAGAGGAGTGACTGAGCCTTATAGAATGTTTACCTCTAGGGCCGAATACCGTCTTTCTTTACGAGAAGATAATGCAGATGCTCGTCTTACAGAAATAGGGTATAAATTAGGTATTGTAGATGAAGCTAGATGGAATGCGTTTTGCCTTAAACGTGATGCTGTTGCAGCTGAAATTGAACGCTTGAAATCAGTATGGATTAATCCAAGATTAGTATCTGCTGAAACGCAAAAAGCTGTTTTAGGTAGAACGATTGAGCGTGAGTATGCTATGCATGATTTACTAAAACGCCCAGAGATGAATTACAATAAGCTGTTTGAATTGGTACGTGCTGAAGATCAAACTGCAGTATTAGCAGATTTACAGTTAGAAAAAAAAGTTACTGATCAAGTAGAAATAGAAATTAAGTATGCTGGTTATGTGGCACGTCAAAAAACGGATGTAAGTAAGCAGGCCGCCTTAGAGCAGACTAAGATTCCAGTGGGTTTTGATTACAGTATAATCTCTGGTTTGTCGCATGAGGTTGTAAATAAACTTGAAGAAGCCGCGCCAGAAACCGTAGGGCAAGCAAGCCGCATCTCTGGCGTAACTCCAGCTGCTATTTCTTTGCTGTTAGTGTATATAAAACGTTTTACAGCTACAGTTAAAGGAAAATAATGAAAATTAAGGATTTTGAGCAGCGAACGCTCAAAGCCTCTCAGGCGCTAGGTTTAAATTTAAGTATAGAGCAAATTAATACACTACAGCTTTATTTGCAGCAGTTGAATCGTTGGAATAAAACGTATAATTTAACGGCATTGCGAGACCCAGATTTAATGCTAGTGCAGCATATATTTGACAGTCTTGCCGTGGTTCCTGCCGTACAAGCAATAGCTAAGAATAAAACTTCTGAAGAGCTCAAGATTGTCGATGTGGGGTCTGGTGGAGGGTTACCAGGGGTGGTTTTAGCGGTGATGGGTTCCACGTGGAACGTGCATTGTGTAGATGCTGTTGAGAAAAAAATGGCATTTGTGCGCCAAATGTCAGCCGTTTTAAAACTTAAAAATCTTCATGCGCATCATGTACGTATTGAGCAAGCTGAATATTTTGATGCTGATTTAATTATATCTAGAGCTTTTGCTTCTTTAGTTGATTTTGTAAGTTTGTCTGAAAAGCACCTAAAGCCTACAGGCCAAATCATCGCGATGAAAGCAAAGTATCCCGCAGAAGAAATCTCGCTTCTAGAAGAACAAACAGACTGGAGGGTTACCTCAATTGAGGAGTTAACAGTGCCAGAGTTAGAAGCCGAACGATGCTTAGTCTATTTGAAAAAAGGTGGAGCATGAGCAGTAAAAAACAAAATTATGTTTTTTGTGTGGCTAATCAGAAAGGTGGAGTAGGTAAGACTACAACTACTGTTAATTTAGCTGCAGCATTAAGCTTATTAAAGAAAAAAGTTTTGCTCATAGATTTAGACCCCCAGGGTAATGCCACCATGGGAAGTGGTATAGATAAAAGCAATAGCGAACTTAGCATTTATCAAGTGCTGATTGGTGCTAACTCCATAGCTGAATGCAAGCAATATTCAGAGACAGGTGGCTATGATGTATTGGCAGCAAATAGAGAGCTGTCAGGAGCAGAGATTGATTTAGTGCAGATGGCTGAGCGTGAGCAACAGTTAAAACAAGCGCTTAGATTTTGTCAAGATGAGTATGATTTTATATTAATTGACTGCCCACCAACTTTATCGTTATTAACCTTAAATGGCTTAGCCGCTGCGCACGGGGTAATTATCCCCATGCAGTGTGAGTATTTTGCCTTAGAAGGTTTGTCTGATTTGGTGAATACGATCAAACGGGTGTATAGCAATATTAATGATGAGCTTGAGCTTATTGGTTTGTTGCGTGTGATGTTTGATGGCAGGATTACATTACAAAGACAGGTTTCAGAGCAAATAGAACAGTATTTTGCTGATAAGGTGTTCAAAACCAAGATCCCAAGAAATATACGCTTAGCTGAAGCTCCTAGTCATGGCATACCAGGGGTAAATTATGATAAGAGCTCGAGTGGAGCAAAAGCTTATATGGAGTTTGGGCGTGAGTTAATTAAACGTCTGAAGTCATAGTAATCGGTTTTAAATAGGATAAAAAATGGCAACACGCAAACCCAAAGGACTAGGAAGAGGCTTAGATGCCTTATTAGGTGCGGATGCTTCGAGCGTTGGTGAGTTAGGTAAGCGCCCAGCTGAAGAGGTGGAGGGAGTGCAGCTTGTACCGTTAAAACAAATCCAAGCTGGAAAATATCAGCCGCGAACTCTCATGGATGAAGGCGCCCTTAATGATTTGGCTGAATCAATTAAAAGCCAAGGATTGTTACAGCCTATTTTGGTGCGCCCTATTAAAGAAAGCGGTCCTATTAAGTATGAAATTATAGCTGGAGAGCGTAGATTCAGAGCAGCGGATATTGCAGGCTTAACAAATATACCTGCATTAGTGCGAGATATAGATGATAAAAAAGCAGCTGTTATCGCACTGATTGAGAATATGCAGCGTGAAGACCTAAACCCTCTTGAAGAGGCTCAGGGTGTAAAGCGTTTAATAGAAGAGTTTGAGTACACACATGAGCAAGCAGCACAAGCCATAGGGAGATCTAGGTCTGCTACTAGTAATTTATTACGGTTACTTAATTTAGCGGAATCAGTACAAACTATGCTTTTGGCTGGTGATATTGATATGGGGCATGCCAGAGCTTTGTTATCGGTAGAGGCAGCCTCGCAAATTATGTTGGCAAATGAGGTGGTGGCTAAGCGCTTATCCGTGCGAGAGACGGAGCGTTTAGTTAATAAGTTTTTGAATGGTGAGCTGCAGCAGAATGCTGCGCCGCAACAAAAGACAAAAGCTCCCGATATTGTGCGCTTTGAAACTGCACTAGCCGATTATTTAGGCACATCTGTAAGCATTAAAACAAATGCTAAAAATAAAGGTTATTTGCAAATATCTTTCGATAACTGGGAGCATTTAAATGATCTCTTGGAAAAGCAAGGTTTACATCAGGTGCTAGAGGAATCTTGAAATGATAGGGTCATAATTAGTAAAAAGAGAAAAGCCACTTCAAGGTGAACTGACCCCCAATAGTTGAACGGTTTATTTTAGTGGGCACTTAAGGACTGAATTCGGTATTGCACCGGACTCAGTCCTTTTAGTTTTAGTTTAATCCGTTCGTGATTGTAATAGTAAATATACTCATCAATTGCTTTTTTAAGCTGCTCTACCGATTGCCATTTTTGCAGATGGAATAATTCGGATTTTAAGGTACCAAAGAAGCTTTCTATGACGGCATTATCCAAGCAGTTTCCTCGGCGAGACATGCTCTGTGTCAGTCCCCGTTCGATTAAAAGTGTCTGATACGCACGGTTTTGATAGTGCCAACCTTGATCACTATGAACC